>JBDTUG010000391.1:0-3672 GCA_040007855.1 Caldimonas sp.
CGGGACTGCAGGAGCCGCCCTCCGATGCCAAGGAGTCCGGCGCCGCGCTGAGCGAGCCTCCCGGAGCTGCGGCCGCCGCGAGCACTGCGGCCGTGCCGGAGAGCGCGTCGCCGGTCGCGGCGAGCGCCGCGGCCGATGCCCGGGAGCCGGCCCCGCCCGGCTACTGGATCGGACTGGTCGTAGGTGCGGTCGCACTCGCGATCTACTACCTGCTGCTCAGCTTCGCCCGGCTCGAGATCTTCAAGATGCTGCTCTCGAGCTTCTTCCCGCTGCTGATCATGATCCTCGCGGTTCTCGGGTCGATCGTGTTCGGCCTGGCGACGCCGACGGAAGCTGCCGCGATCGGCGCGACCGGTGGCTTCGTCCTGGCGGCGGCCTACCGGCAGCTCAATCTGAAGATGGTGCAGGAATCGGTCTTCCTCACGGCGAAGACTACGGCGATGGTCTGCTGGCTGTTCGTCGGTTCGGCGATCTTCTCGGCCGCCTTCGCCCTGCTCGGTGGTCAGGAACTGGTCGAGCGCTGGGTGCTCGGCATGAACCTCACCAAGACCGAGTTCCTGATCCTGAGCCAGGTGATCATCTTCATCCTCGGCTGGCCCCTGGAGTGGACCGAGATCATCGTCATCTTCATGCCGATCTTCATTCCGCTGCTCGACAACTTCGGCGTCGATCCGCTGTTCTTCGGCCTGCTCGTGGCGCTCAACCTGCAGACCGCCTTCCTGAGCCCGCCGGTGGCGATGAGCGCCTTCTATCTCAAGGGCGTTGCGCCGCGGCACGTGACGCTCAACCAGATCTTCGCCGGCATGATGCCGTTCATGGGGATCCAGGTGATCGCGATCATCCTGCTCTACCAGTTCCCCGGCATCGGCCTCTGGCTGCCGCAGTTGCTGTACAAGTAGGTCTCGTCAACAAGGCCGCAGGCCGGGCCTGCGGCGTCCCCCATGAGCATTGCAGCGTCTGCGGTGATCGAGTCCCTGTGGAACGACGCCGATCTCGACCGGGCTGCACTGCCTCGCGTCCTCCTGCCGGGCACCGAGCCGGCGCTGCGCTCCTCCTTCGCAGTCGCGACGGCGGCCCAGGCATCGCTCGGCGCCGCGGCGCTGGCGGCGACCGAGATCGGCCGGCTGCGCAACGGCCTCACGCAGTCTGCGAGCGTCGATCTGGTCGATGCCGCGGTCGAAAGCACCGGCCGGTTCACACTTGACGGAGTTTCGCCTCCGGTCTGGGACAAGCTCGCGGGCCTGTACCGCTGCGGCTCTCCGGACGGCGGCGAATTGGTTCGCGTCCACACCAACTTCGCACACCATCGCGACGGCCTGTTGCGCTTGCTCGGCCTGCCCGAAGGCCCGCAAACCACGCGCGAAACGGTCACGACCGCCCTCCTCGGCTGGCAAGCCGACGATCTCGAGGCGCAGGCGGCCGAGCGCGGCCTGGTCGTCGCCCGGTTGCGGAGCTTCGACGCATGGGACCGGCATCCTCAAGCCGCCGCAGTGGCTGCCTTGCCGTTGATCGAGATCGAGCGGATCGGCGACGCGCCACCGCTCGCCTGGCCGACGCTGCCGCGCGCCGCCCGGCCGCTCGAGGGGATTCGCGTGCTCGAACTGACCCGGATCCTCGCCGGGCCGGTGGCGGGCCGGACCCTCGCCGCCTTCGGTGCCGACGTGCTGCTGGTCAACTCGCCCCGGCTGCCCAACATCGACGCCATCGCCGATACCAGCCGCGGCAAGCGCTCGGCGCTGGCCGACCTGCACGACAGCGCGGACCGGGCCGCATTCACCGCCGTGCTGAAGGGCGCGCACGTGATGCTGCAGGGCTACCGCCCGGGCGGGCTCGACACGCTCGGCTTCGGCGCCGATGCAGCCGCAGTGCTCCGGCCGGGGCTGGTCTACGTCTCTCTTTCGGCATACGGTCGCAGCGGGCCCTGGGCGGGGCGGCGCGGCTTCGATTCGCTGGTGCAGACCGCGACCGGATTCAATGCCGCCGAGGGCGCGGCCTTCGGCGACGGCGAGCCTCGAGCGTTGCCGCTGCAGATCATGGACATGGCCTCGGCCTTCCTGCTCGCCTTCGGCGCCGAAGCGGCGCTGCTGCGCCAGAAGGCCGAGGGCGGGAGCTGGCATGTCCGGCTGTCGCTGGCGCGGACGGCGCTGTGGCTACGCTCGCTGGGGCGCCTCGACGGCATGGCCGCGGCCGCGCCCGACGTCGCGTCGCGCGTCGACACCGTCGACTCGGGCTTCGGCCGTCTCGCTGCGGTTCGGCCCGCGACCCGGTTCTCTCTCACTCCAGCCGGCTATGCGCGACCTTCGGTCCGGCCAGGCACCGACCGCCTCGCCTGGGACTGACGCGCGCGAGCGCATGACAGAATCCTGCGGCCCCGAAGAACTCCCGCCGCACCCGGCTCGCACCAGACCGTGAACCTCGTCTTCCCGCACACCTTCGTGCCGTGGTTTCGCACGGTCGCGCCGTACATCCACGCGTATCACGGCAAGACCTTCGTGGTCGCGATCGCCGGCGAGCTGATCGCCGCCGGCAAGCTGCAGTCGTTCGCACAGGACGTGGCGATCCTGCACGCGATGGGCATCCGCCTGGTGCTGGTCCATGGCTTTCGGCCGCAGGTGAACGAGCAGCTCCGCTCCAAGGGCCACGAGTCGCGCTATCACAATGGCCTGCGCATCACCGATCCGGTGGCGCTCGACAGCGCCCAGGAGGCGGCCGGCCAGCTGCGCTTCGAGATCGAGGCCGCGTTCTCGCAAGGCCTGCCGAACACGCCGATGGCCAACGCGATCGTGCGCGTCGTCTCGGGCAACTTTCTCACCGCGCGGCCGGTGGGCATCGTCGACGGCGTCGACTTCATGCACAGCGGCTACGTCCGCAAGGTCGACGCGGCGGCGATCCGCCGGGCGATCGACATCGGCGCACTGGTGCTGCTGTCGCCATTCGGCTTCTCGCCGACCGGCGAGGCATTCAACCTGACGATGGAAGACGTGGCGACGAGCACGGCGGTCGCGCTCCAGGCCGACAAGCTGCTGTTCGTGACCGAGGTCGCCGGCATCCACGAGGACTCCGCCGATCCGGCCAGCCCGATCGACACCGAGCTCGCGCTCGCCGACGCCGAGCGGCTGCTGGCGTCGCTGCCCGGGGCGAGCCGGCCTGCCGACACCGCGTTCTACCTGCAGCATTGCGTGCGCGCCTGCCGCGGCGGTGTCGAACGCTCGCACATCCTGCCGTTCGCCGTGGACGGCGCGCTGCTGATGGAGGTATTCACCCACGACGGCATCGGCACGATGGTCGTCGACGAGAAGCTCGAGAGCCTGCGCCAGGCGACGCCCGACGACATCGGCGGGGTGCTGCAGCTGATCGAGCCGTTCGAGCGCGACGGCACGCTGGTCAAGCGCGACCGCACGGAAATCGAGCGCGATGTCGGCGACTACACCGTCATCGAGCACGACGGCGTGATATTCGGATGCGCCGCGCTCTATCCCTATCCGGAAGCGAAAACCGCTGAAATGGCAGCGCTCACGGTATCTCCCCAGGTCCAGAGCCACGGCGACGGCGAGCGGATATTGAAGCGGGTCGAGCAGCGCGCCCGCGCGCTCGGCCTGGAGAGTATCTTCGTGCTGACCACCCGGACCATGCACTGGTTCATCAAGCGCGGCTTCGTCCAGGTGGATCCCG
>JBDTUG010000392.1:0-3643 GCA_040007855.1 Caldimonas sp.
CACCACCGGCCATCATGGTTGTCGTTCGACCGGACTTCCTGAGTGTCGCCGTCCATTCAGGAGCGAATCGTGGCGATGGCGCTCGAACGGCAGGACACGGCCGTCGCGCACATCACGCGCCAAACGAACGAGCTCGCCAGAAAGACGATCGACGAGCAGACCGGAGCGATGAAGGCATCGGCTCGGGCCATCTTCACCGAAGAGGTGACGCCGACCTTGCGCCGGATTGCCCAGGAACTGCAACAGGCCGCCCTGCGGAGACAGCGCTGGTGGGAGGACTGGCTCCTGAACCTGGCGCTTGTCGCAGCCTCGGCGGCCTGCACAGCCCTCGTGATGTCCGCGTGGCCTCTTTCGGCTGGCGCGGTCAGTACGAGGCCTATCGCTGGCGGTCAATCTCCGGGCGTCGCGGAGCAGGCGCCAGTGTCGGCTGCGGCTTCGCAGCCCGGACCGCCTCCAAAACCGGAGCGGGCTCACGCCCGGAAATGAGCCGCGGCTGTTCAAGGTGTTTTACGAGGTGCCGCGAATATTCGAGCGCGAATGGTGTCGCACGAACGTAGCGGTCGACGCTTTCTGCCAGCGCGCGATCGGCAGCATCGTCCGAGTCGGCCAGGCCGCGGGCGATGTGTGTCCAGGCGACGATGGCTTCCTTGCGGCTGCGTTCGGTGCCCGATCCTGACTTCGTCTCCTCACGCGGTGATCGCAGACGCCCCGCCTCGGCGGCCTTGACGCGCCAGAGCGGCTCGTAGTTGCGCAGCTGGCCTCGCGTCGCCTGGCGAGTCGCCTCGGCCTCGATGCCCCAGCCACGCAGCTTCTCCGCAAAGGTCTCGCGCCAGCGCTGCAGATCGGCCTTGCGCGGGTTGAGACGCCTGCTGTCCCTGCCCTCGGCACGAACGCTCAGGTGGACGTGCGGGTTGGCCTGGTGGTCGTGCAGCACCATGACCCAGCGATGACCCGCAAGTTCGGCCCGGGCGAATTCGCGCGCCGCGCGCTGGATGGACATCGCATCGGTGCCGCTCGGCATCGACAGCATGATGTTGAAGGCCTCGCGCCGGTGGCTCACCTCGCCGATGTAGGAGCCGCCGTACTGCCACTGCCAGGCCAGATCGCGCAGCGCCTCCTTGCCTTCCTCCACGACGCCGCGGTCGTCCTCGAACGGCAGCCTGCCAGCCTTGGCGATGTAGCGGAGGTGCGCTGCGATTGCCCCCATGCCCCGCCTTCCTCCGGTCACTTTGATCATGACCTGGGGCGCGCGCCTGACGACGGTGGCTTGGATCCGGGCCCGGACCGCGGCGGCCCGCTTCTGCAGACCGCCCGACAGGCGAGCCGGCGGCGCGGTCCTGGCCAGGCGATTGGCTGGATAGAAGAGACGTTCGCCCCACTTGACAAGGACGCCATCGATGCTCGGGCCGCCCGTCATGGCGAGGAACCGCAGCTTTGGGGGCCCTTGCCAGGGTCGCGACGCGAGGCCGCCATGGGCTTGAGATCGGCGACGAGCCGGGCCGCCACGCGCAGATGTGTTCGCACCTCGCGAACCACTGCGTCCACCGCATCGTCGACATGATCTGCCGAGAGAGACGTCCCGCGCCGCAAGAGGCGAGTGAAGCCATTGAGATCCGTCGCGGTCGAGGCGAGACGATCCGTCGAGGCGGCGAGCGCCCTGACCGCTTGCCTGTGATCGACTGCGATCGGCGCGGCGTCGATCAGCGTGCTGACGTACGCGCCATGCGAGAGGCCGGTGGCCCGGGCGCGTGTCGCCAGGTCGCGCGCGATCCGGGGCGACACGCGGAGGGTCACCTTCACGGAGGGACCCGTGGGGACGACCTGGAGGTTCGCGTTGAGGGTGTCGGCCACAACAGTGCCCGAGCCCTCGAGCAACCTGGCGACGGCCATCCTGGCGACCGACGACACCGCCATGTTGCGGGCCTTCGCGTGCGCCCGGATCGCCGGGCCCAGACCGCAAAGGTCGAGGGTCGTCCGCTCGCGAGCACCGGTACGCACGATGCGGTCCAGACGACGCTGTTTGACGTGTCCGCTGCCGCTGTCCCTCAGCGGCGGCGAGCCGTCGAACCGTTCGAGTCGGATGTACTCGGTCGCCCGCTGGTCCAGCGCCGGACATCGTCGTCCCGCCAGCCGACCGCGCGCTTGGCCAGCTTCACGGGCGCGGGGAACGCGTGCTCGGCGATCATCCTGTAGACCGTCGAGCGGCCCAGGCCGGTCGCCTCGAGCACGGCCGGAAGGCGAAGCAGGGGCGGAATCCGTCCTGCGGCGAATGGGATCGGATCGTCATTCATGGGAAGCTCCAAAGCAGGCGTGCGAATGGATCAGTGTGGGCCGAAAGCGAGGCCGATTTCCTGCCGGATTTCTGCTGATTTCAGGCAGGTTGGTCGGTACCGAATGGTGGTAGTAGGCCGTCCCCATCTTCGCGCTGATACGTTGCAACTCGAGCGATGAAATTCGGCCGAATTTCATCGACATTGCCTGGCGGCCCGGCTTCGGGCGTGGCGGGTGACCGGGGTGACGATCTGGCCGGCCGGAGGAAGCGACGCAGGCGTCGCGCGCGAAGTGCCGGCCAGTTCGTCAAGCGGCTTCGTTCGCGCAGCGCGAAGGAAAAGAGGCCGCGACCCCCGGGGCACGAGAGGGCCGCTCCTCTACGCCTCCAGGCGACGGCCGATCACGTGAACTCGGTCCTCGCATAGGCGCTGGCCGCTGTCGAGCACGACGCTGCCGTCTTCCTTGGTGAACGGAGGAAGCCTCGGCACCGGCAGCAGCTCCAGCAAGGTCTCGGAGGGCCGGCACAGCCTGGTGCCGAGCGGCGTCACGACGATCGGACGGTTCAAAAAGACAGGTCTTTCCAGCATCAGGTCGAGCAGCGCCTCGTCGCTCCACCGCGGATCGTAGAGGCCCAGGTCGGCGCCATGCGGCGAATGGATTCGGACCAGCGCCCGAACCGGTGCCCGCATGGCCGCCAGCAGCTCGAGCAGCGTTACCCGGGACGGCGGTGTCCACATGTACTCGACGACGATCGGCTCGATGCCAGCATGACGGATGAGCGCGAGTGCGTTGCGACAGATCTCGCAATACGCGTTGTAGTAGATCGTGACCTCGCACATGGCCGTTTCCGCCGGCTGATCGAACACATTCGGTGAGAGCGTAGACCGGAGCGAGGCGGGCAGCAACGCCCCCCGCGCAACTGACCCTGGAACGGTCCGTTGTTGTCCTCAGGTCGCAAAGCGTTCGCGTGGCTCGGTGGCCGGAGACCGCGATTCGCGAGCCGCGCAGTCATGACGGGGCGCGTCGCCTGATGCGCCTGCGTGATCCCGGTGCTACTGCTGAGGCCTGGAACAAGCGAAAGCGATGAAATTGGCCTAAAAATCATCGATCCTTGCCTCTACGGACCGAGGCCTTCCGGCCCGGCTTCGGGTGTGGCGGGTGTCTGGGTGACGATCTGGCGGGCCGAAGCAAACGACGCGAAGCGTCGTGCGCGAAGCGCCTGGCAGTTCGTCAAGCAGCGTCGTTCGCGCAACGCGCGAAGGAATGGGCGACGCGATCCCAGGCACGGGAGGGCCGGTGTCCGTGGCATGCATCGCGTCGAGCGATCATCTGTATAGCGTTCTGGACAATTCCCCTTGTCCGAAGTTTGTAT
>JBDTUG010000393.1:0-3638 GCA_040007855.1 Caldimonas sp.
AACGCGCTCACGCACGAGGCTGCCGACCCTCTACTGATGAAATATCCGGGTTAGCGGTCTGAGCCGCTAGCAGCTAGCTATAAGCTAGGGCCGGTTCGCCGAAACTAGCTAGCCGCGATCGGCAGGTTGACGAGGAAGATCCAGTGCTGGAGTCAGAACTCCTGCTTCATGTAGAGGCTCAGCGTGCCCTTCCTGAGCCGCATGGTGAAGCGCTCGTCGCCGCCGAGACGGATGCCCAGGCCCTGGCGCAGGAACGCCAGGTTCGATGGCGCCGGCTTCCACTGGATGCCCACCCGGCTCGACGCGGCGCGCCCTCCTGCCGTGCCGATGGCCCGCTCGATCAGGCTGCTCGCCAGGCCCGGCGCGACGGTGCGCAGGCCGACGCTGAGTTCCGGCAACGTCTGGATGATCGGGCCCGACGCGTCGAGGCGCGAGCCGGCGCCGTAGCCGATCCGCGAGGGCGTGTCGAACCCGAGGGCGACGTCGACGCTACCGCGCGCCAGCGACCAGCGGTAGTTGCCTTGCGAGTAGTCGTGCCGGCTCGCCCAGCGCGAGGCCGGTGGCGCCCCTGCCACATCGCGGCCAGTGGCGTCGACCGGCCGAGACGCTACGCCGGCCGGCGCCATCGGTGCGGTTGCCGCCAGCGCCGGCTCCAGCCGCGCCGGCGTCTCGGGGTCGGCCCGGGCGGCGAGCGAGAGCAGCGCGGCGGCAAAGACGAGAGTCGCTCGACCCGTCGGGCCCGGGCGGGTGGGCAGCGAAGACGTGAGACTCGAAGCGCGGTTCATTTCGGGCAACGCCAACACTCGATGCCGGAAGATAGGCGCCGCGCCGGCCGGCCGGCAGGAGCCGCCGCCCAAGCCTCGGGTGGGAACGGAGCGCCCGTCTCGGTAGGAACCCGCTGACTCGCGACCCGACCTCGCACGCCGTGGCGAGGGGCGACCGACAATGCCTGCCTGCCTCCACCGCCCGCACTCCATGACCGATCTCTGCGCCTTCCCGATCACCCGCAAGTGGCCCGCCCTGCACCCCGATCGGATTCAGCTCTATTCCCTGCCCACGCCGAACGGCGTCAAGGTCTCGGTGATGCTAGAGGAGACCGGCCTGCCCTACGAGCCGCACCTGGTGCGCTTCGAAGCCAACGACCAGATGACGCCGGAGTTCCTGTCGCTCAGCCCGAACAACAAGATCCCGGCGATCCTCGATCCCGACGGCCCGGTCGGGCGCCCGCTGCCGCTGTTCGAGTCGGGCGCGATCCTGATCTACCTGGCCGAGAAATCGGCCCGCTTCATGCCGGCCGACCCGGCCGGCCGCTACCAGACGATCCAGTGGCTGATGTTCCAGATGGGCGGGATCGGGCCGATGTTCGGACAGGTCGGCTTCTTCCACAAGTTCGCCGGCAAGGCCTACCAGGACAAGCGGCCGCTCGAGCGCTACGTGCAGGAAGCCAGGCGACTCCTGGCAGTGCTCGACCGGCAACTCGCCGACCGGGCCTGGATCATGGGCGACGGCTACTCGATCGCCGACATGGCGACCTTCCCCTGGGTCAACAACCTGGTCGGCTTCTACGGCGCCGGCGAGCTGGTCGGGATCGCCGATTTCGCGAATGTCAGGCGGGTCCTGCAGACCTTCCTGATCCGCCCGGCGGTCGTCAAGGGCATGAACATTCCGGAGCGCCCGAAGCCGGCCTGAAACGGACGCTGCGCATGGAACCCTGCAAAGGCACCCGCGTTGACTTCCCAGCCTGATCCGTCACCGAGCCGGCGCGAGGAGGAAGTCGCGGCGGCGCTGCGCGAGAGCGAGGCGCGCTACCGCATGGCCCTGACTGCCGGGCGGATGGGCTCCTGGGAAACCGACCTGGTAGCGCGGACCCGGACCTGGTCGAAGGAAGGGATGGACCTGTTCGGCCTCGACCTTGCCGACGGCCGCGGCCAGGTGGGTGGCGCGGCCGACGAGTACGAGAGCGCGCTGCATCCCGAAGACCGCCACTTCGTGCGCCGCTATCACGAGCTCGCCGACCGGCAGGACTCGTTCTTCGCGGAGTACCGGATCGTACGACTCGACGGCAGCACGCTCTGGCGGTCCGGGCGCGGGCTGGTGGTGGAACGCCAGCCCGACGGCCGGGCCAGGCGCCTGGTCAGCATCATGGCCGACGTGACCGAGCGCCGGCAGGCCGAGGAGGTGCTGCGGATCGAGCGCGAGCGCCTGGCGCTGGCGCTCAAGGCCGGGCAGATGGGCGTCTACGACTACGACATGGTGAACGACGTGCTCTGGTGGTCGCCCGAGACCTATGTCGTGTTCGGCGTCGATCCAGAGCGCTTCGTGCCGACCCGGGCGTCGGTGGGCGAGCTTATCCACCACGACGACCGGGCCGGATTCCTGGAGCGCCGGGCGCAGGCGATCGCAGAGCGCCGGCCCTTCATCCACGAGTTCCGGATCGTCCGCCCCGACGGCAAGGTGCTCTGGATCAGCCACCGCGGCCAGGCCGACTACGACAACGCCGGCAACCCGGTGCGCAACTTCGGCGTCTCGCTCGACATCACCGAGCGCAAGCATGCCGAAGAGGCCTTGCGCGACGCCGACCGCAAGAAGGACGACTTCATCGCCACCCTGGCGCACGAGCTGCGCAACCCTCTTGCGCCGATCCGCAACGCGGTCAGCGTGCTGCGCCAGAACGGGCAGGCCGACCCGGGGCGGGTCGGCTGGTGCCGCGACGTCATCGACCGGCAGGTGACGCAGATGTCGCGCCTGCTCGAGGACCTGCTCGACGTGTCGCGGATGACGCGCGGCCAGTTCGCCCTGCGCCGCGAGCCGCTGCTGCTCGGCGCGGTCGTGGCGCAGGCGATCGAGATCGCCCAGCCGCTGATCGACGCCGCGGCGCACAAGCTCACGGTCGCGATGCCGGCCGAGCCGGTCGCCATCGAAGGCGACCTGGCGCGGCTCGCCCAGGTCTTTTCCAACCTGCTGATCAACGCCGCCAAGTACACCCAGCCGGCCGGCGCGATCGGCCTGGCGGTCGAACTGCAGGGCAGCGAGGTCGAGTTGCGGGTGACCGACAACGGCGTCGGCGTCGGCGCCGAGCAGATGCCGCGCATCTTCGAGATGTTCAGCCAGGCGGCACCGGCGCCGGGTCGATTGCGCGACGGCCTCGGCATCGGCCTGGCGCTGGCACGCGGCTTCGTCGAGATGCACGGCGGCCGGATCAGCGTGCGCAGCGACGGCATCGGCAAGGGCAGCGAGTTCGTCGTCCGCCTGCCGCTGGCGCGGCCGCTCGACCCGGCCGGGTCGCTCGAACCGGCCGTATCGGGCCGCGCGGCGCCCCTGCCCGGCGCCGCACGCTGCCGCGTCCTGGTCGCCGACGACCTGCGCGACAGCGCCGACAGCCTGGCCCTGCTGCTCGAATCGATGGGCCACGAAGTGCAGGTCGCCTACGACGGCGAGCACGCCCTGCAGGCGGCCGAGACCTTCCGGCCGGAGGTGATGCTGCTCGACCTCGGGATGCCCAGGCTGAGCGGCTACGAGGTTTGCCGGCGGATCCGCCAACGGCCCTGGGGCGGGCAGATCAAGCTGGTCGCCCAGTCCGGTTGGGGCCACGAGATCGACCGGCAGCGCACCCGCGAAGCCGGCTTCGACCGCCACCT
>JBDTUG010000394.1:0-3628 GCA_040007855.1 Caldimonas sp.
GGTCGAGACGCCGGTCTTCATGCCGGTCGGCACCTACGGCAGCGTCAAGGGCGTGATGCCGGAGTCGCTGGAGGCGATGGGCGCCGAGATCATCCTCGGCAACACCTTTCATCTCTGGCTGCGCCCCGGCCTCGACGTGCTGCGCGGCTTCGGCGGCCTGCATCGCTTCGAGGCCTGGCGGCGGCCGATCCTGACCGACAGCGGCGGCTTCCAGGTCTGGTCGCTCGGCGCCAACGCCAAGGTCAGCGAGCAGGGCGTCGCCTTCCAGTCGCCGGTCAACGGCGACAAGCTGCTCCTCACGCCCGAGGTCAGCATGCAGGTCCAGCACGTGCTCGACAGCGACATCGCGATGCAGTTCGACGAGTGCACCGCCTGGCAGAAGGACGGCGTGGTCGCGCCCGAGGCGGCGGTGCGCCGCTCGATGGAGATGAGCCTGCGCTGGGCGAAGCGCTCGCAGGACGAGTTCGCCCGGCTCGAGAACCCGAACGCCCTGTTCGGCATCGTCCAGGGCGGCATGTTCGAGCCGCTGCGCGAAGCATCGGTGGAGGCGCTCGCCGGGCTCGACCTGCCCGGCTACGCGATCGGCGGCGTCAGCGTCGGCGAGCCGAAGGAGGAGATGCGTCGGATCGTCGCCCACACGCCGCAGCGCCTGCCGGCGGGCAAGCCGCGCTACCTGATGGGCGTCGGCACGCCGGAAGACCTGGTCGAGGGCGTCGCCGCCGGCGTCGACATGTTCGATTGCGTCATGCCGACCCGCAATGCCCGCAACGGCCATCTCTTCACCCGCTTCGGCGACCTGCGCATCCGCAACGCCCGCTACAAGCAGGACGAGGCGCCGCTCGATCCGACCTGCGCCTGCGCGACCTGCGCGCGCTTCTCGCGCGCCTACCTGCACCACCTCGACCGCTGCGGCGAGATGCTGGCGCCGATGCTCGCCAGCGTGCACAACCTGCACTTCTACGTCGACCTGATGCGCCAGGTGCGGACCGCCCTCGAGAGCGCGAGCTTCGCGGAGTTCGCGGCGCGGTTCAGGTTCGACCGGCAGCGCGGCGTCTAGACGACGCGCGTCGGACGCGCCTTACCCCGGCGCGTGTCGGTCGACTACAGCGCGGCCGGCCCTGCGCGCCTAGCTAAGACCGGAGCGCGAACCTAGCCTGTGCGGAGTCCAGCCCGGCGCCGCTGCCGAACAGCCATCCGATCGCTCACCCATCTCACCAGGACACCACCATGACCCGGATCGCCGACATCATGACCCGCAGCGTGGCCGTCGTCGGCCGCGACGAGACCCTGCAACAAGCCGCACGCCGGATGCGCGAAATGGACATCGGCGCCCTGCCGGTCACCGACGGCAAGGCGCTGGTCGGGATGGTCACCGACCGCGACATCGCCGTGCGCGGCGTGGCCGAGGGCATGGTCGCCCAGGAGGCGCTGGTCGCCGACGTGATGACCGCGGACGTTCGCTGGTGCAGCGACGACGACACGGTCGACAAGGTGATGGCGGAAATGGGCGAAGCGAAGGTGCGCCGCCTGCCCGTGCTCGATGCGCGGCGCGAGATCGTCGGCATCGTCGCGCTCGCCGACCTGGCGACGCGACAATCGACGCACACCGACAAGACCCTGCGCGAGATCTCCACGCCCGATTCTTGAAACCGCCGAACGCACTTCAGCGCTATCTGAGCCCCCGGCTGATCGGCCCGGCGGCCCAGTACGTCCTGAGCCACCCGGGCAAGTTTGCCTGGTCCACGCTGCGCGCGTTTCGCGCCAACCAGGGCCTGCTGCTCGCCGGGGCGGTTGCCTACTACGCGCTGCTGTCGATCGTCCCGCTGATGATCCTGACGGTGATCGCGCTGTCGCAGCTGATCGATCAGGCCGAGCTGCTCGGCACGCTCGGCCGCTACCTCGAGTGGCTGGTGCCCGGGCAGTCGGTGGCGATCATCGGCGAGCTCGCCCACTTCCTCGAGAACCGGGGCGATGTCGGCTGGCTGCTGCTCGCCACCATGATCTTCTTCAGCTCGCTCGCCTTCACCGTGCTCGAGAACGCGATGTCGGTGATCTTCCTGCACCGCGTCGTGGCGCGAAAGCGCCGCTTCATCTTCTCGGCGCTGATCCCCTACTGCTACATCCTGTCGCTCGGCATGGGTCTGTTGCTGGTCACGCTGGTCGCCGGCAGCCTGAAGGCGGTCGGGCAGGAGAACGTCGAGCTGTTCGGACGCGAATGGTCGCTGAACGGCCTTTCGGGCGTGCTGCTGTACCTGCTCGGCTTCGCCGGCGAGGTGTTCGTCCTGACCTCGGTCTACCTGGTGATGCCGGCCGGGCGGTTGCGCATGCGGCACGCCCTGATCGGCGGCGTGACCGCGGCCCTCCTCTGGGAGCTGACCCGGCACGTCCTGGTCTGGTACTTCGCGACGCTCTCGCAGGTCAACGTCGTCTACGGCTCGCTGACGACCGCAATCGTCGTCCTGCTGAGCCTCGAGATCGCGGCCACGCTGCTGCTGCTGGGCGCCCAGGTGATCTCGGAATACGAGCGGATCGGCATCGCCGAGCCGAAGCGTCCGCCGGCGGAGTTCCGCACCTGAGGCGGGCGGGCCGGGTCAGGGCCGCGAGGCGAGCAGGACAGCGACCCTCTCGCGCATGCCGGCCGGCGTCACCTCGGCCGGCGGGACCGGATCGCCGGCAACGATCACGACGCGATTGAAGAGCCCGCGCCGGAACGGCCGGCGCATCGCCGTGCCGTCGGCGCGCGAAAAGAACGATCCCCAGAGGTTCTGCAAGGCGAGCGGGACGACCGGCACCGGGTTCGATTCGAGCAGCTTCATCACCCCGCCCTTGAACTCGCCCATCTCGCCGGTCCGGGTGATGCCGCCCTCCGGAAAGATGCACAGCAGGTCGCCGTCGGCCAGCACCTCGCGGGCCTTGGCGAGGGCCCGCTCGTAGGTCCGTGGGTCGGCTTTCTGCGGCGCGATCGGGATCGCCTTGGCGAGCCGGAAGAACCAGCCGAGCACCGGCATGCGGAAGATCTCGTGGTCCATGATGAAGCGGATCGGCCGCGGGCTCGCCGCCATCAGCAGCATCGGGTCGACGAAGGCGACGTGGTTGCAGACCAGGATCGCCGCGCCCTCGGTCGGGATGTTCTCGTCGCCCCTGACCTTGAAGCGATAGACGAGCCGCGCCATGATGAAGGCGACGAAGCGCAGCAGGTACTCCGGCACCAGCATGAAGATGTAGAACGCGACCACCGCGTTGAGCAGGCCGACCACCAGGAACACCTGCGGCACCGTCAGGCCGAGCTTGATCAGCACGCCGACGATCAGCGAGCTGGCGATCAGGAACAGGGCATTGAGGATGTTGTTGGCGGCGATGATCCGGGCCCGGTGGCTCGGCTGCGAGCGCATCTGGATCAGCGCGTACATCGGCACGCTGTACAGGCCGGCAAACAGCGACAGCAGGCCCAGGTCGGCCATCACCCGCCAGTGCGCCGGCTGCGCCAGGAAACCCGCCAGCGTGTAGCCGGCCGAAGCGGGCAGGGCGCGCGACGCGAAGAACAGGTCGATCGCGAACACGCTCATGCCGATCGCGCCGAGCGGCACCAGGCCGATCTCGACGTGGCGGCGCGACAGCACCTCGCAGA
>JBDTUG010000395.1:0-3612 GCA_040007855.1 Caldimonas sp.
GATTCGGGTGCTGGACCATCGCCCGGATGCGCGGCGCCGAGCTGAGCAGCGGCGAGGCTGCCGAGACCAGCGGGTTGAGGCTGGCGCTCATCAGCGCGTCGAGTGCCAGCGGCGCTTCCCGGCTGGCGGGGTCCATCCGCGCCGCCCCGCCGGCTTGCGCCGGACCGCGTCCGCCTCCGCCCGGAGCGCCGCCCGCACCCGGCGCGACGCCGGGTTGCGCGCCGCGACCTGCGCCCGGCTTGATCACCGTGCGGTCGGACTCGAAGGCGGCAAAGGGGTCGTTCTCGCGTCCGGTGTCGCTCATGTCGTCGTTTCCTGGAGAGTCGTTCGCCGGTTCGAGCGAGCAGCGCGCGTGGCCCCGGGCGCGAACGGCCCTAGGCCCGAATGGCCCAGAACTCGAGCTCGAGGCCCGGAAATTCGCCAGCGATGTGCATCGCCAGGCCGCCCGACGCCTCGAGCTGCTTCCACAGCTCGTTGTTGCGGGTGTCGAGCTCGAAATAGGTGAAGCCGGCGTGGTACGGAATCTGGCGCGGCGCGACCGGCATCGGCCGCATCGTCACGCCCGGCAGCTGCAGGTTGACGAGATCGCGGATGCGCTCCATGGGCCCGATCTTCACCTGGGTCGGGAAGCGAGCACGCAGGGCTTCGCCCGGCAGCTGGGCCGCGACCGCGAGCACGAAGCTGGCATTGCGCTGCAGCTCCTTGTCGGCGATGTAGGCGATCCGGATGCCGTACTTGCGGTCCTGCAGTTCGATCGGAATCGCGGTCTGCTCCATCACCATCGAGAGCGACTGGCGCAGGTCGTCGATCACCGCGCGGAAACAGCGCTGCAGGTCGTCGTGCAGGTACTCCGGGAAGGGTGGCGGGCGACGCTTCTCGCGAAAAGTGGCCAGGTCGCCGGCCAGGCTCAGACAGGCGGCGTAGAGCATTTCCGGATGCAGCACCGAGCGCTGCTGCAGCTGCATGAAGAGCGGCTGGGTGCGGTTGACGGCCTCGAGCAGCAGGAAGTCGGCGATCTCGGCGACGCCGCCGCGGCCCGGTTGCGACAGGCGCGCCGCCAGCGCCTCGCCGCGCTGGTGCAGCAGCCCGCACAGCTCGCGCAGGTAGCCGTCGAGGATCGGATGGCCGTGCGAGTGAAGCATGGGCGGGATGTACTGGGCATCGAGGACGAGCTTGTTGTCGGCCCGCCGCTCGACCACCCGGGCGATGCCGACCGAGGCGTAGCCCTCGCCGGCATCGCGCTCGAGCATCAGGCGCAGGTTAAGGCGGCCGATCTGGATCGCAGTGTCGCGGTCGACGTTGGTGTTGCTGTCGCCGACCTCGACCTCGGCGACGCGAAAGCGCGGCCCCATCGCGCCGGCCGCCTGCTCGGCGTCGGACTCGACGATGCCGGGCCGCTGCAGAACCAGGGCGAGGACGACGCGCTCGTTGCGCGCGTCCATCGGCAGGTCGAGCGCGGCCGGGGCGGCATCGTTGCCGGGGATCGAGAACGCAGTGCCGTCCGGCAGGACGCCTTGGGCCGAATTGATGCTCAGCTTGCCGAGGGCGAGCGCGGCATCGTCGACAGACACTGCGCTGAAGCCCCAGGCATGGCCGATGGTCGCGGCGAGGCGCTGGCGCAACTGGTAGTCGGTGTAGCGGTCATGCTGCTGGAAGTGCTGGGGCTGCAGGAACATCCCCTCCGTCCAGACCACCTTGTTGTGCCAGGTCATAGCGATTCGAGTGAACTGAGGCTTCCCAATGCGACTGCCGATCGGCCCGACAGCCGCGGCTGCTCTTTGTCGTGCAGCGCCGACGCGTCGCACCGCCTTGGCGACGCTGGACAGCGGCCTCGCACTTTACTTGAATGCGCCTCGCCTCGACACAGAATCTGCCCGGGCCGCGCACAAGGCCACGACCCGCGCGCCCGCTCGCGCCCGACCCCACTTTTCGGGCCCGTCGGCCACCCGAAAGTCGCTATGATCGACCGGCTGCGGCAACCGCATGCTGCGCATGCCCGGTTGCAGTCCGGCGGGAGCCGAAAGGCCTGCCGCCGCGCGGCCTTCCTGGTTCACCGAGGAGTGCAAATGAAGCAAGAGCTGTCTCCGGGCCGCTTCGGCCTTGCCGCCATCGTCGCCGCAGCGTTCGTGTGCGGTCCCGCCTTCGCCCAATCGTCGCTCGATGTCGGCACCGCGGTGCCCGACGCCGCCGCCGTCAAGGACGGCCTGTTCCCGGAAGACGCCTGCAAGGAGCTCGAAGCCAGCGGCTTCAAGTGCATGGGGCTGAAGCCGGCGATCCGCTACTCGCTGCCCGCCTCGTCGTTCAAGGTCGGCTCGGCCGAGCTGCCCGAGCTGCTGAAGAAGCAGCTCGACGTGTTCGCCGACGTCCTGCGCGGCAAGAAGGGCACGGGGCGGCAGGTCCGTGTCGTCGGCCACGCCGACGCCTCGGGAACACCCGAGGCGAACCAGCAGCTGTCGGTCAAGCGCGCCGAGGCCGTCAAGGACTACCTGGTCCAGAAGGGCGCCGACTCGGGCATGCTGGTCGTCGTCGGCCAGGGCTCGAAGGATCCCGCCAACCCGAGCAACCCGATGGCAGCGGAAAACCGGCGCGTCGAGATCGGCCGGCAGACGCAGTAGCCGCTCGCGTCGCGGCGCAATCGAACGGCCGGGCTTGCCCCGGCCGTTTCGCTTTCTGCGGCGCCGCGCCGCCTCAGGGAATCTGTTCGGTTACCTGGCCGGCGAAGCTGACCGAGATGACGCCGCCCCACATGCACATCAGCTTCGACGTGTCGTCGAGCGCCGGCATGTTGGCGAGCAGCACGGTCGCCGCGCCGGGCGCCCATGGCGCGGTCGTCGCCGGAATGCAGGGCATCGGCGTGAGCACGCCGAGCGCGGCCGCGGTCGCCGCCGCGACGACCGGATTCGAGGGGCTCATGCACATCCCGAACGGCATGATGTTGACCATCGGCTTGTTGTCCATGATGTTGGCCGCCGGCACGAACGAGGTCATCATCCGATTCACCGGCAGGACCATCAACGAGCTGGGCGCGACGCCGAAGCTGCATTGCAGCAAGGCGCCCATGCAAACGTGATTCGGCATCTCGGCTCCCTTCCGGTCAGAACCCGGGCTCGCTGACCCAGACGGCGAGCGCGGTGAAGTTGTCGTGGCGCGGCTTGTGCGACGCGCCGCGCAGGACGTCCTGCTCGAGCTCGTGGAGCCAGGCATGCGGGCTCACCGCCTGGGCGAGCGCGCTTTCCATCTGCCCGTCCTCGACGTACTCCCACATCCCGTCGGTGCAGAGCAGGAACACGTCGCCGGCCTCGACCTTCCAGGGCGGCGCCGACACGCTGACCTGCAGGTCTTCCTCGCCGACGCCGAGCGCCGACAGCAGCTCGCTTCGTTGCGGATGGGTCCGCATGTCCTGCGCGGCGAGCATGCCGCCGTCGACCAGCGACTGGACCAGGCTGTGGTCGCGGGTCCGCGCGGCGATCCGGCCGCCGCGAAAGACGTAGAGCCGCGAATCGCCGCAATGGCCCCAGCTGCCGAACCGGGTCTCGAAATCGATGAACAGCGCGACCACCGTGCTGTGCATGTTCTGCAGCGCGCGATCGTCGGCGCGGTGCTGGATGATCG
>JBDTUG010000396.1:0-3609 GCA_040007855.1 Caldimonas sp.
GCCGACCCGGTTCATGCCGTCGTTCCAGTCACCGCTGCCCATCAGCGGCAGGCCGTGTGCGCCGGCCGTCAGGCTGTGGTCGACGGCGCGCGCGCAATGCTCGTAGACGCTGGCCGATTCGCCGCTGATGTCGGGTACGTAGTAGGCGTCTTCGGCGCCCGGCGGCACCGCCATGCCTTCCAGGAAAGGCACGCTCTCGTCGAGCAGGGTCGGGTCGGCGGCGGTGCTGACGTAGTGCAGCACCGCGTGCGGCAGCCAGAGCAGGTCGTCGGAGAAATGGGTCCGCACGCCGGCGCCGGTGGGCACGTGCCACCAGTGCTGGACGTCGCCCTCGGGGAACTGGCGCGACGCCGACAGCACGATCTGCTGGCGCAGCAGGGCCGGCGCGGTCCAGGCCAGCGCCATCGAATCCTGCAGCTGGTCTCGGTAGCCGTAGGCGCCGCCGGCCTGGTAGAAGCCGGCTTTGGCCCAGAGCCGGCAGGCGATGGTCTGGTAGAGCAGCCAGCGATTGACCATCGCGTCGAACAGCGGGTCGGGGGTGCGCACCACGGTGGCGTCGAGCAGCTCGTCCCAGCGCTCGCGCACCTCCTGCATGCGGCGCAGCGGCGGCTGCAGTGCCGCGCTCTTCGCCAGCGCGTGCGCACCTTCCGGGCTGCTCGCCCAGCCGAGCAGGAAAACCCGGTCGATGGTGTCGCCGGCGCGCACCGCGATCCGGGTCGCGATCGCCGCGCACGGGTCGAGGCCGCCGCCGCTCACCTGGCCGTACTGGTCGGGGACGATCAGCCGGCCGCGCGCGTCGAACGATTCACGCCGGTCGCAGGTCCAGTCGGCGAGCTCCTCGGCGTCGCCGGCCAGGCCGAAGAACGCGGTGCCGCCGCCGAAGCCGCCGGAGCGCTCGCGCTGGCTGCAGAAGAGCGTCGTCATGCGCCGTTCGACTGGGACTCCTTCGGGGCGAGCGGCGCCCGCCGTCTCGGAGCCCGGCGCGGTGCGCTGGCTGGCCATGCTCGTGAGCGTGGTGCCGCGATCGGCGCGGTTGGCGCCGAGAACCCATTCGGCAATCCCGATCAGGCGCAAGGCGATCGTCTTGTGGCCGCGATTGACGAGTCGCAGGCGCACCTGCTTGACCGAGAGCAGCGGATCGACGCACCACGACACGCTGACGTCGAGCGCACCGCGCCGGTGGCCGATCACGCTGTAGCCCTGGCCGTGCGAGATGCGGTACTCGGCCTGGTTGTCGCCGGCGGCCGAGGGCGTGACGCTCCAGGTCTGCATCGTCCGTGAGTCCTGGAGCAGGAACCATTCGCCTTGCGGGTCGGCGACCGGGTCGTTCGACCAGGGCGTCAGCATGTTGAGGCGGCTGTTCAGGGCCCAGCTGTAGCCGCCGCCGGCTTCGCTGAGCTGGGCGCCGAAGTCCGGATTGGCGAGCACGTTGACCCAGGGACGCGCCGGCCGGACGAGGGCGGTCACGTCGAAGCGGAACTCGCCGCCGCTCTGGGCGAACTCGCCGGTCGGCGGCCGCGCTGCGCTCTCGGCGCCCATGTCGGCCGGCAGGGACGCCGACGACACCGCCTGGCGCTCGCCGAGGGCGCTGTCGTGCTCTTCGACAATCTCCTCCACGTGATGGGCGAGCGACCGCCCGTCGGCGTTCAGGCGCACCCGCGCCAGGGCGCGAAGGGTCGACAGCTCGTCGGCATGCAGCTCGGCCGAGGCGAGCACGTGAAAGCCGGTCTCGGCGGCCCATGGCTGGGCGTTGCAGGCGGCGACGTGGGCCTCCTTCAGCGACGTCATCTCCCGGTTCAGCGCCATCAGGTAGGAGGCCGGCTCGTGGTTGACGACGACCAGGTCGCAGGCGACCCCGCCCCACGACCACATGCGCAGCGCCTGGGCGAGCGAGCGGAGCAGGCCGAAGCCTTGCGCCACCCCGGCCGAGACCAGGACGATCGGCCGGTCGCCCGAGATGCCGAAGCGCCAGAGCAGGCGCCGGTCGCAGACCTCGGTCGCCTCGGCGCGGCGCGCATGCGGCCGGGTCAGCGTCAGGGCGAGCAGGGTGGTCAGGGTCTGGATCGCGGCGAAGGTCTCGCTGCCGATCCGCATCTCGCGCAGTCGAATGCCGGCCAGCGTCGCCGACATCGTCGAGGCTCGCTCGATGTTGCCCGTCTGCCGGTACTTGTCGATCACCGCGCGCAGGGTGGTGCGGTTGTCGGCGGCGGCGGTGCAGAAGGTGACCCGCGCCTTCGCCCCCGGCGCGATGCGCAGGCGCACGGCGAACGCGGCGACCGGGTCGAGCCCCGTGTCGAGCGGTGCTCCTTCGCCGCTTTGCGGCGCTGCCGGCGGCTCGTCGTAGGAGGCGAGCGGGTGGCTGGCGCCGCGGTTTCGGCCGAGCCAGCGCTGCCGGTCGACCTGGATCTGCAGCGCGGCGAGCGGCGGCTCGGCCGCGGCGATGAAATGGGCGGCGAGCACCCCCTTGTCATGGGCCAGCCGGGGCTTTCGCTCGAACACCAGCGCCTGGTGGCCGGCTTGCCACTCGGCGCCGACGAACAGGTTCTGGAAAGCCGGGTGCGCCTCGTCGGCGCGCGCGTCGGCAAGCGTCACCTCGAACGAGGAGAGCAGCTCGAGGTCGAGCGGGCGGTCGCCGTCGTTGCGCAGGTCGACGCGCCGGAACTCGATGTCGTCTTCCGGGCTGACCCAGACCGTGATGGAGGCGTCGACCTCGGGCCAGTTCGCGCCGAACCAGGCCCGGTCGGCGTGGAAGCTGCTGTGATAGTGGGCCGAGCGGTCGGGCGCCGGGTGCTGGGTGAGCGAGACGGCCCGCGGTTGCCGGTCCCAGCGCAGGTGCAGGAAGGTGCCGTGGACGTCGCGCAGGGCATCGTCGCGCGAGCGCGAGACCTGGTGGCTGCTCCAGCGGCTGGTACCGGCGCCGTTGGCGCGCAGCGTGACCGCGTAGCGGCCGTTGGAAAGCAGATGGGTCGGCTCGATCGCCGCCATGCCGGGCAGGACGTCGCGCAGGACCCCGGGGCCGCGCTTCTGCAGCGCGCCGGGCGCCGGGCTGGCCGGCTCTTCGTGCAGCACCGGCACCTCGCGCGGCGCGCGTTCGTGGAGCAGCGAGGCGACCGCCTCGATGCGCGGGTCGGCCATGCCCCAGCGACGCGGCGTCCGCGCGAGCAGCACGTTGGCCAGGGCGACCACGCTCATCCCCTGGTGGTGGGCCATGAAGGTCTGGACGCGGGCCACGCCTTCGGTGCCCGACTGGCGCGCCGGCGTGTAGTCGAGCGCCTCGATGAAGCCGTAGCGCCCGCGCGCCCGCGCCTCCTCGAAGCGGTGCAGGTTGGCGCTGGCGCGGTGCGGTGCGACCTGCGCTGCCAGGGCGGTCGCGTAGGGCGCGATCACCAGCTCGTCGACCGGCGTGCGGCGCAGCGCCAGGTGCGAAACGCCTTGCGGCGCGTACTGGTAGGCCAGCGTGTGGTCGCTGCCCGCGTACGCCGATTCGGAGATGCCCCAGGGCACGTGGTGGCGCCGCGCGAAGGCGATCTGCTCGGCCACCGCCGCCCGGGCCGCGGAGTGCAGAA
Organism: Caldimonas sp.; assembly: GCA_040007855.1. GTDB lineage: Bacteria > Pseudomonadota > Gammaproteobacteria > Burkholderiales > Burkholderiaceae_C > Schlegelella_A. The sequence goes on from JBDTUG010000396.1 coordinate 3,567, forward strand.
CGCTGCCGTGCGGCTCGTCGAGCACCAGCGTCGGCATCAGGTA
>JBDTUG010000397.1:0-3595 GCA_040007855.1 Caldimonas sp.
GACTTGATCGCCTCGAGCAGGGTCAGGTATTCCTTGACCGAGACCTTGAGCTTGGCGGCGCGCAGGGTGAAGAAGAAGTTGATCAGCATGGCGGTCGGCGTCGCCGCAGGGTTGTGCCGCACAGGATAGCCGCTCGCCCGGCCGGCTGTGGCCGCACGGGCGACGCCCCTCGGGTCAGTGCAGGCGCGGCCCGGTCTTGGCGCTCAGCTCGGCGAGCTGCCGGCGCGCCCGCTCGGTGGCGCGGTCGATCAGGAAGCCCGGCTCGAAGGTCCGCATGCGCCGGCTGTCGCACAGCCGCTCGAGCATGCGCGCGGTCATCGAGATCGAGGCCCGGTCCTTCGAGCCGTGGGTGAACAGGAACAGGTTGCGCGCCGGGCTCATGTAGCTGAGGCGGACCTTCTCCCAGTGGTCTTTCAGGTGCAACTGGTACGAGACGCCGATCTGCAGGTGGTCGCGCAGGCGCGGACCCTCGGTGGGCTCGCCCGCGGCGCCGGGCAGCGCCGCGAAGGACGGCCCGGCCTCGCCGGGCAGGCCGGTCGGTGGCGGGAGGGGCGTCGACCCGGTATCGGCCGCCGGCCCGGCCGGCGCCCGGGGGTCGTCCAGTGGCAGGTCGACATCCTCCAGCGCCGCGGCCGGCCGCGCCTCTTCGGCGGGTGCGACGGCCGGGCTCGCCCAGTCGACCGCCGATTCGTCGAGCAGGCCGACCTGCTGCGCCTCTTCGGCCGAGAAGCGCTGCTCGACGAGGGCCGTCGGCGCGGCGGCGATCGGCTTGTCGCCGAGGTCCGCAGCGCCCGGCAGTGCCGTCTTGAAGGCGGCGGCGAGCTGCCGCAGCATCATGTTGTAGTCGAGGTCGGTGGCCGGCGCGCCCTTCAGCGAGCCGGCGTGCGCGGCGATCAGCTTGCCGAGGAATTCCCGCCGCGATGCCTGCGGCCAGTCGATCAGGGACATGCCCTGGTTGAGGGTGGCCATCAGCGCCGACAGGGTCTGCAGGAAGTAGGCGCGCTGCTCGGGCGAGCGCTTCGGCTGGATGCTGACCACCAGGTCGACGCCGGCGCGCCGAAAGCGTGTCGCCGCGGATGATTCGTCGCCGTCGGCCTGGGAGGCGACGAAGATGACCTGCGCCCAGACCTGGGCCAGGAACTCGTTCAGGTAGGCGGGCAGGGCGAGCGGCTGCAGCCCGTCGCGCAAGGTGGCGCTGAAGCGCTGCTGGCGCTGCCACTCGAGCTCCTTGGCCGCGAGCGTCGCGCCGGCGGCGCTGGCCCGCACCTCGGCGCGCGCCTGCTCGGCGGCGAAAGCCTCGAGCGAAACCAGCTTGTCGTTGTAGACCTCGATCTGGTCGAAGTCGCCATCGACGATGTCGGTGACGAGCTCGTGAACGCGCGACAGGAGCTCCCGCTGGCGCTCCGCCTCGAAGTCGCCAAGGCCGGTGGCAAGCGACGAGACGCGGTTGATGAAGCGGCGCACCGGATGGCGTCGCGACGCGAAGAAGCTGGCGTCCTGCAGCGCGATGCGCAGCACCGGCAGCTGCAGCCGGGCGATCTCCCGAGCCATGTGCGGCGCCACGCGCGGGTCGGAAAGGATCTGATCGAACAGGCTGCTGACGACGTCGATCATCAGGTGATCGAGCTTGCCCTGGGTGGCCTGCTGCAGCGTTTCGCGGTGCAGGCGGATCAGGTTGGCGGCCATCAGGCCGTCGAGCGCGCCGCCGGTGCCCGGAGCCGCTGCCCGGCGCTGCCGGGCGAGCAGGGTTTCGGCGTCGCTGCCGGTCGGTGCCGGCCCGGACTGGCTGTCGAGGTCGTCGCGGACCGTGTCGCCGCCGTTGAGCCGGCGCAGCAGGTGCAGCAGCTCCGCGTCGGCTTCGGCCGAGCGGGCGCCCGGCGCGGCGAATGTCCGGCCCGGCGCCGAGCCCGGCAGGCCGCCCCGGATCAGCCGTTCGAGCAGGCCGGCCGAGCTTTCGGAATCGAAGCTGTCGGGCACCGAATCGATGTGACCGTGACGACCGAGGATCGAGCTTTCCCAGCTGCGCAGGGTGTCGGCGGCATCGTCCGGACGGATCGTCCGGGATCGTTCCCACTGGCGGCGCGCTTCTTCCAGGAGCGCAGCGGCCGCGGCCGCCGGCGGCGTGGCGGCGGCCGGCCGGACCGCCAGCTCGGCCCGGGCCACGCCGCGCTGTTCCAGGTCGGCGATGATCGCCCGGTAGCACGCCGGCATCCCCTTGGCGAGCGGCTGGCCGATCGCCTTGGCCAGAATGCCCAGGGTGGCGGAGTCGGTGCCGAGGGCGTCGATGGCGTGATGCAGCGCTGTGCCGATGACCACGCCGCGCAAAGGATTTCGGGCCGGGTCGGCCCAGCGATGGCCGAGCATGCTGCTGGTCAGCGCGGTCAGCTCGCGCAGCTCGGCCTCGCACTCCTGGCCGATGAACTGGCCGATCCGCTCGAAGGAGATCCGGTCGTCGATCTGCTCGTCGTCGACCAGGCAGACCGCCTGCCAGTCGGTGTCGCGCGCCGGCGTGTGGTCCTCCCGGATCAGGTCGGCCGCCAGGGCCTCGCCGAGGGCGCTCCGGAAGGCCTTGACGAGCATGTCGCGACCTTGCAGCAGCAGCGTCTGCGCCGTGGCCAGGCGGTTGCGCTCGCGGTAGGTCGGCGCCGAGCGGATCAGCGGGAGCAGCTCGGCGACGGCCTCGGCGACGGCAGTGCCTGCCGTCTCCGAGATCAGCGCTTGCGCTGCATCGAACGCCGCCTCGATGTCGGGGTGCCTCGGAATCATCCTGGATCGACGGGAAATAGGGGCTGGCCGCAGGGTCATGTCGGCCGACCAAGAGTATCGATCCCGATCCTAGGGCGTTGCCGCCGCCGGGGCGTCGAATCGCTACCGGCAGTGTGCCTGTTCACGGCGTCGCGCCCCGAGCCGTGCCCGGCGACGGCGCCGCCCCCCGATCGACCGCCGGGCCGGGGGGTGGCGGCGGCAGCGGGTGCCGGCCGGGCGCGGATCCTCGGCGGCGGCATACTGTGCGCCCCATTCCCGGATCCGAGGAGCTCTCCATGTCCCTGCGCATCAACGACACCGCCCCTGACTTCGAAGCCGAGACCACGCAAGGAAAGATCCGTTTCCACGAGTGGATCGGCGACAAGTGGGCGATCCTGTTTTCCCACCCGAAGGACTTCACGCCGGTCTGCACCACCGAGCTCGGCTACATGGCGAAGATCGAGCCCGAGTTCACCAGACGCAACGCCAAGTTGATCGGCCTCTCGGCCGACCCGGTCGACCGGCACAGTTCGTGGGCCAAGGACATCCACGAGACGCAGGGCTCGGAGGTCAAGTACCCGATGATCGCCGACCACGACCTGGCGGTTGCCAAGCTCTACAACATGCTGCCGGCCGACGAGGTGGGCGCCGACGGACGGACCGCGGCCAACAACGCCACCGTGCGCTCGGTCTTCGTCATCGGCCCGGACAAGAAGATCAAGCTGACGCTCACCTACCCGATGACCACCGGGCGCAACTTCGACGAGATCCTGCGCGTGCTCGATTCGATGCAGCTCACCGCCAGGCACCAGGTGGCGACGCCGGTGAACTGGAAGCACGGCGACGACGT
>JBDTUG010000398.1:0-3578 GCA_040007855.1 Caldimonas sp.
AGAACATCACCGAAAAGATCAGCGGCATGATCCACATCATCCGCGCCTGCACCGGGTCGGGCGGGGTCGGATTGAGCCATGTCTGGAGCAGGCTGGTGCCGGTCATGAGCAGCGGCAGGATGAAGTAGGGGTCCTTCGCCGAGAGATCGGTGATCCAGCCGATCCACGGCGCATTGCGCATCTCGACGCTCGACAGCAGCACCCAGTAGAGAGCAATGAAGAACGGCATCTGGGCGACGATCGGCAGGCAGCCGCCGAGCGGGTTGACCTTCTCCTCGCGGTAGATGCGCATCATCTCCTGCTGCATCTGCTGCGGCTTGTCTTTCAGCCGCTCGCGCATCTCCATGATCTTCGGGTTGATCGCCTTCATCTTGGCCATCGAGCCGTAGGCCTTGGCGTTCAGCCAGTAGAAGGCGATCTTCAGCAGCACCACCAGGCCGACGATCGACCAGCCCCAGTTGCCGATCAGCTTGTGCAGCTGGGTGAGCAGCCAGAACAGCGGCTCGGCAAGGATCTTGAAGACGCCGTAGTCCTTGACCAGCTCGAGCCCGGGAGCCAGCCCCGAAAGACTGTTCTCTTCCTGCGGGCCGGCGAAGAGCTGCGCGTCGAGCGCCTTGGTCTGCCCGGGAGCGATCGTGCCGACCGGTACGAACATGCCGACCGAGTAGACGTGGGCGGGCTTGCCGGTGGCGGGATTTTCGGTGTCTCCCTTGCCGGTGAAGTACTCGCGCGCCGTGCCGGCCGCCTGTCCCGGCGGGTCGATCAGCCAGGCCGACGCGAAGTAGTGCTGGACCATCGCCACCCAGCCGTCCCGGGCGAGCACCTGATGGTTGATCTTGTCTTCGGCGCGGCGCTTCTCGATGCTCTCGAACTCGACCTTCTGGAACTTGCTGTCGCTCGAGTAGATCGCCGGGCCGGTGTAGGTCGACGCGGCGAAGCTGGACAGGAAGCCCGACACCGAAGGCGGCGCGTTGCCGTCGCGAACCAGCTGCAGGTAAAGGCGCGGCTCGATCGGCGCATCGGAGCTGTTGTGGATCTCGTGCCTTACATCGATCACGTAGCTGCCGCGCCGGAAGGTGTAGGTCTTGGCCAGCGTCAGGCCGCCGACGCTGGGCGACTCGAAGCGCACGTCGAGCGTGGTCGCGCCGGACGCCAGCGTGCGCGGACCCGGCTGCAGCGTCATCACGGTGTGGTGGTTCGGCAGGCCGGTGCCGCCGCTGGTCGGGATCAGCCCGCTCTGGGCAACGTAGTAGCGGATCGGCGACTCGTCGAACAGGACCTCGTTCTTGGTGCGGTCGAAGGCGTCGGCCTGCTTCAGGAACTCGATCCGGTCGACCTCGCCGCCCCGGGCACCGAGAGTCGCCTTGACCAGGTCGGTGGTCACGGTGACCCTTTCCGCCACGGCAGCGGCCGCGGAGGCGGCCGGCGCGGGCGGGGTCGCCCCCGGCAGGGCCGCGGCGACCGGGCTCGCGGAGCTGCCCGGCACCAGCGGCGCGCTGCCGGGGGCCGCGGCCGGAGCGGTCGCCGCGGGCCGCGCCGTCGGTGAGAAGAACGACGGGTGGCCGGTGTGCTTGTTCCAGGCGTCCCAGATCAGGAACAGCGAGGCGGAGAACACCACCCAGAGAATGGTGCGACGGATATCGGTCATGAGGAAGCAGCGTCGGATGCGCCGGAAGAGGAAGTGGGGGCACGGCGCCGCGGGCCCCCGGGCCGGGCCCGGAACAACCGCGGCGGCAGCGCCGGAACCGGATCGTGGCCACCTTCGCACCAGGGATGGCAGCGGGCGATGCGGCCGATGGAGAGGGCCGTGCCGGACAGTGCGCCATGGCGCTCGAGGGCGCCGATCGCGTAGACCGAGCAAGTCGGCTCGAAGCGGCAGGCGTTGCCGAGCCACGGGCTGAGCACAAGCCGGTAGGCGCGCACGAAGGCGACCAGGACGCGGCGAGGCAGCATCCGCAGTCGGCCAGCGACCAATGGTCGGAACAGCCGGCTCATGCCTGTCCGGACCGGCCGGCAGCGCGAAAGAGGGTTTCGAGCTCGCCGCGGGCGAGCAGGCGCAGGGCGAGCGAGGAGGCGCTTGGAAAGAGGCTCCGGTCGAAGGGCGCGCGCAGGCGAACAATCCACAGGCCGTGCGCCAGCGAGTCGGCATGCCGGCCGCCCGCCGCATAGATCTGGCGTTTCAGCAGAGAACGCGTCACGGCGCGCCTTGCGTGCCGTTTCGGAACCACGGCGCCGAGCCGTCGAAGCGGCTCGCGAGAGAAGTCATCCACAGGTCCTTCACTGCTCGCAGCCGCGATTGTTGATAACTTCCTCGGCGCTGGCTCGCCCGAAGGTCCGGCGACGGCAGCGGACCGGGCCGGCAGGTGGTGGACCGCGAAATGAACGGTGCTGGCGCGGCTGCGCGAACCGAGAACGCGCTCGAATTCCGCGGACTCGACGAGGCGTGCCATCGCCTCGACCCGTGGCGCGCGCCGAGGCATGCGACCGGGCGGCGCGGCGGCTCAGACGGCCAGACGCTTGCGACCCTTGGCGCGCCGGGCGTTGATGACGGCGCGGCCGCCTCGCGACTTCATGCGGACGAGAAATCCGTGAGTGCGCGCGCGGCGAGTCTTGGAGGCTTGGTAAGTACGTTTCATGATGGTTTCCGTGGCCGGGAGCGGGCGCTCCGAGGCGAACCTGTGATTACATCAAGAACCGGCCCCGGCGTCAACGCCCGGGCCGTCCGAGCCGTAGCCCGCACGGAACCGTCGGGGCTGCGTGTTTTCACTGTGGATAAGTATCGACCGGAGGCGCCCGCCGGGCTACAATCCCGAGCTTTGCCAAGGTACTTCTCCACATATGCGAGCCGACCTCTGGCAACGCGGTTGCGAGCGCCTCGCCGCCGAGTTGCCCGACCAGCAATTCAACACCTGGATCCGGCCCCTGCCCGATGCCGAGGTGGCCGACCTCGGTGACGCCGGCGCCACCGTGACGATCCGGGTCCCGAACCGTTTCAAGCTCGACTGGATCCGTACCCAATACGCCGGCCGCATCGAGAACGCCCTCACCGAGCTGGCCGGCAAGCCGGTCCGGCTCGATATCACCCTGGCCGCCCGCGAGGGCGCTGTCCGGCCGGCGGCACCGGCCCAGCGGACCGGGCGCGACGAGCCAGCCGCAACGCTGCCCCTGCGCAACGGCCATCCCGCAACGTCGGCCGCGGCCGCTGCCGGCGCGGCACTGCCATCGCGCAGCCGCCTCAACCCGGCGCTCAGCTTCGATACCCTGGTGCCCGGGCGGGCCAACCAGATGGCGCGCACCGCCGCCCTGCACGTCGCCGGCGCGCCCGGGCAGATGTACAACCCGCTCTTCATCTATGGCGGCGTCGGCCTCGGCAAGACCCACCTGATCCACGCCGTCGGCAATGCGCTCCTCGCCGACCGGCCCGACGCCCGCATCCTCTATCTGCACGCCGAGCAGTTCATCACCGACGTGGTGAAGAACTACCAGCGCAAGACCTTCGACGAGCTGAAGGCCAAGTACCACTCGCTCGACCTGCTGCTGATCGACGACGTCCAGTTCTTCGCCGGCAAGGAGCGCAC
>JBDTUG010000399.1:0-3566 GCA_040007855.1 Caldimonas sp.
TTGCCTTGTCGACGCTCGGCAGCCGGGTCAACAACATGGAGCGCAGCTCGGGCTACATCACCGCCTCGATCCCCAGCCTCGGGCCGACCCGGACGGCCCTCATGCACAAGGCCGCGATCCGCCAGTACGCCACCGCCAAGGGCTATCCCGCCTCGGTGCTCGACAGGTCGGCGGAAAACGACCTTTTCCAGCTCGACGTCGAGGGCTCGAGCAGCATGATGATGCGCAACATGGCAGGCATGACGCTGTCGCTGGTGCGCCAGGGCAAGACCCGCACCAAGGTGAAGCTGCGCTTCGACAATGTCTACTATCCAGAGCTGGTCGCCGAGTACTACAAGCTCGTCTGGACCGCGGTCGACAAGCAGATGTTTCTCGATCAGTCGCTCGACTGAAGACTTCTCGCGCCTGCGCCGCCACAACATGCCCTCGGTCGAAGGCACCGCTGACCGACGCCCGGGCCTCGTCGTGCGGCGATTCAGCCGTTCGGCAACGCCGGCGACGCCGGCTCGGGCACGATCTTGCGCAGCAGCTCGATCAGCAGCGCGCGCTCGGCGCGCGAGAGCGCCGCGAGCGCCGGCTCTTCCATGGTCGCCGAGATCTTGCGCGTCCGTTCCGAGAAGGCCTGACCGGCGGGCGTGAGATGGATGTGCTGCGCGCGCCGGTCGCGGGTGCTGCGCACCCGCTCGATCCAGCCGCTCTCGACCATGCGGTCGAGGGTGACGGCCATGTTGGGCGGCGAGATGTCGAGCGCCTGGCCGAGCTGCTTCTGGTTTACCTCGCCGTTGCCCGCGACCAGCATCAGGATCGAGAACTCGGCGATCTTTAGCCCGTGCGGCCCCATGTGGCGGGTGAATACCTTGCGCAGCTCGAGCGCGGCGCGCGAGGCGGCATAGCCCACCAGGTGGGCGAGGGCCGAGTCGTCGAGCGGCGGCGCAGGGCGGCGCGCCGGCAGCGCCGCGCGCTTCGGCCGGCGCGGCGCCGGCGGCGCGCCCTTCACGCGTCGGCCTTCTTGCGCGCCGCGCCCAGGTAGGTTTCGATCACGCGCGGGTCCTTGGCCAGCTCCTCGGCCGGGCCCTGCAGGGCGACCTCGCCCATCTCGAGCACGTAGCCGTAGTCGGCCACCTCGAGGGCGGCGCGTGCGTTCTGCTCGACCAGCAGGATCGTCACGCCGGTGGCGCGCAGCGCGGCGATGGTCGCGAAGATGTCGCGCACCACCAGCGGCGCCAGGCCCAGGCTCGGCTCGTCGAGCATGAGCAGGGAAGGCTTGCCCATCAGGGCGCGGCCGACGGCGAGCATCTGCCGCTCGCCGCCCGAGAGCGTGCCGGCGAGCTGTGCGCGCCGCTCGCGCAGGCGCGGGAACAGCATGTAGACGGTGTTCAGGTCCTTGCTGCTGTCCTTGTTGCCGAGCCGGAACTGGCGCCAGGCGCCGAGCCGCAGGTTGTCCTCGACCGACATCGTGCCGAACAGGGCGCGCGTCTCGGGCACCAGCGCCATCCCGAGCATCACCCGTTCCTCGAGCGAGAGCAGGCCGACCGGCTTGCCGTCGTACTCGATCGTGCCCTTGCCGGGCAGCGCGCCCATCAGGGCGTTCAGCAAGGTCGACTTGCCGGCGCCGTTCGGGCCGATCACGGTGATCACCTTGCCGGCGCTGGCGGTGAGCGTCAGGCCGTGCAGAACCTCGGCCCGGCCATAGCCGGCGTGCAGGTTCCTGACGTTGAGCAGGAGGCCGGCCATCTCAGTGGCGCCCGGCCGCCCGAAGCCACCGAGCGCCCCCTCGGGGGGCAGCGAGCGAATGCGAGCGTGGGGGTTTCATGTCAGTGGCGCCCGGCCGCCCGAAGCCACTGAGCGCCCCCTCGGGGGGCAGCGAGCGAATGCGAGTGTGGGGGTTTCATGTCAGTGCTCCGTGCCTAGATACGCGGCACGAACCGCCGGCGAGGCCTGGACTTCTTCCGGCGTGCCCTCGATCAGCCTGGTGCCGAACTCCATCACCACGACCCGGTCGACCAGCCCCATCACCAGGTCCATGTCGTGCTCCACCAGCAGGATCGACAGGCCCTCGGCGCGCAGCTGGCGAAGCACGTTGGCGAGGCCCTCCTTCTCCTTCAGGCGCAGGCCCGCGGCCGGCTCGTCGAGCAGGAGCAGGATCGGGTCGGCGGCCAGGGCACGGGCGATCTCCATCAATCGCTGCTGGCCGAGCGCCAGGTTGCCCGCCTGCTCGTGCATGAACTCGGCCATGCCGATCCGCCCCAGCTGCCGCTCTGCTTCGCGCATCAGGCCGCGCTCCTCGGCACGGTCGAGGCGCAGCATCGCCGCCGGCACGCCCGCCCGTCCGCGCAGGTGGGCGCCGAGGGCGACGTTCTCGAGCACGGTCATGCCGGCGATCATCTTGACGTGCTGGAAGGTGCGCGCCACGCCGAGCCGGGCGATCTCGCGCGAGGGCAGCGAATCGATCCGCCGGCCGAGCAGGCCGACCTCGCCGCGGGTGACCGGCAAGAGGCCGGTGACAAGATTGAAGGTGGTCGACTTGCCGGCGCCGTTCGGGCCGATCAGGCCGAGGATCTCGCCGGCCCGAACCTGGAAGCTCACGCCGTTGACAGCGACCAGGCCGCCGAACTCCTTGCGCACGGCGCGCACGTCGAGCACCACCTCGCCGTGCGGCGGCCGGGCCCGCGTGGCGAGCGCGGGCGCCTCGGCCCAGTCGACCTTGCGGCGGACCCGCGGCAGCACCGAATCGACGAACGCCCAGAGGCCGTCGCGGGCGTACTGCAGCATCAGCACGAGCAGCACGCCGAAGACGATGATCTCGTAGTTGCCGCTGGTGCCCATCAGCTTGGGCAGCAGCACCTGGAGCTGGTCTTTCAGGATCTGGACGACGCCGGCGCCGACCAGCGCGCCCCAGACATGACCGACCCCGCCGAGCACGGCCATGAACAGGTACTCGATGCCCATGTTCAGGCCGAACGGCGACGGATTGACGGTGCGCTGGAAGTGCGCGAACAGCCACCCCGAGACGCTCGCCAGCAGCGCCGCCAGGACGAACGCGGTGACCTTGACGCGGAAGGTGTCGATGCCCATCGCCTCGGCCATCGTCGTGCCGCCCTTGACGGCGCGCATCGCGCGACCGGCGCGCGAATCGAGCAGGCGGGTGACGGCGATAGACGCGACGATGACGATGATCCAGAGCAGGTAGAAGAAGGTCCGGCCGGTGTTGAGAGAGATGCCGAAGAACGAGAGCGCCGGGATGCCGAGCAGGCCGTCGTACTTGCCGAGGAAGTCGAGGTTGCCGAGCAGGTAGAACAGCGACAGGCCCCAGGCGATCGTCGCCAGCGGCAGGTAGTGGCCCGACATGCGCAGCGTGATCCAGGCCAGCACCAGGGCGGCCACGCCGGTGAAGGCGAGGCCGATCCAGACCGTGAGCCAGGGCGAGACGCCGTAGGTGAGCGTGAGGTAAGCCGCGGCGTAGGCGCCAAGGCCGACGAACGCCGCCTGGCCGAACGAGGTCAGCCCGGCGATGCCGGTCAGCAGCACCAGGCCGATCACGACCAGCGTGTACAGGCCGATGTAGT
>JBDTUG010000400.1:0-3561 GCA_040007855.1 Caldimonas sp.
GCATCTCGCTGCTGAAGATCCTGCTCACCAACTTCTGCGTCTACGACTGCCTCTATTGCGTCAACCGGGTCTCGAGCAACGTCCCGCGCGCCCGCTTCACGAGCGACGAAGTGGTCCGCCTGACGCTCGACTTCTACCGGCGCAACTGCATCGAGGGCCTGTTCCTCAGCTCGGGAATCATCCGCTCGCCCGACTACCCGATGGAGCAGGTGGTCGAGGTCGCGCGCGTCCTGCGCGAGGAGCACGACTTCCGCGGCTACATCCACCTGAAGACGATTCCCGAGGCGAGCGAGGAGCTGCTCGCCCGCGCCGGCCGCTACGCCGACCGGCTCAGCATCAACATCGAGCTGCCCACCGTGCAGTCGCTCGCCGCGCTGGCGCCGGAAAAGGACGGCGCCGCGATCCGCCGCTCGATGGCGCGCCTGCGCGTCCACATCGACGACGCGAAAGAGGCACGCCGGCCGCAGGCGGCGCGCGCGCAGCCGATGCTGCCGCCCAGGCGGGCCCGGCCGCCCCGCTTCGCGCCGGCCGGGCAGAGCACGCAGATGATCGTCGGTGCCGACGCCACCTCGGACCGGGCCATCCTGTCGACCAGCGCCTCGCTCTACGGCGCCTACCGGCTCAAGCGCGTCTACTACTCGGCATTCAGCCCGATCCCCGACGCGGCACGCGCCCTTCCGCTGAAGGCGCCGCCGCTGGTCAGGGAGCATCGCCTCTACCAGGCCGACTGGCTGATGCGCTTCTACGGCTTCGCCCAGGAAGAGATCGTCGTCGCCGGCGACGGCATGCTCTCGCTCGAGGTCGATCCCAAGCTGGCGTGGGCGCTCGCCCATCGCGAGCAGTTCCCGGTCGACCTGAACCGGGCCGGCAAGGAGATGCTGCTGCGCGTGCCCGGCCTCGGCGTGCGCACCGTCGCCCGGCTGCTGCAGGCGCGCCGGGTGAGGCGCCTGCGCATCGCCGACCTCGAGCGGGCACGCGTGCCCTTGCGCAAGGTGCTGCCCTTCGTCGTCGTCGCCGACCACCGTCCGGGCGCGGCGCTGGAAGCCGCCGATCTGGCGGAGCGGCTCGCCCCGTCGCCGCGGCAGGGGTCGCTCTTCCCCTGACCCGGGGCGCTGCAGCGGCTTAAGCTCGCCCAATGGCGCAGCGCGACCCGACCGAAGGCGCTCCAGGGTCGACCGGCGCGGCACGACCGCCGCGCAGCGTCACCCTGGTCAGCCAGACCGACCTCGGCGGCTTCCGGCGCGCCTGCCGTTCGCTCTGGGCGGCGCAGGTCGAGCCGCGCAGGGTGAGCTGGCACACCGCCGAAGACGCCGACGGCGACCTGTTCGGCACCGGCAGCGCGCCCGACCCCGCGGCGACCGACGGGGCGCCGCCGGTCCACGTTCCGGCCGTCTTTCTGCCGCTCTGCGAAAGCGTGATCCTGCACCGCGACCCCCACCGCTTCGGCCTGCTCTATCACCTGCTCTGGCGCCTGCAGACCGAGCCCGGCCTGCGCCACGACCCGCTCGACGCCGACTGGGTACGGGTGGCGCAGATGGCGCAGGAGGTGCGGCGCGAGATGCACAAGATGAAGGCCTTCGTGCGCTTTCGCAGCGTCGAGCAGGCCAACGGCGGAGCGCCGCTGCACGTCGCCTGGTTCGAGCCCGAGCACCACGTCGTCGAAGCGACCGCGCCCTTCTTCGCGCGCCGCTTCACTGCCATGCACTGGGCGATCCTGACGCCGGACCGGAGCGTCCGCTGGGACGGCGAACAGCTCGTCTTCGCGCCGGGCGCGCGGCGCGACGAAGCACCGCCGGCCGACGCCGGCGAAGCGCTCTGGCTCACCTACTACCAGAGCATCTTCAACCCGGCGCGCCTCAAGCTGGCGATGATGACCAAGGAAATGCCGCGTCGCTACTGGCCGAACCTGCCCGAAGCGGCGCTGATCGCGCCGCTGAGCGCGACGGCCGCCGAACGGAGCCTGACCATGATCGCGCAGGAGCCGAGCGATCCGGCGCGCCGCCGGCCCGCCGCGCCGCCGCCGACGCCGGGCCGGCCGGCGCCGCCGGGCGGCGCCGCGCCCGCTTCCCTGCCGGCCCTGCGCGAAGCGCTGGAGCGCTGCCGCGAGTGCCCGATCGGCGAGCACGCGACCCGGGGGGTACCGGGCGAGGGCCCGACGCACGCGCGGCTGATGTTCGTCGGCGAGCAGCCGGGCCACCAGGAAGATCTGCAGGGGCGCCCCTTCGTCGGCCCGGCCGGGCAGCTGTTCAGTCGCGCCCTCGCCGAGCTCGGCATCGAGCGTCGCGAGGTCTACATCGGCAACGCGGTCAAGCATTTCAAGTTCGAGCTGCGCGGCAAGCGCCGGATCCACAAGACGCCGTCGCAGCAGGAGGCGGCCGCTTGCCTGCACTGGCTGGAAAGCGAGATCGCGCTGGTCGACCCCCAGGCACTGGTCGCCCTCGGCGCGACCGCGGCGCGCCAGCTGATGGGCATGCCGGTCGCCGTCACCCGGGCGCGCGGCCAGTGGCTGAAACGCGCCGACGGGCGGCGCGTCCTCATCACCCTGCACCCGTCGGCCCTGCTGCGCATGGAAGCGGAGGAGAAGCAAGCGGCCTGGACGGCGTGGCTGGCCGACCTGCGTCGTGCCCTGCCGTCATGAGGGCATGACGGCAGGTTGTAAGGATCGCGGCACGGTACCGACAAGCTGACGTGGCCGGCCGGCCGCAGCCCTCAGTCCACTTCCAACGGAGTTCCACCAATGAAGACCCTCGCCGCCACCCTGCTGTGCGCCTCCATGAGCCTCGCCGCCTTCGGCGCTGTCGCCGCCAGTCACGCGGAAAAGAGCACCTCGGCGCCGATGGCCAAGGACGCCATGATGAAGAAGGAAATGACCATGCAGGAATGCAAGGACCACATGGCCATGGCCAAGAAGGACGGCATGAAGAAGGACGACGCCATGATGAAGAAGGACGCCATCTGCGACGACATGATGAAGAAGGACTCGCTGATGATGAAGAAGGACGAGCCGATGAAGAAGTAGACGCGGCCTGGCCGAAGCCGTCCTACAGACCGGTCGGGCGGTGCCTGACCGGGCTTTCGCGACGCAGGTGCTTCAATCGTTCGATCGCCCGCCCGGGCTCGAACGAAAGCACGCCATGAAGGACACCAGCGACGAGCGCGAGCTGCTCTGGAAGCTCATCAAGAACATCAGGTTCGCGATGTTCACCACCCGGCACGGCAACGGCCACCTGCACGCCCGGCCGATGACGACGCAGAACAAGGGCCTCGAGGCCGACGAGAGCCTCTGGTTCTTCATGTCGAAGAGGGGCGATCCGGTCGACGACCTGAAGGCCGAGCCGATCGTCAACCTCGGCTACGCCGACCCGTCCGAGGACACCTACGTCTCCGTCTCCGGCACCGCCGCCGTGCTCGAGGACGCAGCGAAGAAGCAGCAGCTCTGGAGCAAGCTGGCCGAAGCCTGGTTCCCGGGCGGGCCGACCGACCCCGACCTGGCGCTGGTCCAGGTCCAGATCGTCCACGCCAACTACTGGGACGTGAAGGAAAGCAAGATCGTCCAGCTGT
>JBDTUG010000401.1:0-3539 GCA_040007855.1 Caldimonas sp.
TGACGACGTCTTTCCAGAACTGGAAGGTCTCCAGCACGTTGGCCTTGTCGACGCTGGTCAGCCGCTTGCTCCGCTTTTGCGCGGCGCGAAAGGCGACGTGGGCGATCCGCTCGATCTCGGGCCGCGTGTAGCGCATCGTGTCGAAGGCTTCCTCGGCGCCGGCGAACGGGCCGTCGGGCGCGGCCCGGCGACCGCGTGGCTGGCCGAAATAGATGTCGCCGGTGAGCTCACGGATGATCAGGATGTCGAGGCCCGCGACCAGCTCGGGCTTCAGGCTGGACGCCGCCGTCAGCTCCGGGTAGCAGACCGCCGGGCGGAAGTTGGCGAACAGGCCGAGCGCCTTGCGCAGGCCGAGGATCGCCTGCTCCGGGCGCAGCGCCCGCTCGAGCTTGTCGTACTTCCAGTCGCCGACCGCGCCGAACAGCACCGCATCGGCAGCCTTGGCCAGTGACAGCGTAGCCTCCGGCAGCGGCTGGCCGTGCGCCTCGTAGGCGGCGCCGCCTACCAGGGCATGCTCGGTCTCGAAGCGCAGGTCGAGGGCGCCGAGCACCCGCTCGGCCTGGGCGACGATCTCGGTGCCGATGCCGTCGCCGGCCAGGATCGCGATTTTCATCCCTGACCGTCCCGAGCGGCCGCCGCCCGCTCGACCAGCACCTTCTCGCACAGCTTGAATGCCACGTAGCAGGCGGCCGCGAAGTAGCCGGAAGCGATGATCTCCGCGAGTTGCCGCAGGCCGCCCTCCGCCGCCGCCTCGAGCCCGTACATGCCGAGGTACTCGAGGTTGGCGCCGAGCAGGTGCAGCAGGTTGAGCGATATCAGACCGAACAGGACGAAGCTCACGCCCATCAGGATGAAGGCGAGCCACCAGCGGCGCCAGAGGAAGACGTAGAGCCGACTGTGCGTCACGGCAGTGTCAGATGCGGCGCGCCAGCCATGGCCGGGTGCGCAGCCGCTCGTCCTCGAAGGCGCGGATCCGGTCGGCGTGGCGCAAGGTCAGCGCGATGTCGTCGAAGCCGCCGAGCAGGCAGTACTTGCGAAACGGCTCGACCTCGAAGCCGAGTTCGCTGCCGCCGGGCTTGACGACGACCTGGCGCTCGAGGTCGATCGTCAGGCGGTAGCCGACGAAGGCCCTGGCATCGTCGAAAAGCGCCGCCACCTCGCGCTCCGCAAGCACGATCGGCAACAGCCCGTTCTTGAAGCAGTTGTTGAAGAAGATGTCGGCGTAGCTCGGCGCGACCAGCACGCGGAAGCCGAACTGCTGCAGCGCCCATGGCGCGTGCTCACGCGAGGAGCCGCAGCCGAAATTCTTGCGCGCCAGCAGGACCGAGGCGCCCTGGTAGCGCGGCTGGTTCAGCACGAAGTCGGGGTTCGCGCGGCGCGAGCGCGGGTCTTGTCCCGGCTCGCCGTGGTCGAGGTAGCGCCATTCGTCGAACAGGTTCGGGCCGAAGCCCGACTTCTTGATCGACTTGAGGAACTGCTTGGGAATGATCGCGTCGGTGTCGACGTTTTCCCGGTCCATCGGTGCGACCAGGCCCGTGTGAATGCGAAAGGCTTCCATGTCCTGTGGGCGTTCAGGTCAGGCGGCGGACGTCGACGAAGTGGCCTTCGATGGCCGCCGCCGCTGCCATCGCCGGACTGACCAGATGGGTTCTGCCGCCAGCCCCTTGCCGGCCTTCGAAGTTGCGGTTGCTCGTCGAGGCGCAGCGCTCGCCCGGCTCGAGACGGTCGGCGTTCATCGCCAGGCACATCGAGCAGCCGGGCTCGCGCCACTCAAAGCCGGCGCCCTTGAACACGACGTCCAGCCCTTCCTTCTCGGCCTGCTGCTTGACCAGGCCCGAGCCCGGCACGACCAGGGCGAGCTTGACGTTGTCGGCGATCCGGCCGCCGAGACGGCGGACCACAGCCGCGGCCTCGCGCAGGTCTTCGATCCGCGAGTTGGTGCACGAGCCGATGAACACCTTGTCGATGCGGATGTCGTCGATGCGCTGGTTCGGCTCGAGCGCCATGTACATGAGTGCGCGCTCGATCGCGTCGCGCTTGCCGGCATCCTTCTCGCGCTCCGGATCCGGCACGCGCCCGCCGATCGACGCGACCATCTCGGGCGAAGTGCCCCAGGTCACCTGCGGCACGATCCCAGCCGCGTCGATCTCGACCACCCGGTCCCAGTGTGCGCCCGGGTCGGACTGCAGCCCCTTCCAGGAGCGCACGGCCGCCTCCCACTCCAGGCCCGCCGGCGTATACGGCCGGCCCTTCACGTAGCCGATCGTCGTCTCGTCGACGCCGACCAGACCGGCCCGCGCGCCCGCCTCGATCGCCATGTTGCAGACCGTCATCCGGCCTTCCATGGAGAGCGCGCGGATCGCCGCCCCGGCGAACTCGATCGTGTAGCCGGTGCCGCCGGCGGTGCCGATCGTGCCGATGATCGCCAGAGCGATGTCCTTGGCCGAGCAGCCGCGAGAGAGCTTGCCCTCGACCTTCACCAGCATGTTCTTCGCCTTGCGGGCAAGCAGCGTCTGCGTCGCCAGCACGTGCTCGACCTCGCTGGTGCCGATGCCGTGCGCCAGCGCCCCGAAGGCGCCGTGGGTGGAAGTGTGCGAATCGCCGCAGACGACCGTCATCCCGGGCAGCGTGGCGCCCTGCTCGGGCCCGATCACGTGGACGATGCCCTGGCGCAGGTCGTTCATCTTGAACTGGGTCACGCCGTGCCGGTCGCAGTTGGCGTCGAGGGTGTCGACCTGCAGCCTCGAGATCGGGTCGGCGATGCCGTGCGCGCGGTCGGTGGTGGGCACGTTGTGGTCGCTGACTGCGAGGTTGGCCGAGACCCGCCAGACCTTGCGCCCGGCCTGCTCGATGCCGTCGAAGGCCTGCGGGCTGGTCACCTCGTGGACCAGGTGCCGGTCGATGTACAGCAACGCCGTGCCGTCGTCCTCGCTGTGGACGACATGCTCGTCCCAGAGCTTGTCGTAGAGGGTTCGGTTCATACCGCCGCCGCGGACACGGCCGGGCGCCGGGCCGCTCCCAGGCCCGGCCGGGCCCCCCTTGGCGGCAGCGAACGCAGTGAGGTGCCAGGGGTCGTCATTTCTAGCCCCGCTTGTCGACCGGCACGACATCGCGCGGCGTCGCCCCGGTGAAGAGCTGGCGCGGCCGGCCGATCTTGTACTCCGGGTCGCCGATCATCTCGTTGAGCTGGGCGATCCAGCCGACCGTGCGCGCCAGGGCGAAGATCGCCGTGAACAGGGTGACCGGGATGCCGATCGCCCGCTGCACGATGCCGGAGTAGAAGTCGACGTTCGGGTAGAGCTTGCGCGCCACGAAGTACTCGTCCTCGAGGGCGATCTTCTCGAGCGCCATCGCCAGCTTGAAGATCGGGTCGTCGTGCAGGCCGAGCGCGTCGAGCACCTCGTGGCAGGTCTCGCGCATCAACTTGGCGCGCGGGTCGTAGTTCTTGTAGACGCGGTGCCCGAAACCCATCAGCTTGATGCCGGAGTTCTTGTCCTTCACCTGCTTGACGAACTCGCCGATCTTCTCGACCCCGCCCA
>JBDTUG010000402.1:0-3521 GCA_040007855.1 Caldimonas sp.
TTGGAAACGCGCAGCGTTCCGTCGTCTTTCAGCAGTGCTCCATTGCGCTCCAGAAACCAGAGGAACAAGGCAGCGGCAATGCGCTTGTTGCCGTCGACGAAGGCGTGGTTCTTGACCACGAAGTAGAGCAGATGCGCGGCCTTTTCTTCGAGGCCAGGATACAGGTCCTCGCCGCCGAAGGCCTGCATGATCGCGCCCAGTGCGCCGGCCAGGCTGTCGTCCTTTTCAACGCCGAAGATAGCGGACGCGCCGAACCGTGAACGCAAGTGCTCGACGATCCGCAGTGCTTCCTCGTGGCCGAGCGCGTGCGTTACGGCTCCAGCCGACTTCGGCTTGGCGACCCGCTGGTGGTCGTAGTCATCGAGCAGGCCGAGCGCCTGGTTGTAGTCGCCGACCACCGCCAGCAGCGCCTTCGCCTCATCCCCCGACAGATCGCCACGCCGGGCCGTGTCGGCGATCAGCCGCACCGCCCGGTTCAGGTCGCGCAGGCGGTTCGCGTTGACGGAGTAGCCCTTGACCAGATGGTCCCGCAACACGCCGGTGGCCCAGATGCGGAACTGCGTGCCGCGCAGGGAATTGACCCGGTAGCCCACTGAAATGATCACGTCCAGGTTGTAGTGCTCGACCTGGTAGGTTTTCCCGTCCTCGGCAGTGTGTGCAAAATTTGCACGTACTGCTTCCGACTCCAGCTCGCCCTCCTTGAAGGCATTGCGGATGTGCTTCGTGATGACCGAACGCTCACGGCCGAACAAGTCCGCCATTTGCCTCTGGTTCAGCCAGACGGTATCCCGCGATAGCCGAACGTCGAGTGTGATCCGCCCGTCCGCGGCTTCAAAGAGAACGACGTCCCCCTTGGGCGGTCCGGTCGACTCTGTCCTCACGCTTCCGCCTCGTCGCGCGTGAGGTCGAGATCGTCAGCCGTATCGTCCCCGGTTTCGGTCGAAGACTCAGGCTCATCGAGCGCCCCCCGCTCCTCGGCTTCGTCGGGCAACAGCAAAGCTGCTTCGCGCACATCGAGCTTGCCGGTGACGACATCGGCGACGAGACGGGTGCGGTATTCGCGGAGGAGTTCGATCTCGCGTTCGAGGCGCGAGGTGGCGGTGTGCACGCCGAAGAGGTCGATGTCGAGTTGCGCCATGATCTGGGTCTGCTCTTCAACCCGCGGAACTGGCACTGAAATGTCGTAAAAGTCATCGGTGTAGAGCCGCCAAAAGCCCTGAACGATCCCCTTGGCTCGCTGCCGCAGTTCTACCCTACACGCCGGCGTACGGTAAACGGCCTCAAAAAAACGGGCGTCGAGTTCTCGCACGGGCCGGAGCACGGTGTAGTCAGGACTCACGAGCCCTGGCTCGTTCGCTAGCGCAAATACGCCAAGGTGAGCTTTGAGGCGATTCAGCACAAGATCGCCGCACTCGCAGAGCTTCGCCCCAACGTATGAGTCGGAGACAAGGCGTCTGACTTCAATCTTTGAACTCGGAATCAGCCCGAGTTTCTGACTCATCGAAAGATGAGTCTCCTCTCCCGTTGTTGATCGCACATCTACCTCTCGGTAGACATACTTCGATCGTTTTACCTCCCAATGCTGCGGAATGTCCCCAAGCCAAGCGATGCCGGAAGGCCTGAGAGGGACCGAGGGGTCAAGGCCGCGGGTGACGGCGCGGTGGATGATGGCCTGCTCCTGCTCGCCCAGCAGCGCGATCACCTTCCGCTTCGCCCGGATCGCCCGCTCCAGCCGCCCATTCGCCCAGCCAAGAAACCGCACTATCGCCGCTTGCTCTGCGAGCGGGGGCACCGACACAGGCATCCGCTTGAAGTGCGAGAAATCGAGGTTCTGACGAAGACCTGAGCCGTATCCGTAGATCGCTTTACTGGCGTCCCACACAGTAAGAAATTGAAATCCGAAATCTGCGCTCACGTCTGCCGTTGCACGCAAGGCCAAATAAGCCGAGGTGATGATCCCGCGATTGCGCACCATCCCCACGCGCAGGCTCGTGTGGTCATTTTGAAGATCCACGGTGCGCAGCACGATGTCGCCGGGATTGACGACCTGATAGGTTTCGAACGACTCTGGAACCAGGCCGTGCAACTTCTCCGTTGGCTTGACGACTATCCGGCCATAGCTCAGGGAGAGTACGGTCCTCTCTTTCATGCCATGGTTACGTTCGTGATTTGGCTGAAACGCGCCAAAGGCGGGTCGCACCGCCCAATGCCCCGGCACCTGCCCGAGCCACGGCAACCCCGACTCCTTGTACTCCGCATACGGCTTGAGTTCAGCGATGCACGCTCCCGCTGCGTTGGCGCACAAAAGCGTAGGTGACGAACCTTCTCTCACGGTCAATCCATCGAACAATGAAGGCGGCGCCACCGTTCGGTCAGCAATATCACGACGAGACCGTTTGGCGACAGCCTTCACCGCCGCAACTTCAAGCTCAACATTCTCAGCGGCGATCGTCCCTATGAGCCCCCCAGCGAGCAGAAAGTTGGAGATGTGGGGCGGCTGCACCCGCATCAGCGATTCCCGACTGTTGTCCTTGACCGCCTGCCGCAGCTCCATCAGCAGTCTGCCGAGAACGTTCATGCCTACGAGGGTACTGTCGTCGGTCGCCTTGGCGCCCCAGAAGTCATCCCTCCGCGATTCCTCGACGATCGGCCGCTCGCCGGTCTCTAGCAGAAGCTCGCTGAATGCTTGCCAGTTCTGCGCAAGCTTTACCCGCAAGCTCCAGCGCATGATCTTCACTCGCACTTGGTCCCAGTCGGGCCGCGAATCGTGCCGATAGGGCTTGCTCTTCATCTTTGCGGTCATCGGACTCCTCTGCTCGATGATCAGACTCTGTACCTCCGGAAGATGTGGAAAGCGGCAGGCTTGGTAGAGCGCCTCTAACGTCAGGATGCGAATTCCGTTTACGCGCAGAGGGAATCCACCTGCCATGTTCGACAGCCCGCCGAAGGGCTCGTCCGTCTTACGAAAGACGACGCTGCTCCCGCGATCGTAGATGCGGGTCTGCTCCGGCCGCATCAACTACCGCCCTTGGTCAGGTCTTCAAACAGTCGCTTTATCGCTGTTTGACTATTGGTCGTTCTCGGAAGGAGTGGATACCACGGCTCGCCCACCCAAAGCGCCAGCGGTGCATTGTTCGGGCAATTGCGGAAGGTGGCGATGAGCGACCCGAAGCCGAGGGTGTCAAGGGTGATGTGCCCCAAGGGTCGCTGTGTGGCGCCGAGATTCGGACAGAGCTGTCGAAGCCGCGCTCCCGCCTTCAAGAACTCTTGCTCGAGTAGACCTCTTCCGTCCTCGCTTGAGAACAGCGCGTGCGCCCCGACGCTCCCAGGTCGTCGAAGCGTTGGTGCGTATTTCATTGATTGGACGTAGGCCTGCACGGCTTGGTCGTTTGGAATGCTCGTTGGCCGAAGTACATCCGCGCTATCGCTGTAGGCCTTCCGGTCTTCCAACTCGATTGCACGCCACAGAAGTGGCTCCGTTTGTCTGAACAGCTTTCCCCGATTTATAAGTGGACTGCGGG
>JBDTUG010000403.1:0-3506 GCA_040007855.1 Caldimonas sp.
GCCGGTAGCGCAGGATCTGCAGCCCCTCGCCGTTCTCGAGCGGCCAGTCGAGCAGGCGGGCGATCCGCGCCTCGAGCCGGGCACAGACCGGGAACTCGGCCGGCTGGAAGAACATGCCATCGCTGGTGCGCGCCGCGTTCACCTCGCTGGCGCCGGTGCGCGTCTCCACCGTCTCGGAGCGGGCCAGCCGGGTGCTGGCCAGGGCGATCAGCTCGGCGCACTCGTCGGCCGACAGCAGGTCGCCGAAGACGACGACGCGTGGGTGAGCGAGCGCCATCAGCACCGCCACCTCGCGGTCGCCCGCCGGCAGGCGCGGCAGCGCTGCCGAGATCCGCTCGCCGGGCAGCGGCCGGGCCGGGGGGCTGGCAGCGTCGTCGGCGAACGCCGCCTGCGCGGCGTGGTGCTGGCGCATCGTCGTGTCGAGCGCGTTCAGGGCCACCATCTCTTCCCAGCCGCTCGCCTTCATGGCCCCCAGCACGATCTCGGGCGAGTGGCCGGCGGCCGCCTGGGCAAGGATCCATTCGCGCAATTCGGGAGTGATGGCCTGGCTGCTCATCGGCGCAATTCTGCCGGAGCGTGCAGGGACTCTCGGTCAAGCTTGACGAGGACGCCATCCCTCAGCACAGTCGGCCGTTCGTTCCGTCCTGCCTCCAGGAGCTCCCATGAAATTCGAAAATGCGAGCCGCTTGGTCGGCACGTCCCTGCTCGCCGCGGTTGCCTGGTGTGTCGGCGTGTCGCTGCCGGGCCAGGCGCAGGCCGCGCAGCCGGGGGCGGCGGTCAAGGCGCCGGCCAAGGTGCGGGTGATCGTCGCCTTCAAGCCGGGATCAGGCGCGGGTGCTCGCGCTGCCATCGCCGGTGCCGGCGGGCGGGTCCTGCTCGATCTCGACGAAGCGGACGGCGTCGCCATCGAATTGCCCGCGTCGGCCGTGGCCGCCCTGCGGCGCAGCCCGCACGTCGAATTCGTCGAGGATGATCCGGTTCGCCATGCCTTTCGGCCGCCGGGCTCGCAAGTCAGGCGTCCGGCGCTGCTGCCGGCCCGCAGCCCGGAGCAGGTGCCCTATGGCATACCGATGGTGCAAGCGGACCTCGTCTCCGACGCGCTGGCCTCCGACCGAATGCTCTGCATCATCGATTCCGGCATCGACCGCGGCCACGCCGATCTCGCCGGCATCAGCGTCGACGGCGTCAACCTCACCGATTCGGGCCGGTGGTTCACGGATGAGAACTCGCACGGAACGCACGTTGCCGGCATTGTCGCGGCGGTCGACAACGCGATCGGCGTGGTCGGCGTGCTGCCGCACAGGCGCATCAGCCTGTTCATCGCCAAGGTGTTCGACGCGGAGGGCAGCGCCCCAAGCTCGCTGATTGCGCGTGCCATGCTCCATTGCATGAGGGCTCGTGCGAACGTGGTCAGCATGTCGCTGGGCGGCGCCACGACGAGCAGGATCGAGGCGCGCGTGGCGGATCTGCTGGCCAGGCGAAACATGCTGGTCATCGCGGCCGCCGGCAACGAGGGCGACGACACCGTGTCGTACCCGGCGGGCTTTGCCAGCGTCGTTTCGGTGGCGGCGGTCGATGCCAGCAAGACGGTGGCCTCGTTCTCGCAGTTCAACAGCGACGTCGAGCTGGCCGGGCCCGGCGTGGACGTGCTGTCCACGGTACCGGTCGGCAGCCAGATCGGCGCCTCGCTGAAGGTGGGTGCCACGAACTACCCGGTCGGGGAGCTGGAGGGCTCGCCTTTCGCGACGGCAACCGGCCCGCTCGCCGACTTCGGCTTCGGCGACGCGCCGGCGGCAGGCTCGATGTCGGGCAAGATCTGCCTCATCTCGCGCGGCGCCATCAGCTTCGCCGCCAAGGTGCTCAATTGCCAGGACAGCGGCGGCGTCGGTGCCGTGGTCTACAACAACGCACCGGGAGACGTCAACGGCACGCTGGGCACCACCGTGACGACGATCCCCTCGGTCGGCGCCTTGCAGACCGATGGCGCGCTGATGCTGGGGCAGCTCGGCCAGCCGGCGACGGTCGCGGTGTTCCCCACCCGCGATGCCTATGCGTATTACAGCGGCACGTCGATGTCGACGCCGTATGTGTCCGGCGTGGCGGCGCTGGTCTGGAGCTACTTCCCGCATTGCACGGCGAGCGAGATCCGCGCGTCGCTCGACAAGAGCGCGCAAGATCTCGGCACGCCCGGCCGCGACGTCTATTACGGGTTCGGACTGGTGCAGGCGAAGGCGGCGCATACCCGGATCGGCATGCTGGGCTGCGGCCACTGAGCCTGCGCGCTCAGCGGAAGTCGCGGCTGCGGCTGACCAGCCCCTGCAGCAGGGGGGTGTGGTCGATCATCCTGGCCGCCAGCAGGTGCATCACCGCGCCGTCGCCCTCGCCCTGGCGCTGCCACTGGCCATAGACGGTGAGCAGGGTTGCGCCGAGCAGGGGCTTCCTCTGCTGCTCGGCGACCCTCGGCCAGACGATGACGTTGATGGCGCCGGTCTCGTCTTCGAGGGTGACGAACACCGTGCCCTTGGCCGTCTCGGGCCGTTGCCGGTGCGTGACGAGGCCGCTCGCCCGGGCCAGCCGGCCGTGCGGAAAGGTGCGCAGGCGCGCCGCCGGCTCGACGCGGAACTCGGCGAGCTGGTCGCGCAACAACGCCAGCGGATGGCGCTGCAGGGAGAGGCCGAGGGCGCGGTAGTCGGCCAGCGTGCTCTCGGCTTCGCTGGGCGGAGCGAGCCGGGCAGCCGCTTCGCCGGTGCGGGTGGCGCGCAGCAGCTCGGTCGGCCGGGTGTCGATGCCGGCGACCGCCCAGGCCGCCTGATGGCGATGCCCGGCCAGCGGGCGCAAGGCGTCGGCATTGGCGAGCGCCGCCATCGCCTTGGCGTCGAGGCGGGCCCGGCGCGCCAGGTCCTCGACGCTCGCGAACGGGCCACTGCTGCCGCTGCCGCTGCTGCTACTGCCATCGTGACCGTCGGCGTCGCCGAGGCGGGCCGCGACGAGGCGCCGGCCGGCTTCTTCGGCCAGCCCGCCGACCCGGTTGAGGCCGAGCCGCACCGCGCGCAGCGGCCCGCCCTGGCCGAGCGGACCGACCGCCCGGTGCAGCTCGGCCGCGGCCGGCCCGGCGCCGCCGTGTTCCTTTCCTTCACCGTCCCCGTCTTCGAGCGCGCTTTCCCAGCCGCTGATGTTCACGTCGACCGGGCGCACGTCGACGCCGTGCTCGCGCGCATCGCGGACCAGCTGCGCCGGCGCGTAGAAACCCATCGGCCAGGCGTTGAGCAGGCCGCACAGGAAGGCGTCGGGGTGGTGCCGCTTGATCCAGCTGCTGACGTAGGCGAGCAGGGCGAAGCCGGCGGCATGGCTTTCCGGGAAGCCGTATTCGCCGAAGCCCTGGATCTGCTTGAAGATGCGCTCGGCGTACTCGGGCGGGTAGCCCTTCTCGATCATCCGTCCGACGAGGCGCTCGTGGAACGGCGAGAGGCCGCCGCGCCGCTTCCACGCCGCCATGGCGCGGCGCA
>JBDTUG010000404.1:0-3466 GCA_040007855.1 Caldimonas sp.
CGAGCCAGCGCGGGCTGAGGCCCAGGTGCTGGGTCACGCCGACGGCGGTGTCGGGCGAGAGCGAGAAGCTGCTGACGGTGAGGCCGTCGATCCGCTCCTTGGCGATCCCCGAGCGCGCGACCAGCGCCTCGAGCGCCTGGCCGATGAACCAGTGCGCGCCGTGGGTCGAGTAGCGCCGGTAGGGCACCGTCACCGGCACCGTCACCGCCACGCCTTCGTACGACGCGCGCTGCACGTCAGGGGCTGTCGTCGAGCCCCGGCGCGAGGGCGCCTGGGCCGGTCGGCGACAGGCCCCCGGGGCCGGTGACGAGGGCCCCGGAGCCGGTCGGCGCAAGGCCGCCGGCGGCGGTGGGGGCAAGGCCGCCGGGGGCGGTCGCGGCCGCGTCGATCCGCTTCTTGCGCCGCTTCAGCATCCGCATGTCGAAGCAGTCGTGAGTCCCCGGCAGGCGCTTGGCGAGCTCGCGAAGCTCGCTGCGCTGCACCTTCTGCGACGAGGTCAGCGGCAAGGCGTCGACGAAGGCGACGTAGCCCGGCGCCTTGAAGTAGGCGAGGCGCTCGAGGACGTGGCGGACGATGCTCGCCGCGATCTGCTCCAGTGCCGGCACGTTCACCGCCTTGTGCAGCACGATGCAGGCGAGCACCTCGTCGCCACGGGTCGGGTCGGGGGTCGGAGCGACGGCGCAGGACTGCACCGCCGGATGCGTGCCCAGGACGCTTTCCACCTCGACCGCCGAGATGTTCTCGCCGCTGCGCCGGATCACGTTCTTGCGCCGGTCGACGAAGTGGAAGTCGCCCTCGGCGCCGCGCCGGACGACGTCGCCGGTGTGGAACCAGCCGTCGGCCCACGCCTCCTCGGTCGCTTCGTCGTCCTTCAGGTAGCCGATGAAGAAGTCGCGGCGCGGGTCGGCGCCGGCGGCGCGGACGAGCAGCTCGCCCGGGACGTCGACGCCGGCATCGGCGCCCTTGTCGGTGACGATGCGCGTCTGGAGGTTCGCCGGCGCGCGCCCGAAGCAGTTCGTGCCGACGTGGCGCGGCTCGCGGTGCGCCATGATGCAGCCCGCCGCACCGGTCTCGGTCATCGCCCACGCCTCGAGGAGCGGGAAGCCGAAGCGCTCCTCGAACGGTGCGTGATGGCGCGCGTCGACGCCGGCGCCGAAGCCGAAGCGCACCTTGTGCTCGCGGTCGTGCTCGCTCGGCGGCGCGCCGATCAGCATCGCCGGCATCACGCCCAGGTAGTGGACGACGGTCGCGCGGCTGTCGCGGACGCTCTGCCACCAGGTGTCCGGGTGGAAACGGTCGAGCTGGACGATGCAGCCGCCGGAGAGGATCGCCGCCATCGACGAGAACGCGAGCGCGTTCATGTGGCTGAGCGGCAGCGGCGTGATGAAGCGCTCGACGTTCGGGCGCAGCTCGGCGAGATCGCCGAGCCCGAGATACCACTCGCCGGCGCGCAGGAAGTAGCCGTTGGCGAGGCGGCAGCCCTTGGGCCGGCCGGTCGTGCCCGAGGTGTAGAGCAAGGCGCACTCGCTGGCTCGGCCGATCGGCTCGCGCGCGAGCCGCGCCGGCCGCCGCGCGGACGGGATGCGGCCCGCGGCCTCGGGCCGCATCGTCTCGAGCTCGGCGTTCGCTTCGCTCGCGGCCGAGCGCAGGGCGCCTTCGTGGCCGGGCTGCACAACCGCCAGGCCGATCTCGCTGTGGGCGATGAGGTAGGCGAGCTCGGCGGTCTTCAGGTCGGCGTGGATCGGCACGATGCTGATGCCGAGCGCATTGAGGGCGAGCCAGTGGGTGAAGAAGGCCGGCCGGTTCTCGAGCAGAAGGCCGACCCGGTGGCCGTATCCGTAGCCGGCCTGCGCATAGGCGGCGCGCAGCCGCTCGACCTCCTTGGCAACCTCGTGCCAGGTGCGCGGCCCGGCCTCGATGCCGTAGGCCCCGGCGGTCACCGGCTCGACGTGAAGGAAGGGCGCGTCGCCGCGTCGCGCCGCGACCCGCCTGAACTCGGCGTAAACGGTGGACCCGTCAGCCGGCCCGTGGCCGGTTCCGGTCCGGCCGGCGGCTGCGTCGGCGGGCAGCGATCCTGGTGAGCGTGACGGCATGTCGTTCAGATGAAGAGTTGGACGGCCGGCAGGGCGGCGTCGCTGTTGAGGAGATCGACGCGCTTCTGGCGGATGCGCAGCGCACCGTTGTCGACGACGAGGCGATGCCAGCAGACGCCCACGAGGCTGTTCATTTCGTCGCCCTGCGACTCGGTGTACTGGAACACCGTGCGCACCAGGTGCTCGCCGGCCCGCGCCGGATCGGCAGGCTCGACGGTCGGCGTCTGCAGCAGGTGCAGGCTGCGCGTCGGCGGTTGCTGCGAGAAGGCGCGCGGGCTCTTCAGCCGCTCGATGCGCAGCTCGCGCAGCAGCTTGTCTTCGTAGAGGTGCGAGGTGTGGTCGAGTCCTTCGGGCTGCATCGGTACCAGCGGCACCCAGTAGATCGCGTCGTCGGTGAAGAGCGCGTTCCATTCGGGGTAGCGCTTCTCGTCGAGCAGGCGCGCCTCGCGGACCACGAAGTCGATCAGCTCGCGCTCGCCGACCGCCGCACCTGCATCGCTCATGAGTGCACCCTACGGCCTTCGGCCGGTCCCGCCAAGCGGAAAAGAGCCCCTTCGGGCGGCCGGGCGGGGCTCATAACCCTGCCTCCATCGACGCCGCCATGGCGCGGGCCCAGGCCCGGTACTGGTTGCGCATCGAGATCTCGCTGGTGCCGACCGTGGTGAGGTCGGCCGCGCCGACCTCGGCCGGGTCGAAGTTGCGGTGCAGGCTGACCCACGGGTTGCCGCCCGCGTGCAGGCCGGCCTGGATGCCGCGGTAGGCCTGCAGGTCGTCGTGGCCGACGACCGAGAACGGCGAGTTGATGAGCCGGCTGTACATCGCCGTGCGCTGCAGCATCTCGGGCGGCGCGCCGACGAGGCGGAAGGTCCAGCTCTCGATCAGCGTCTTGTCGACGGCGATCGGCTTGACGACGCGGATCGCCTGGATCGCGCCCTTGATCGTCAGGTTCGGGTAGTAGACGGTGTTGTGCCGGGCCAGGCCGAGGATCTGCGCCGCCCGCTCGCTGCCGTAGGCCGCCTGCATGGCGGCGTCGTAGGCGGGGATCGCCGAGTACTTGCTGTGGATCGAGAAGTGCACGCCCGAGAAGCTGTGCCCGTTGTCGAACACGCGCACGCCCATGTCCTCGAAGAACTTGTAGTCGGACATGAACGGCGTGAACTGCTCGATCGCCATCGGCTTGGGCTCGTCGGCGGGCTTGTCGATCCACATCCGCTTGGCGGTACCGGCCGAAGACTCGTGCACCACCATCGGATGCATGGTGTCGTTGAGGTTCTCGACGAACATCTTCCAGTTGCACTGGTGCATGAAGCGCAGGCACCCGCCGGCGATCTCGAGCCGGCCTTCGGGCGAGCGGTCGGCCATGTTGTCGATCG
>JBDTUG010000405.1:0-3458 GCA_040007855.1 Caldimonas sp.
CCGTGCTTCAGGCAGTGCAGATCGTCATCAGCGGCGCCGCCCAGGGCTGCATCTATGGCCTGATCGCGCTCGGCCTGGTGCTCATCTACAAGACGACCGAAACGGTCAGCTTCGCGCACGGCGAGCTGATGATGCTCGGCGCCTTCGCCGGCTACGGCCTGATGACGCTGGCCGGCTTTCCGTTCTGGCTCGCCTTCGTGGCGACCCTGCTGGCGATGGGCGCATTCGGCGTCGCTCTCGAGCGCATTGTCATCCGGCCGATCCTCGGCCAGCCGGCGTTCACGCTGGTCATGCTGACGATCGGCATCGGCTACGCGGCGCGCGGCCTGGTGACCATGGTGCCGGGCATCGGCACCGAGACGCACACCATGCCGGTGCCCTACAAGGACCAGATCTGGAACCTCGGCGCGCTCGTCCTCAACGTCGAGCAGATGGTCGTGATCGGCGCGACCGCGCTGCTCAGCGGCGCCCTTTACGCGATGTTCCGCTACACCCGGGTCGGCGTCGCCATGCAGGCCGCGTCGCAGAACCAGCTGGCGGCGTACTACATGGGCATTCCGGTCAAGCGGCTGAACGGCCTGGCCTGGGGGCTCGCGGCCGCGGTCGCGGCGATCGCCGGGCTGCTGCTCGCGCCGATCACCTTCGTCTACGCGAACATGGGCTTCATCGGCCTGAAGGCGATCCCGGCCGCCGTCGTCGGCGGCTTCGGCAGCCTGCCGGGGGCGATCGTCGGCGGGCTGGTGATCGGCATCGTCGAGTCGCTCTCGGGCTTCTACCTGCCCGAGGGATTCAAGGACATCGCGCCGTACGCGGTGGTCCTGCTGATGCTGGTCGTTCGCCCGAACGGCATCTTCGGCGAGAAGCTGCGCAAGAAAGTCTGATCAATGCCCCGACCTTCGCTTCGTTTACTGGCCCCCGAGGGGGCGCCGTCGTCCTCGCGGCGGCCCGGCGCGCGCTGATGCGATTCCTCTTCAAGACCAGCTACCTGCAGGACATCCGCCTGGCCAGGCACGGCGGCCATGTCTTCTGGTACGGACTGCTCGCGCTGGCGCTGCTCGCCGCACCCTGGGTCGTCTCCGAATACTGGCTCGCCCAGCTCACCTTCATCCTCATCTACTCGGTGGTCGGCCTCGGCCTGATGCTGCTCTCCGGCTTCACCGGCCTGTTTTCGCTCGGCCACGCCGCCTTCCTCGGCGTCGGCGCCTATACCCAGGCGGCCCTGGTCGGCATCGGCACGCCGTTCCCGGCCGCGATCGCGGCGGCGGCGCTGGTCTCGGCCGCGGTCGGCGTCGTGGTCGGCCTGCCGGCCCTGCGCGTCAAGGGCATCTACCTGGCGATCGCGACGCTCGCCTTCGGCTTCATCGTCGTCGAGGTGTTCGCGCGCTGGGAAAGCGTCACCGGCGGCAACGCCGGCAAGCACGTCAAGCCGCCCCAGGTGCTCGGCTGGAGCGCCGACTCCGACCTCTCGTTCTACTTCGTCTGCCTGGCCGTCACCGTGCTCGCCACCCTCGCCATCGTCAACCTGCTGCGCGCGCCGACCGGCCGCGCCTTCGTGGCGATCCGCGATTCGGAGATCTCGGCGCAGAGCCTGGGCATCCACCTGGCCCGCTACAAGACGCTCTCGTTCGCGATCTCGGCCGCCCTGGCGGGGGTGGGCGGCGCGCTCTACGCGCACAAGCTGAAGTTCATCTCGCCCGACCAGTTCGACATCCTGCAGTCGATCGACCTCGTCCTCATGATCGTCGTCGGCGGCATCGGCTCGGTGCACGGCGCCTTCCTCGGCGCGATCTTCCTCATCACCATGCCGCAGGTGATTGCCCTGGCGAAGGACTACCTGCCGGCCGCGGTGGGCCAGGCGCCCGGGCTGCAGGGGGCGGTGTACGGGTTCGTTCTGATCGGTTTCGTGCTGTTCGAGCCGCTCGGCCTCTACGGCCGCTGGCTCAAGCTGCGCACCTACCTGCAGGTCTTTCCGTTCTACCGCAAGGGCATGTTCAAGCGGCAGAAGAGCTTCCTCAAGTCGGACCGCCTGAAATGAAGCCCCCACGTTTGCGGCTTCGCCGCTGCACTGCCCCCCAAGGGGGCGCACGCCGCCTTGGGGCGGCCCGGCGGTCGGCGTGACCACTTCGATCGACACCCCGCTTCTTGTGGCTCGTCACCTCGGCGTGCGCTTCGGCGGCGTGGTCGCCGTCGACGACGTGAGCTTCGAGGTCCGGCGCGGCGAGGTGTTCACGCTGATCGGGCCGAACGGCGCCGGCAAGACGACGGTCTTCAACCTGATCAGCCGAATCTACACGCCGACCACCGGCGAGATCGAGTTCGACGGCGTCCGCCTGGCCGAGCGGGCGCCGCACGAGATCGCCGCGCTCGGCATCGCCCGGACCTTCCAGAACATCGAGCTGTTCGAGAACGCGACCGTGCTGCAGAACCTCCTGATCGGTCGGCACACCCATCGCGCGACCGGCGTCTGGAGCGAGCTTTTCTTCACGGCGCGCACCCGCGCTGCCGAGGTGGCCGCGCGCGAGGCGGTCGAGCGGGTGATCGAGCTGCTCGACCTCCAGCATCACCGCGAATCGCTGGTCGCCGGCCTGCCGTACGGCGTGCGCAAGGTGGTCGAGCTGGCACGTGCGCTCTGCACCGAGCCGAAGCTTCTGCTGCTCGACGAGCCTTCCTCGGGCCTGAACGTCGAGGAGACGGACGACATGGCGTTCTGGATCGACGACATCCGCCACGAGCTCGGCATCACGGTGCTGATGGTCGAGCACGACATGGCCCTGGTCTCGCGCGTCTCCGATCGGGTGCTGGCGATGAACCAGGGCCAGATGCTCGCCCTCGGCACGCCCGCCGAGGTGCAGCGCGATCCGGGCGTGATCGAGGCCTACCTCGGCTCGGCCGACGATGTCTCGGCGCTGCGCCGGGAGGCGGTGCCCGCGTGACCCTGCCGACGAGCTCCGAGACCGGTGTCTGCACCGCCCGCCCTGAGGCCGCCGCCGGGCGCGAAGTGGTCCTCAGGCTGGCGAACGTCGAGAGCGCCTACGGGCCGATCCGGGCGATCCGTGGCGTCAGCCTGCAGGTGGAGCGAGGCAGGATCGGCACCGTGCTCGGCTCGAACGGCGCCGGCAAGTCGACCATCCTGAAGACGATCTCCGGGATCATCGATCCGCGCAAGGGCACGGTGGAGTTCGCCGGCCAGGACATCACCGCCCAGGACCCGGCGGTGGTCGTGCAGCGCGGCCTCAGCCACGTGCCGGAAGGGCGCGAGGTGTTCCCGCTGCTGTCGGTGCACGACAACCTGATGATGGGCGCCTACACCCGGCGCGACCGCGACTCGGTGGCGCACGACCTCGAGGCCGTCTACGGTTATTTTCCGATCCTGCGCGAGCGCTCGAAGCAGGAGGCGGGGTTGCTCTCCGGCGGCCAGCAGCAGATGCTCAGCATCTCGCGCGCCCTGATGGCGGCGC
>JBDTUG010000406.1:0-3415 GCA_040007855.1 Caldimonas sp.
GCGTCTCGATGTCGATGAAGCCGTTGGCGTCGAGGAACTTGCGCACCTCCATCGCGACCCGGTAGCGCAGCATCAGGTTGCGCTGCATCTGCGGCCGGCGCAGGTCGAGCACGCGGTGGGTCAGGCGCGTCGTCTCCGAGAGGTTTTCCTCGTCGAGCTGGAACGGCGGCGTGACGCTCGGGTTCAGCACCTCGAGCTGGTGGCACAGCAGCTCGACCTTGCCGCTGGTCAGGTTGACGTTGTCGGTGCCGGACGGACGGGCCCGAACGAGCCCTGTCACCTTCAGGCAGAACTCGTTGCGCACTTCCTCGGCCACGGCGAAGGTCGCCGCCCGGTCCGGGTCGCACACGACCTGCACCAGGCCTTCGCGGTCGCGCAGGTCGATGAAGATGACGCCGCCATGGTCGCGGCGGCGGTGCGCCCAGCCCATCAGCGTGACTGTCTGGCCGAGCAGCGTTTCGCTCACCAGGCCGCAATAGGTCGTTCTCATCACATCACTCCAGGATTTTCTTGCTTGGGGGGACGCGGGGCACCGGGGCGGGCCTCGCCATCGTCGTGGCACGGGACGGCGCGGACCGGAGCGGCACGCGGGTCGTCGGCTGAGCGGCTGCCGGCGCTCAGCCGATCGAGTTTCGCAACGGCAGGGGCGTCGCTGCGGGGCGCGGCACCGGCGGCGCGACCACGCCCATCGAGATCACGTACTTCAGCGCTGCGTCGACGCTCATCGCCAGCGGGATCGCCTCGCTCCGCTCGAGCATGAGGAAGAAGCCCGAGGTCGGGTTGGGCGTTGTCGGCACGTAGACACTCAGGTAGTCGCCCGGCAGGTGCAGGGCCGCCTCGCCGCCCGGCTTGCCGGTGACGAAGGCGATCGTCCAGGCGCCCTCGCGCGGGTACTGGATCAGCACCGCCTCGCGAAAGGCGTTGCCGCTGCTCGAGAACAGGGTGTCGGACACCTGCTGCACCGAGCTGTAGATCGACTTGACGATCGGAATGCGGTTGAGCATCCGGTGACCCTGCCGCAGCGCCCACTGGCCGACCACGTTGGTGGCGAACACGCCGGTCAGGAGCAGGCCGATCAGCATGACGATCACGCCGAGGAAGGGGATCCGGCGCAGCACCTCGATGAACGAATGGGTGCCTTCGGGCAGGACCGCCTGGGTGGCGTTCAGCATCCAGACAAACACCCCGTCGAGCAGCCCGAGCACGGCCTGCAGGACCCAGATGGTCACCGCGAGCGGCAGCCAGACGAGCAGGCCGGCGATGAGGTACTTCTTCACGACGGACCGCCGCTCAGCTGCCCGTCTTGCCGGGCGTGGCGGAGGTGGACGGCGCCGGCGCGGCGGCCGGCGCGGCGGCGGAGGTCGGCGCAGCAGTCTCGGACTTCTTGCCGGCCTCGCTGCCCGTCGATTCGCCCCTGCCGGAGGGACTGGCCGGCGGAGCATCGCCGGCCCGGTCGCTGCCGCTCTTGTCGCCGCCCTTCTCGGTGCCGTTGGCCGCCGCCGGCGCCTTTGCATCGCCCTGGCCGGCCTCGCCCGTCTCGGCCGCCTTGCCGGCCTTCTTGTCACCGCGGAAATCGGTAACGTACCAGCCCGAGCCCTTCAGCTGGAAGCCCGCAGCGGTGACCTGCTTGACATAGGTCGGCTGGCCGCAGGCCGGGCAGACGGTCAATACCGGGTCGGAAATTTTCTGCAGCGCGTCTTGCGCGTGGCCGCAGTTCGAGCACCGGTAGGCATAGATCGGCATCACAACGCCCCTGGCGGGTCCGAAAAAGACAACCCGACAGTATAAATCTCGGACCTTGCCCCAAGCCACGCCGCGCGCCAAAGCCCGGCAGCCACCGCCGGCCTACCCGCGCGGCGGCGCCGGCCCGGCCGCCTGGGCCCGTCGACGGCCCCTGGTGGTCTGCGCCACCGGACCACTAGTGGAAGCGGATCGCCAGCTGGATCACGACCAGGGCGACGACGAAGCCGATCGCCGCCAGGATCACCCCCGACAGCAGCCGGTTGGTCCGCCGCTGCTCGGCGAGGAGGGCCTCGAGCGCGTGCTGCTGGCCGGCCGGGGGCGCTTGCAGCGCGGCGTGGATCAGGCGCGGCAGCTGCGGCAGGAGGTGGACGTAGCGCGGCGCCTCCTTCTCGACCTGCAGGACCAGGCCGCGCCAGCCGACCTGCTCTTCCATCCAGCGCTCGAGGAAGGGCTTGGCCGTGCTCCAGAGGTCGAGTTCGGGATCGAGGTCGCGGCCCAGCCCCTCGACGTTGAGCAACGTCTTCTGCAGGAGCACGAGCTGCGGCTGGATCTCGACGTTGAAGCGACGCGAGGTCTGGAACAGCCGCAGCAGCACCTGGCCGAGCGAGATGTCCTTGAGCGGCCGGTCGAACTGCGGCTCGCAGACGGCGCGGATCGCGCCCTCGAGCTCGTCGATGCGTGTCTCCGGCGGCACCCAGCCGCTCTCGACGTGCAGCTCGGCGACGCGCTTGTAGTCGCGATGGAAGAAGGCGATGAAGTTCTGCGCCAGGTAGTCCTTGTCGAACTCGGTCAGGGTGCCGACGATGCCGAAGTCGAGCGAGATGTAGCGGCCGAAGGTCGCCGGCGCGATCGACACCTGGATGTTGCCCGGGTGCATGTCGGCATGGAAGAAGCCGTCCCGGAACACCTGGGTGAAGAAGATCGTCACGCCGTCGCGCGCCAGCTTGGGGATGTCGACGCCGGCGTCGCGCAGCCGCTGCACGTGGCTGATCGGCACGCCGTCCATCCGTTCCATGACGATCACGTTGGGCGTGCACAGCTCCCACACCATCTCCGGCACCATGACCAGGCCGAGGCCCTGCATGTTGCGGCGCAGCTGCGAGGCGTTGGCCGCCTCGCGGACCAGGTCGAGCTCGTCGTGCAGGTAGTTGTCGAATTCGGCGACGACCTGGCGCGGCTTGAGCCGCTTGCCGTCGACGAACAGCCGCTCGATCCAGCGGGCGAGCTGACGCAACAGGGCGATGTCGTCGTCGATCGCCGCCAGCATGCCGGGGCGCAGCACCTTGACGGCCACTTCGCGCCCGCTCTTCAGCACCGCGAAGTGCACCTGGGCGATCGAGGCGCTCGCCACCGGCGCGGCGTCGAAGCTCGAGAAGACGGCGTCGATCGGCCGGCCGAAGGCGCGCTCGACCGCCGCGCGCGCCTGATCCTCCGGAAACGGCGGCACCCGGTCCTGCAGCCTGGCGAGCTCTTCGGCAATGTCGGCCGGCAGCAGGTCGCGCCGGGTCGACAGCACCTGGCCGAACTTGACGAAGATCGGCCCGAGCGTCTCCAGGCCGAGGCGCAGACGCTCGCCGCGCGGCGCCGGGAAGCGCCGGCCGACCGTCATCACGCTGGCCAGGCGGCGCACCCAGCGCTGGCGAAAGCTCGAGAGCGCCAGCTCGTCGAGCCC
>JBDTUG010000407.1:0-3406 GCA_040007855.1 Caldimonas sp.
AAGACCCCACGGAGGGAGACCGGCCGAGATCCGCGCGGGCGGGTCGGCAAGGGGCCGTTGGGAGGTAATAGGTCAGGAATCTCTTGGCAATCCGGATGGCGGCCTCGCCGGCTCGGCGCGATCCACTGGGTGTTTGGCGGTCAGCGTGGCCAACATCCGCACCCACGTCCCGACCGGCATCCGCTTCAAGGCCTGCGACGCCAGTTGCGGCAACAGGCCGACGAACAGAGCCGGGCGGAAAATCCAGCGCCACGGTCGGGACAGCATGAAAAGGGCGCCGACAACGACCGAGCCGAAGATCAGGGCGTAGGGATTGCGCCGGGCGAACGGCGCCACGAACTGGCGCGATGCTTCGCCGGCGACGATGCCGGCGGTGTGCAGAGGATGCTCGGCCCACCAGCGCTCGAGCGTATCGATCACCAGAGCGGCGCCGGGCAGGGCCTTCAGCCGGTCGAGCAAGGGGCTGAGGAAGTTGCCGACGCCGATGTCATCGAGCAACGACGGCTTGACCGGCGGACGGGCGATGGCCAGGAGCGCGCCGCGCAGGCGCACGCGTGATGCGGCGATGCGCGCGGCGGCGGACGGCTCGGTAGCTTCGCCGGCAGGCCGAACGGCGGCGGCCAAGGAGTCGCCCAGGACGCCGGCGGCCGCGGGCGGCGCCACGGCGCTCACGGCGCGCTCACTTCGCGCAGCATCGCCATGTCCTCACTGAGCTGCTTCCTGACGTTGTCGAAGGCGCTCTCGACCGGACTTCTGCGCGCAAACAGGATGCACGCCACGGCGGCAACGAAGGTCACCGCCGGCACGATCACCAGCAGCCACGGGCTCTGGAAGCCCGAGGACGGCAGGGCCGCCCACAGCATGATGGCGACGCCGGCCAGGACCAGGCCGACGCCGATCAGGGCGAGCGCCGCGACGTACAGGCCGAGGCGCAGGCTCCACGCGGCGCCCGTCTTCTTGACCTCGTCGCCCACCAGCTCGGCATAGGCCTCGACGTGGTCGCCGAGGATCTGTGGCTGGGTGGCGATCAGGCGCAGCAGCGGGTGGATCATGGCCGGACCCGCGGACTCAGTCGCGCGAAGAACGGCTCAGGAGCGCGATCAGGCCCATCAGCGCGGCGCCGGTCGCCGCGGCGATCAGCATCGCCTTGATCGGCTCATCCTTGACGTAGCCGACTGCGCTGTCGGAAGCACGCACGGCCTTGTCGCGCAGTTGCTGCGAGGTGTCGCGAACCGCTTCCATGCCACGCCGGGCCGCCGCTTCGGCCTGCGACGAAACCCGGTTCAGAAGCGGCGCGGCCTGGCTGCGCAGGTCTTCCACCTTGGACGACAGGGTGTCGAGTGCGCTGTCGGCCGCCCGCTGGGTCGCGTGGATCGCGCCCTGCGCGCTGCCGGCGGCCTTGTTGGCGACGTCCTGACCTTCCTGGGCGAGGGATTGGGTGCTGCTGCTGAGGGTGCTCATTGCGGTTCCTTTGTCGTGTGAGTAGGGTCTGGCCATCGCGGCCGGCAGGAATTAATTGCTGCAGAGTCGACAGTGTGCGGCGATTTCACGCCGCGGACGATAGGGTACGCGCGCGCGGCCCTGTCGGGGGAGCCACCCGGGACCCGTAGGACGGAGCCGACACCATCGCTGAAGCGAGCGCGCCGGTTCACGCCAGGACCTTTTCGAAGGTGGCCGGCTCGCTGGCCGCCGCGTCGCTGTCGAGCGCTGGCAGGGTGGCCTCGATCAGGGTGCCCTGGCCGGGCGCCGAACGAAGCCGCATCGAGCCGCCTTCGGCCTCGACCCGATAGAGCATGCCGAGCAGTCCGTGCGTCGCGGCGCGCTGCAGGGTAGTGTCGAAGCCGACGCCGTTGTCGCGCACGGCGACCCGCACCGCCTGGTCGGACTCGCTCGCCAGGGTCACCTCGACCTCGGTGGCCTTGGCGTACTTGGCGATGTTGGTCAGGGCTTCCTGGACCAGGCGGTAGACCGTGAGCTGGGCCGCCGGGCCGAGGTCGACGTGCTCGAACCTGCCGTCGATCTCGAGATCGCTGCGCTCGGCGAATTCGCGCACCAGGATCTCGAGGGCGGCGACCAGGCCGAGGTTGCCGAGCGACGACGGCCGCAGGTCTTCGATGATGCGCCGCTTGAGGGCGATCCCGCCGTTCAGCGTTTCGTTCAGGTGGGCGATCCTTTCGAGGATCTCCGGCGTGGTCTGGCCGAGCCGCGACTTCAGGCGCGCCGCGTCGAGCTTGGCGGCCGTCAGCAGGGCGCCGAGCTCGTCGTGCAACTCGCGGGCGAGGTGGCTGCGCTCGTCTTCGCGGATCGTCTGCAGGTGCTGGGCGAGCTCCTTCAGCTGCTGGGTTCGCCCGGTGACCTCGACCTCGAGGCGGTCGCGCTCGGTCGCGACGCGCCGGCTCTCCTCTTCGGTGTGGCGGTCCAGCGCGGCGGTCTGGCGCAAGTACATGAAGAGCGCCAGCAGGGACACCGCGGCCATCGCCGCCGTGCCGATGCGGTTGAGCATCAGTGTCTGGTAGACGCTCTGGCGGCCTTTCGCCACCTGCGCGTTTTCCTCGGCCAGCAGCTGCTCGGTAAGGGTGCGCACCCGATCCATCTTTTCCTGACCGATGTTGCTGAGAAGAAGCTCGCGCCAGGCCTGCTGGGCGCCCTTGTCGTGCAGTTCGATCGAGGTCGCCAGCTCGCTCATCTTCTCGTCGACCGCGGCGATCAGCTCGCGGACCAGCCCGGCGGTGCGCGGATTGGCCGAGTAGTAGTTGCGCAGCCAGTCGATCGCGTTGCGCAGGCCATCCTGGGCGTCGCGGTAGGGCGCCAGGTAGTCGGGCCGGGCCGTCAGCAGGTAGCCGCGCTGGCCGGTTTCGGCGTCGAGCAGGCTCTTGGCGACGATGTTGAGGTTGTTGCGCGCGGCGCCGCGGTCGCCGAGCGAATCGAGCGAGGTGGTCGCGTCCTGGTAGGACACCTCGCCGATCACGAACATGGCGAGCGCCGCGAGGGCAGCCAGCGGAAAGGCGACGACGCTGCGTCGGAAGTACGATAAGGGCTTCATCTTCGATCGCTGAACCCGGGCTCGCGGCCGCCGCGCCAGCTGCGCGGGAAGCCGAACCCACCATGATCAGAATCGCCATCATCGACGACCACGCGATCGTTCGCGCCGGCCTGCGCCAGTTTTTTTCCGAGCAGGTCGACCTGACGGTGGTGGCCGAGGCGGCGAACGGCCGCGACGCGATCGACATCGTGAGGAAGGGCGACGTCGACGTGATCCTGATGGACCTGTCGATGCCCGACCAGAGCGGGGTCGACGCGCTGGCGGCGATCAAGGCGCGCGCGCCTGACCTGCCGGTGCTGATCCTGTCGGGCTTTCCCGAGGAGCACTACGCGACGACGCTGCTCCGGCAGGGCGCCAGCGGCT
>JBDTUG010000408.1:0-3403 GCA_040007855.1 Caldimonas sp.
CGTGGTCCTCGCCGACATCGATCGCGACAAGGGCGAGGCGGCCGCGGCGGGGTTGCGCGAACCCGGCGGCATCGCCGAGTTCAGCGCCGTCGACATGACCGATCCGGCATCGATCGAGGCGTTCGCCGCTGCCGTGCAGGAGCGTCACGGCGCCGTCGACGTGCTCGTCAACAGCGCCGGTTGGGGCCGCACGTCGCCGTTCCTGGAAGGAACGCCCGAGTTCTGGAGCAAGCTCGTCGCGCTCAACTTCGTCGGCCCGATGCTGCTCTGCAAGGCACTGCTGCCGCGGATGATTGAGCGCCGCAGCGGCAGGATCGTAAACGTCGCCAGCGACGCCGGTCGCGTCGGCAGCATGGGCGAGACGGTCTACTCCGGAACCAAGGGCGGCCTGATCGCGTTCACCAAGTCGCTCGCGCGCGAGACCGCCCGCTACGCCATCAACGTCAACTGCGTCTGTCCCGGTCCGACCGACACGCCGTTGATGGCCGCCGTGCCCGACAAGGTGAAGGAAGCGCTGATCAAGGCAATCCCGCTGCGTCGGCTCGGTCGCCCCGAGGAAGTCGCGGACGCGATCGTCTTCTTCGCCGGCGACCGCTCCGCTTATGTCACCGGTCAGGTGCTGAGCGTGAGCGGCGGCCTGACGATGGTCTAGGCGTCCGCGAGCGACAGAGAGCACGACATGACGCCCGCGAACGAGAGGCTGCGACGGTGGTGCGATGCCGACGGCACGCACATCGACGTGCGCGGCTTGCCCCCGCCGGAGCCGCTGGTCGCCATTATTTCTCTGGTCCGCCAGCTCGACGGAACAGCGCGGGTGATCGTCCACCATGATCGCGATCCGCATCTGCTCCACGCCGAGCTGGCCGAGATCGGCTGGCGGGCCGAGCGCATCGCCGGCGAGCCGGGCGAGGTTCGCCTGTGCGTGACCCGCGCCCCGTGAAACTCGCGGCGGGCAGCTTTCTCGGCGGCGCGAAGAGCCGCTTGCTGCCGGCGTCGATCCCGTTTCGATTCTTCGGAGCGGCCGTAGTGTTCCACCTGCTCGCCTGGATCGCGGCGTTCGCCGGCGCCGCCGACTGGCCGAGCTTCGCCGGCGGTCTCGGCTGGCCGCTGGCGGCGCTTCACCTCGTCACCCTCGGCGTGCTGGCCATGACGGCGATCGGCGCCAGCCTGCAGCTGCTGCCGGTCGCGACGCGCCAGCCGGTGCGGCGTGGGCGCTGGCCGGCGCTGATCTGGTGGCTGTACGCACCCGGGGTCGCCGCGCTCGCTCTCGGGATGGGCACGGCCACACCATCGCTGCTCGTCGCGGGCGGGATCGGGATCGGCGCCGGACTGCTGCTGTACGCGTGGCTGCTGGCCGCCAACCTGCTCGGCGCGCGCGGCATGCCCGGCATCGTCGTCCACGGCTGGGCCGCACTCGCGGCGCTGCTCGTCGTCCTCGTCACCGGCGCGTCGCTCGTCGCCACGTACCTTGACCTGCCGCTCCTCGGTCGCAGCGCCGCGCTGGCACTCCACGTGGCGTTCGCCGCCTACGGCTTCATGGGCATGCTCGCCATGGGGCTCGCCTACCTGCTCGTGCCGATGTTCGCGTTGGCGCCCGCGCCCGACGCGAGGATGCAGCTCGCCTCCTGGGGCAGCGCTGTTCTCGGCCTCGGCTGCGCGGGCGCGGCAGCGCTCGGCGTCCTGCCGGTAGCGTTGCGCATCGTCGCGATCGGCGCCGGGGCGCTCGCCGTCGGCTTGCACCTCGTCCTGATGCGAAGATCGCTACGCGATGGCATGCGCCGGGACCTCGGCCTGTCGTTCGTGCTCGTTCGCATCGGCTGGACCGGACTCGTCCTCAGCCTGGTTGCCGCCCTCGGCGTCGTTCTCGAAGCGCCGGTGCCCGGGCTTGCCGCCCTCTTCGGCCTGCTTCTCGTCGGCGTCTGGCTGCTGAGCTTCGTGCTCGGCATGTTGCAACGCATCCTGCCATTCCTCGCCTCGATGCACGCCGCCGTCGGCAAGCACCGGCCGCCGACGCCCTCTTCGTTTGCGCGCGGGCAGCCGCTCGCCATCCACGTCGCCTGCCATGTGGCGGGCCTTATGGGTCTCGCACTCGCGATCGTCACCGCCAGTCCGCTGTTCGCAGTGCTCGCGGCGGGGGCAGGGACGGCCGGCGCTGCGGCGTTCGCGATCTTTTTCGCCCGCCTCGTGCTCCGCATGAACGCGACCGCTCCGGCAGCGCCACCGGTGCCCGCGAACGCCTGATTTCTTGCGCTGTCTCAAGGAAAATGACGAGGGCGCCGGGTATTGTGGTACTTGCTTACCATAATGGGAATGTCGATGGAGTCTTCGCGCCAGGTCAGCCGCATGCTCGATACCGAGCACCGCAGCAATCTCGATCTGCTCGGCCGCATCGAGCAAGCGCTTGCCCGGCCGGAGCGCGCCGCTGCCGACCCGGAGTTCCCTCGTCTCGCGGGGGCATTCGCCCGCATGGTCGAGCAGGACATCGGCCGGCATTTCGACTTCGAGGAAGCACAGCTTTTCCCGCGCATGGCCGACGCCGGCGAGGGCGACATCGCCGGCCTGCTGCGTGAGGAGCACGACTCGATCCGCGAAGTCGCCGCCGAGGTGCTGCCGCTCGCGCGCGCCGCCGCCTCAGGAACGCTCGACCGCGCCGGCTTCGAGGAGTTGCGCCGCGGCGCGCTCGAGCTGGTGGAGCGGCAGGTGGCGCACATCCAGAAGGAAACGATGGCGCTTCTGCCGTTGCTCGACGACCTGCTCGACGACGAGATCGACCGTACCCTGGCCTTCGAATACGCCGCCGGCTGATCGTCGCGGCAGGAGAACTGCATGGAGTCACTTGCCCTGAAACCGACCGCGGTGCGCGCGCTCGCCCCTGCCGACCTTGGCGGGGTCGTCGCGATCGACACGGCCATCGAAGGACGGTGCCGGCGCAGCTACATCGAACGCCGCCTGCAGGCGGCGCGCCGCGAGCCGGCGCTGCACGCGCAGTTCGCCGCAGTCGACGAGCGCGGCATCGCCGGCTACCTGCTCGCCCGCGTACTGGAGGGCGAATTCGGGCGTGGCGACAGGGGATTGCGGATCGAGCTCGTCGGCGTCCGCGCCGATCTGCTGGGCCAGGGAACGGGCAGCCGCCTCTTCGACGCGCTCTCGAACTGGTCGGCCCGGCACGATGTCCGCGCCATCCGGACGCAGTCATCCTGGCGCGATCACCGGATGCTCGCTTGGCTCGACCGGCGCGGCTTCTCGATTGCGCCTGCGCAAGTGCTCGAATGCGTCGTCGACACCGAGGCCTGGAGCCCCGAGCGCGACGACGCAATGGGCTCGGCCGACACGGAGGGCGCCTCGACCGAGATCGATTTCGGCCGGCACGATGCCAACGACTTCGAGCGCGCCGGCCGCGGTG
>JBDTUG010000409.1:0-3394 GCA_040007855.1 Caldimonas sp.
CGTGGCCGGCGGGAATGAGGCGGACCCGGTCGAGCGCGATGTCGAGCTCCTCGGCTACCAGCATCGCCAGCGCGGTGTGCACGCCCTGGCCCATCTCGCTGCGGTTCATGGCGAGCAGCACGCCGCCGTCGGCGCCGATCTTGATCCAGCCGTTCAGGCCGACCTCGCCATCGACCAGCGGCAGGGTGTCGACGCCGCCCAGGCGCGGGCGCGGCGGCAGCACGCCCCAGCCGACCACCAGCGCGCCGGCGGCGCCGAGGCCGCTCAACAGCAGGGTGCGGCGTTTCATGCCGCCCTGGCCGCCGCGCGGATCGCGGCGCGGATCCGCGGGTAGGTGCCGCAGCGGCAGATGTTGGTGATCGCGGCGTCGATCTCGGCATCGCTCGGCGCCCGGTTGGCGGCGAGCAGGGCCGCGGCGGCCATCAGCATGCCGCTCTGGCAGTAGCCGCATTGCGGCACCTGGTGCTCGACCCAGGCGAGCTGCAAGGGGTGCGGCCGCGCCGCGCTGCCCAGCGCCTCGATCGTCACCACCCGCTTGCCGCGCACCGCCTCGAGCGGCGTCACGCACGAGCGGACCGCGCGGCCGTCGACATGGACGGTGCAGGCGCCGCAGGCGGCGACGCCGCAGCCGAACTTGGTGCCGGTCAGGCCGAGCAGCTCGCGCAGCACCCAGAGCAGCGGCATCTGCGGCTCGGCCAGGTCTTCCGGAAGCGCCCGCACGGCGCCATTGACGACGATCTCCACGCCTCTCCTCTGCCGGGCCGATGGGCTCCGCCGCGCTGCGGGCCGGTGGCGCGGCGATTGTGCCCGTGCGCCAGAATACGGCCGGTGCCGCGCTTTCGCGAGGCCTCAGTTCCCCATCCCGTTCGGCTCCGCCGAGGTCCCACGCATGCTTCGATCGTTTTCCGCGGCTGCCCTGGCCGCCACAGCCACCCTGTGCAGCCCCGTGGCGCAGGCGCAGAACGCCATTCTGTACGGCCTGATCGACGCCTCTGGCAGTCGCAGCCGGCCGCTCGGCGGCGACTACCGCTGGCAGCTCGACAGCGGCAGCATGGCGCGCAGCTTCATCGGCTTTCGCGGCAGCGAAGACCTGGGCGGTGGGCTGCGCGCGGTCTTCAAGCTCGAGTCCTATCTCGGCATCGATACCGGCCGGTCCGGCCGCTTCGACGGCGACACCTTCTGGGGCCGCGACGCCAACGCCGGCCTGGCCGGGTCGTTCGGCAGCACGGTCCTGGGCCGCAACGTCACGCCGCTCTATCTCACCACGATCACCTTCAATCCGTTCGGCGAGTCGTACGGCTTCTCGCCGAGCACGCGCCAGTACTTCGCCGGCGCGATCCTCGGCGACCGGAGCTGGAACAACTCGCTGGCCTACACCAACAACCCGCGCGACCGGCTGCGCGTCCACCTCGTCGTCAACACGCCCGAGGAAGGCCCGGGCGTGCCCGACATGGGCCGCAACTACGGCGCCAGCGTTTCCTATGTGGTGGGCGATCTCGCAACGTCGGTGGCATTCGAGAAGGTCAAGAACAGCGCCGTGCCCCTGCCGTCCGGCTTCCAGCGGCAGACCGCGATCCAGGTCAACGCGACCTACGACTTCAAGTTCGTTCGCTTCTACGGCCAGGTCGGCCGCGTCAAGACCGAGGCCGACACCGATTCCCGCACCCTGCTCTATCACCTCGGCGC
Organism: Caldimonas sp.; assembly: GCA_040007855.1. Classification (GTDB taxonomy): domain Bacteria; phylum Pseudomonadota; class Gammaproteobacteria; order Burkholderiales; family Burkholderiaceae_C; genus Schlegelella_A. Next base: position 1,687 of record JBDTUG010000409.1, read on the forward strand.
CGCCGTGCCGTTCGGCAACAGCCTGATCCTGATCGCCTACGGCCGCTCACAGGTGAAGACCTCATATTCGAGAATCACCGACCAGACGTACTCGCTCGGCTACGACTACTTCCTGTCGAAGAACACCGACATCTACGTCGCCGCGCTCTACGAGAAGAGCTTCAACGTCTCGTCGGGCAACAGCGTGGCGGGAGGGATGCGGCTGCGGTTCTAGTCATTTCCTTCGAAACGACCCAACCCGCACCGACACGGTCGTGGGCACCGGGCGGCCTGCACCACGGCACGCGTGCCTCGGACGCGCGTGCGGGATCGGATCCGTCGACACGAGCGGCGCAACCGTCGCGCGCCAGACTCAGTCGAGGATGACTTCGGCCCGCACCACCCCGGCCCGGTCGGCGCTGGCGCTGAGGGCCAGCCGGGTGCCTTGCGGCGCGCGCACCACCCATTCGCCGACGGCCCGGTCGGCGGTCACCTCTCGGCCCGGCAGGAAGGCGTTGAGCGAATTCTTGGGCGCATGGCCTTCCAGCTGCGGCCCTTCCATGCGCGGCTTGCCGCTCACCAGCGCGACCGACGCATCGCCTTCGGGCAGGTGGATCTCGAACAGCACGCCGCGCACGGCCTTGCGCGCCAGCGCCCGCCGGGTCACGTAAGCGGGCAGCCAGCCGCTGTTGGCCACCGCCAGCTTGACGCGCCAGGTGTCGGGGCCGAGCGCCCGCACCTCGGTGCGCAGCAGCTCGAGCCTGGGCAGCGAGAGGGCGATCGCGATCATCCACTTCGGAAAGCGCGCCACTTCCCGCTCGCGCAGATGCGGCGGCGGGTTGCGCCAGTAGTTCATCTTGTCCCAGCCGCCGATCTCGACCTGGCCGAGCTGCGGGTGCATGAACGGCCGCCAGTCGACGTGCGCCTGGCCGCCGCACTGCTCGTCGCTCCACTTGATGAGCTTGAGGTCGTCTTCGACCGGGTGCTCGCGGTACCAGTCGATCCACTTGTAGCCGGTGATGCCCGCTTCCTTGTTGGGGGCCCAGAGCTCGACCACCCAGAACAGCGCCCCGAGGTGCTCATAGACCCAGTCCTGGGTGCCGCTGATCACGTCCTTGGGGTGGTACTTGAAGTCGTGCCAGGTGCTGATCGAGGGGTAGCCGGTGAGCCTTTCGCCGATCTCGCTGAAGCGCTTGATCGACCACAGGTCCTCGGGAATCATGTCGTCGTCGCCCTGCGTGCCCATCGGCCGCAGGATCACGCCGCTGTGGGTGTGATAGCTGATCGCCGCGCCGATGTTCTTGTGCCTGACGATGAAGTCGACCATCGCCTTCACCTCGGGCTCGCTGGTCGGGTAGTCGCCGGCGCCGACCTGCTCGAACTCCTGGCGCCAGAGGGCCGGGAAGTTGCGGTTCAGGTCGAGCCCCTCGACGTCGGGGTTCACCTTGACGGTCAGGCCGTCGTAGTTGCGGACGAACCCCTCGGGCATCAGCCGGTAGTACTCGCCGCCGAACTCGCCCGGCTCGCGCGCCACCATCAGGCGCGGGTCGGCGGCGCATTTCTTGTACGCGCCGTGTGGATCGGCGATGCGCATGAAGAGGACCCGGCCGTCGCCGTCGATGTCTTCCGGGGTCAGGCCGTCGACCGGCTCCTCGTCGAAAGGATAGGGCCGGGTCGACGAGCGGATGTGGCGCGGCCGGTCGGCGAGCGCGAGCTCGGCGCCGTCGGG
>JBDTUG010000410.1:0-3383 GCA_040007855.1 Caldimonas sp.
GCGCCGGCGCACGATCAGCGAGATCAACATGGTCCCGTTCATCGACGTCATGCTGGTGCTGCTGATCATCTTCATGGTGACGGCGCCGCTGATCACCACCGGCATGGTCGATCTGCCCAGCGTCGGCAAGAGCCGGGCGCGGCCCGAGCACTTCGTCGAGATCGTGGTCGGCGCCGACGAGCAACTGCGGATGCGCGTCGACGGCAAGGACTCGGCGACGCTGCGCCTCGCCGACCTCGCGGCGCGCGTCACGGCGGTGCAGGGCGGCAACGCCGAGACGCCGGTGGTCATTTCCGCCGACCGCAGCGTGAAGTACGAGACCGTGGTCAAGACCATGGACATCCTGCAGCGCGCCGGCGTGCAGCGGGTCGGCCTCTCGGTCAAGCAGGCCGGCGGCCCGTGAGCGCAGCGGCCCTGTCGGCGCGCGACGCCTTCGCGCCGCGACGCCCACCCGGCATGGGCCGGGGCCTGCTCCTGGCGGCGATCGCCCACCTGCTGCTGATCTTCGCCCTCGCCTGGAGCGTCAACTGGAAGACCAGCGAGCCGGAAGGCGTCGTCGCCGAGCTGTGGTCGGCGATGCCGCAGATGCCGGCGCCGCGCGTCGCGCCACCGGAGCCTCGGCCGCCGGTGGTGGAGCCACGGCCGGCGCCGCCGGCACCGCCGCCGGAGCTGCGACCGGCGCCGCCGGCACCGCGGCCGGAGCCGGTAGCGCCACCGCGCGCCGACGCGCAGATCGCGATCGAGCGCGCCGAAGCGGCGCGCCGGCTCGAGGCCGCCAGGAAGGAAGAAGCGAAGCGTGCCGAGGTCGCCCGGCGCGACGACGCCCGCAAGGCCGAGCTCGAGCGCGAGCGGCAACGCCTCGCCGACGAGCAGGCCGACCGGAAGAAACTGGCCGAGAAAGCGCGCCAGGACGAGGCGAAGCAGGCGGCGATCCGCGAGGCCAACCTGCGCCGCATGATGAGCCAGGCCGGCGTCAGCGACGATCCCTCGACGACCGGTAACGCCGCCCGGATTTCGGGCCCTTCTGCGGGTTACGCCGGCCGCATCAAGGCGCGCATCAAACCGAACATCGTGCTCACCGGCAACGTCGCCGGCAACCCGCTGGCGACGGTCGAGGTGCGGCTTGCGCCCGACGGCACCATCGTCAGCAGAAAGCTGACCAGGAGCAGCGGCTCGCCGACCTGGGACGAGACGGTGCTGCGCGCGATCGACAAGACCGAGGTGCTGCCGCGCGACATCGACGGTCGCGTGCCCTCGTCGATGTCGATCGACTTCCGCCCGCTGGAATAGGACGCTTGGCCGATCGGGTCATCGGCCAAGCGACCCTCTCTTCGACGAGGCTGCCGGCGCGTCGCGCGGCGTGAGCTGCAGGGCTCGACACCGGCTCACTGGCGTACCTTCGTGCTGCGCACTCCGGTATTCGCCCCTGGGGCGGTCCGGCGGGCTATGGCTCCAGCACCAGGCTGGCGACGTAGGCGAGGCTGTGCGTATGGGTGTTGTCCGAATCGGCACCGACGGCGATGGCGACGATCGGCGGCATGTGGTCGATCTCGGCGCCGAACAGCCTGTTGAAATCCGCCGCGAGATCGCGCCGCTCGGACATCCACTTGTGCAGCGGCATCGTGCCGCCGCGCACGACGACATAGCGGATGCGCCGGGTGAACGCGTTGTCGAGCATCGCCCCGGCCGCCAGGTGCGCGTCCCACACGTAGCAGACCGTCGCCCCGGGCACCGGATCGGCGCTCGTGGCGCGCGCGAAGCGAAGTACCTGGCGGTCGCCGAAAGAGATGTTCTCGATCGGCAGGTCGAAGGAGACACAGACCTTCACCGCCGTGTCGTCGCCGCCGCGGCTGTGCAGATCGGCGGTCTCGATCGGGCGCTCGATGCGCCATTGCCACGCCAGGTGCGCGCTGCTGCCGCCGAAGCGGAGCGGGTGAACCAGGTTGCCGTACGACTCGATGGCCTCTATCCGCAGGCCGCGCACGCCGTCGATGTCGACGACCGAGAACTGCGTGAACGGCTTGCTCTGCCGCGGCAGGCCGACGACATGCCAGGGCGGCGCCGGCACGCTGCCCTTGGCCGCGAACGGCTCCAGCAGAGGCTCGGCGGCGACCAGCGCCGGCACCGCGGCGGCGAGCAGGGCGAGGGCAAGGCGAGGCAGCATCGGCAGCTCCCGGTACGCGACGCCGACCGTCAGGCCGGCGGCAGGTCTTCGCGCCCGTATCCGCCGCCGCCCGGCGACTCGATCACGAACACGTCGTCGACGCCCATCTCGATCGAGGCGATGTGGTCGAGCGCGACCCGGCTGCCGTCGGCGCGCTCGACGCTGTTGATGCCGGGCAGGCCGGCGCAGCCGCCCTGCGCGCCGAAGGCGCCCTGGTGCCGGTTGTTGGAGAGGATCGAGGCGGTCATGGGCTCCAGGAATCGAACCCGCCGCACCGCGCCGTCGCCGCCGCGGAACGCGCCGCGGCCGCCCGAGCCGGGTCGGATCGCATAGCTGTCGAGCCGCACCGGGAAGCGGAACTCGAGCACCTCGGGGTCGGTGAGGCGCGAGTTGGTCATGTGCGTCTGCACGACCGAGGTGCCGGCGAATCCGGCGCCGGCGCCCGAGCCGCCCGAGATCGTCTCGTAGTACTGGTAGCGCTCGTTGCCGAAGGTGAAGTTGTTCATCGTCCCCTGCGACGAGCCCATCGTGCCGAGCGCGCCGTAGAGCGCATTGGTGATGCAGGTCGAGGTCTCGACGTTGCCGGCGACGACCGAGGCGGGCGACTCGGGGTTGAGCATCGAGCGCGCGGGGATGATCACCTTCAGCGGCTTCATGCAGCCGGCATTGAGCGGGATCTCGTCGGCGACCAGAGTGCGAAAGACGTAGAGCACCGCCGCCATGCAGACCGCGGTCGGCGCGTTGAAGTTGTTGGTGAGCTGCGGCGAGGTGCCGGTGAAGTCGATCTCGGCGCTGCGGTTCGCGGCGTCGACCCGGATCGCGACCTTGATCACCGCGCCGTTGTCGAGCGGCAGGGCGAACGCACCGTCCTTCAGCTTCGTGATGACGCGTCGCACCGATTCCTCGGCGTTGTCCTGCACGTGCCGCATGTAGCTCTGCACGACCGCGAGCCCGTACTGGGCGACCATCGCGCGCAACTCGCGCACGCCCTTCTCGTTGGCCGCGACCTGCGCCTTCAGGTCGGCCAGGTTCTGGTCGGGGTTGCGCGACGGGTACTCGCCGCTCTGCAGCAGGGCGCGCATCTCGTCTTCCAGAAAGCGACCGCCTTCGACCAGCTTGACGTTGTCGATCTGCACGCCCTCTTCCTCGATCCGCGTCGAGAAAGGCGGCATCGAGCCCGGCGTCGTGCCGCCGATGTCGGCGTGGTGGCCGCGCGAGC
>JBDTUG010000411.1:0-3376 GCA_040007855.1 Caldimonas sp.
CCGGTGCCGGCCTGACGGCGCTGCCGGTGTTCCACCGCGGCTTCGACCTGCCGCTCAAGACGCAGCACTACATCGCGTCGCCGAATCCCTATCGCCATCCGCAAGGCGGCGATGCAGCGGCACTGATTGCGGCCTCGGTCACAGCGTTGCGCGCGAAGGTGGCCGAGCTCGGCGCCGACAACGTCGCCGCGTTCTTCTGCGAGCCGATCCAGGGCTCCGGTGGCGTGATCGTGCCCCCGGCCGGCTGGCTGAAGGCCATGCGCGAGACGGCGCGCGAGCTCGACATCCTGTTCGTCGTCGACGAGGTCATCACCGGCTTCGGTCGCACCGGGCCGATGTTCGCGTGCGACGCCGAAGGCGTCGAACCCGACCTGATGACGCTGGCCAAGGGCCTGACGGCCGGCTATGTGCCGATGGGCGTCACGATGTTGTCAGAGGCGGTCTATGCCGCCATCGCCGACGCAGCGCCGCCCGGTGCGCCGATCGGCCACGGCGCCACCTACTCGGCGCACCCGGTGGGCGCTGCGGTCGCGCTCGAGGTGCTGCGCCTGTACCAGGAAGGCGGCGTCCTGGCCAACGGCCAGCGCGTCGCGGCCCGCTTCGCGGCGGGCCTCGACGCGCTGCGCTCGCATCCGCTGGTCGGCGACGCGCGCCATCGCGGCCTGCTCGGCGCGCTCGAACTGGTCAGCGACAAGTCGAGCAAGCGCGGCTTCGATGCGGCGCTCGCACTGCCAGACCTTCTCTTCGCCGCGGCCTACCGCAACGGCGTCACCTTCCGCTGCTTCGGCGACTCGATACTCGGCTTCGCACCCGCACTGACGTTCACCGACCACGAAATGGAGCAACTCTTCGTGCGCCTGCACCGCACGCTGGACGACGTACTGGCGCTTCCCGAGGTGCGGGCGGCGGTGGCTTGAGGCGGCAGAATCGAGGCCCCACTGCAGTCACTGGACCATCGCCATGGCTGAAGCGTTCAAACTGGACCGACTCGACTTGCGCATCCTCGCGCACTTGCAGAAGAACGGGCGAGTCACCAACGTCGATCTGGCCGATGCGGTAGGGCTGTCGCCCAGCCCCTGCCTGATTCGCGTCAAGCGACTCGAGCAGGCCGGCTACATCGCCGGCTACGGCGCCCACCTGCGTCTGGAGAAGCTCGGCGACACGCTGACCGTCTTCACCGAAGTGACGCTCGCCGACCACCATCGCGAGGACTTCTTCCGCTTCGAGACGGCGATCCGCGAGGTCGACGAGATCCTCGAATGCCATCTCGTCAGCGGCGGCTACGACTACCTGCTGCGCTTCCTGACCCGCGGCGTCAACCACTACCAGCAGGTGATCGAAGGCCTGCTCGAACGCAATATCGGCATCGAGAAGTACTTCAGCTACATCGTCATCAAGTCGCCGTTCATCAAGACGCACTGCGCGATCGAACGGCTGTTTCCTGAGCGCCTGGAGTGATCGGTGTGCGCCCGGACGGGCGGCAGGCACGTTCGGCGACGGCGCAGAACCAACGTACGCCCAACGGCAACGCGTCGTCGTTGAAGTCGTAGCAGGGATGGTGCAGCGATCGCTCGCCGCCCTCGCCTGGCGCGACGCGGCCCTGGCCGAGCCAGAGGTAGGCACCCGGCCGCTCGCGCAGCAGGAAGGCGAAATCCTCCGACGTGAACGCCGGACGCGGCGCGACGCTGGCAAGCAGCCCCGCCGCAGCCGCTGCTTCGAGCGCTAGCCGCGCCTCGGGCTCGCTGTTGACGGTGGCCGGGTAGTAGCGGTGGTACGTCACTTCGGCCTGCACGCCATTCGCGAGTGCAATGCCGGCCGCCGCATCGCGCAGCGCCGCCTCGATCCGGTCCTGAACCTCGGTTTCGAAACTGCGCACCGTGCCGGTGATCGTCGCCTCGGCCGGCAGCACGTTGTGACTGTTGCCGCCGGCAACGCGGGTGACCGAGAGCAGCGCCGACGCCGCCGGGTCGATGCGGCGCGCGACGAGGGTGTTAAGCTGCACGACGAGCTGGCTCGCCGCCAGCAGCACATCGGGCGTGAGGTGCGGCTGCGCGGCGTGGCCACCGCGGCCGCGCAGCATGATGTCGAAACGGTCGGCCGCCGCCATGATCGGCCCCAACCGCGTCTGCGCCTGGCCCAGCGGCAGCTCGGGCCAGTTGTGCAGCGCGTAGACGGCGTCGCACGGGAAGCGCTCGAACAGGCCCTGCTCGACCATCACGCGCGCGCCGCCGCGGCCCTCCTCGGCGGGCTGGAAGATGAAGTGCACAGTGCCATCGAAGCGCCGCGTGCGGGCGAGCTGCTGAGCTGCGCCGAGCAGCATCGCGGTGTGGCCGTCGTGGCCGCAGCCGTGGTGCACGCCGGCATGGCGGCTGGCATGCGCAAAGCGCGACAGCTCGGCGATCGGCAGCGCGTCCATGTCGGCGCGCAGGCCGACTGCGCGGCGGCTGCTGCCGTGGCGCAAGGTGCCGATCACGCCGGTGCCGGCGATTCCCTCGGTCACCTCGAGCCCCAGCACGCGAAGCGCGGCCGCCACGATGCCAGCGGTGCGCCGCTCTTCGAAGGCCAGTTCGGGGTGCGCATGCAGGTCGCGCCGCAGCGCCACCAGCTCGGGCACGAGGTCGTCGATCAGCTCGTCGGACTGAAGCGCCATAGGACATCGGTGGTTGGCAACGATGGTGCAGCTTAGGCGCGGTCGCGCAGCGCTTGGTGCCGTTGTGGGGCGCGAATCGGCAGCCTCGTTCGCTAGCGAGGCACAGTCCGGCAGATGCAGTGGCCGCCCGGCGCCGAAAATCGATCGCATTCGACGCCACCTCCGACATGCCATGAACACGCCGTCATTTCGTGAAGAAACCGACTTCCTCGGCAGCCGCAGCATCCCCGCCGCCGCTTACTGGGGCGTTCACACGGCGCGCGCCGTCGATAACTTTCCGATCTCGGGCCAGCCGCTGTCGTGCATGCCGGAGCTGGTGCGCTCGCTGGCCTGGGTCAAGAAAGCGGCGGTGCAGGCCAACGCCCAGCTGGGCGTGATCGACGCCGAGCGCGCCGGCTTCATCGCGGCGGCTTGCGACGATCTGCTGGCCGGGCGGCTGCACGAGCAGTTCGTCGTCGACGTGATCCAGGGCGGCGCCGGCACATCGACCAACATGAACGCCAACGAGGTGATCGCCAACCGCGCACTCGAACTGATGGGGCACGGGCGCGGGCGCTACGACGTGCTGCACCCCAACGACCACGTCAACGCATCGCAGAGCACCAACGACGTCTATCCGACGGCGCTTCGTCTGGCAACCTGGATTGGCATCGGCGAACTGGTGCGTGAGCTGGCCGCGCTGCGCGAGGCCTTCGAAGCCAAGGCGGCGGAGTTCGCCGACGTGCT
>JBDTUG010000412.1:0-3335 GCA_040007855.1 Caldimonas sp.
TGCAGCAGGCGATCTCGGGCGGCCAGTACCACCATCCGCGCGGCCTCTTCTTCGGCGGTGAGGCGCCGACCTGGAGCCACGCCACCCTGCGCCATGTGTTGCGCGACCACGGCGCGCGCTGCACCCGGCTCGGCTGGATCGACCTGCATACCGGCCTCGGGCCGAGCGGCCACGGCGAGCGGATCTTCGCCTGCCGCGACGACGCCGCCGCCTATGCGCGCGCCAAGGCCTGGTGGGGCGACGTGACCTCGATCTACGACGGCTCGTCGACCTCGGCGCTGCTCACCGGCATGATGTGGCTCGCCGCCTACGAGGAATGCGCGCAGGCCGAGTACACCGGCATCGCCCTCGAATACGGCACGCTGCCGCAGGCCGAGGTGATGGAGGCGCTGCGCGCCGATCAGTGGCTCGAGAACCATCCGGACGCCGCCGATCCGATCCGGCGCGCCATCAAGCAGCAGATCCGCGACGCCTTCTACACCGACACCGACGCGTGGAAGGAACAGATCGTCGCCCAGGGCGTCGACGCGTCGTACCGCGCGGTCCGGGGCCTCGCCACCGACAACGCCTGAGGCGGCGATGAGCGCGGCCACCGCGGGGCCGAGCGACCGCGGCCTCGCCCAAGGCGTCGCCGCACGGCCCGCATCGGCGACACCGACGGCGCATCCGACGGGCACGCTGGCGGCGACCCATCCTCGGCGAGCCGGACGGCTTGCCGAGCGCACCCGGGCCGGGGCTGCTGCTGACGGTGGGGCCGTGCATCGTCGCCGTGGGCTACGCGCTGTTCCTGCGCACCGGCGCCGACCGGTTCGACTATCGGAGCGTCGTCCTGCCGGCGCTCGCGCTCGTCGCCCTCGGGCTCACGCTCAGTGTCGCGCCCCTCACCGCGGCGGTGATGGGCGCGGTCGATGGCGCGCACGTCGGCTCGGCGTCGGGGGTCAACAACGCGGTCGCGCGCGTCGCCGGGCTGCTGGCGACAGCGTCGCTCGGCTTCGTGCTCGTCGGCGGCGCAACCGGCGAGGCGTTCATCGCCGGCTTCCACACGGCGGCGATCGCCGCGTGCGCGCTGGCACTGCTCGCCGGGCTCTCGGCTTTCCTGCTGGTCGAGAAATAGGGGCCGGTCTGCCGATCAGGCCACGATCCGGAAAGCCGGCACCGGCCGCTGGAAGCCCTTGAGGACCAGTTCGCCCGCCGGCTCGACCGCAATCTCGCCTTCGAGCAGGGCGCGCACCCGCTGCGATACCAGGATGTCGCCGCCGCGCGCCTCGCCGCACAGGCGCGCCGCGAGGTTGGTGACGTTGCCGATCGCGCCGTAGTCGATCCGTCCCGGAAAGCCGATGCTGCCGATCGTCGCGAACCCCTGGGCGATGCCGACGCCCATCAGCAGGTCGTAGCCTCGCTTGCTCCAGGCCAGCGACAGCCGCTCCACCTCGCGCTGCATGGCGAGCGCCATGCGCACGGCGCGCGGTGCCGGGTCGGCGACCGGGATCGGGTCGTTGAAGAAGATCATCATCCCGTCGCCCGAGAAGCGCTCGAGCGTCCCCTCGTGCGCCATCACGAGCCGGCCGATGGCCGCGTGGTATTCGCCGAGCACCGCCATCACCTCTTCCGGGTCGGCGGTCTCGGTGAACGCGGTGAAGCCGCGCAGGTCGAGGAACACGACCGTGATCTCGCGGCGGTGGCTCTTCAGCGGATCCTCGGCGCCGCCGGCGACGATCAGCTCGGCGAGCTGCGGCGAGAAGAACCGTTTCAGCCGGCCGAGCTTCTCGAGCTGCTGCACGCCGTCAGCGACGCGCTGCTCGAGGCTGCGGTTGAGCTCGCCGAGCGCGCGCTTCTGCTGGAGCACCTCTTCGTAGAGCGACTTGATGCGCAGCAGCGAACGCACCCGCGCCAGCAGCTCGCTCTGGCTGACCGGCTTGCTGAGGAAGTCGTCGGCGCCGGCGTCGAGGCCCCTGGCGCGCTCCTCGGCCGGGTCGAGCGCCGTCACCAGCACGACCGGCAGCATCGCCTGCGCCGGGTCGGCGCGGATCGCCCGGCACACGTCGTAGCCGCTCATGCCGGGCATCATCACGTCGAGCAGCACCAGATCGGGCGGCTCGGCGGCGATCGATGCGAGCGCGTCGACGCCGTTGCCGGCGCTGCGGGTGTCGTAGCCCTTTACCGCGAGCAGGTCGACGAGCAGCTTGACGTTCAACGGCACGTCGTCGACGACGAGGATCCTGGCGCTCATCGGCAAGCTCGTCAGGGCGGATTCACGAGGCGGGGCGACCATTGGCGAGGAAGCGGTGCACCGTCTCGAGGAACGACTTCAGCTGGATCGGCTTGGTCACGAACGCGTCGAAGCCGGACCGGACGATCTTCTGCTGGTCGTCGGGCATCACCGACGCCGACACCGCGACGACCGGCACGCTGTTCAGTTCCGGGACCTCGCGCAGCCGGCGCAGCGCCTCGATGCCGTCGATGTCGGGCAGCTGGATGTCCATCAGGATCAGGTCGGGACGCTCCGACAGCGCCAGGCGCACCCCGTCGGCCCCGTTGACCGCCTCGAGCGTCGCATGGCCGTTGTGGCGCAGGATGTCGCGCACGAGCTTCATGTTCTTCTCGTTGTCCTCGACGATCAGGATCGTTTTCATCGTTCGACCTTCGCGTTTTCGCGGATCGCTCTCATACCGCCTCGAGCACCCGCTCGGGAAGAATAAAGGCAAAGGTCGACCCTCGGCCGGGCTCGCTCTCGACCCGGATCGTTCCGCCGTGCAGCTCGACGAATCGCCTGGCGAGCGAGAGGCCCAGGCCGGTGCCTTCCGACTTCCTGAGGTAGTCGCCGCCCGCCTGGCGGAACTCCTCGAACACCAGCGCCTGCTGGTCGGCGGCGATGCCGACGCCGGTGTCGACGATCGCGATCTCGACCGCGTGCTCGCGCCGGACCGCGCGCAAGGTCACCCGGCCGCCGGCCGGCGTGAACTTGACGGCGTTGGCGAGCAGGTTGATGACGGTCTGCTTGAGCTTGCGCACGTCGGCCACCCACTCGCCGAGGCCGGGATCGACGTCGAGCGCGAGCAGCAGACCCTGGCGGCTGGCGCGCTCGCGCACGAGCGTGGTGCAGTTGTCGAGCAGCATCGGCAGGTCGACCCGCGCCAGCTCGAGCTCCATCCGGCCGGCCTCGATCTTCGACAGATCGAGGATGTCGTTGATGAGCGAGAGCAGATGGTGGCCCGAGGAGTGGATGTCGAGCAGGTACTCGAGCTGCTTGGGGTTGACGTCGCCGAACATCTTCTCGCTGAGCACCTCGGAGAAGCCGATGATCGCGTTGAGCGGCGTGCGCAGCTCGTGCGACA
>JBDTUG010000413.1:0-3318 GCA_040007855.1 Caldimonas sp.
TTTTCGCATGTCCTCTGCCTGGCTCTTGCCGGAGCACATTGCCGATGTCCTGCCCGCCCGGGCCCGCCAGGTCGAAACGCTGCGTCGCGGTCTGCTCGACGCGGCCGAGAGCTTCGGCTTCGAGCTGGTGATCCCGCCCCTGCTCGAGCACATCGAATCGCTGCTGTCCGGAACCGGGCATGCCCTCGATCTGCGGACCTTCAAGCTGGTCGACCAGCTCAGCGGTCGCACCCTCGGCATCCGCGCCGACAGCACGCCGCAGGTGGCGCGGATCGACGCGCACCTGCTCAATCGCAGCGGCGTCGCTCGCCTGTGCTACTGCGGTCCGGTGCTGCACACCCGCGCCTCGGGCAGCGGATCGACGCGGGAGCCGCTCCAGTTCGGCGCCGAGATCTACGGCCATGCCGGCCTCCAGGCCGATCTCGAGATCCTCGAGCTGGCCCTCGAGTGCCTCGACGTGGCCGGACTCGAGGGCGCCGTGCTCGACCTCGCCGACACGCGCATCGTCCGCGCCTTGCTGGCCGGCGTGCCGGTCGATGCAGCGCGCCTAGAAGCGGTTCACGCGGCGCTGGCCACCAAGGACGCCGCCGAGCTCGGCGCGGTCGCCGAGCGCTTCCCTGCCGAGGCCCGTCGTGGGCTCGAGTCGCTGCTGGCACTGTATGGAGACGATTCGATCCTCGAGGCCGCCGGCCGCATCCTCCCTGAGCGCCCGGCGATTGCTGCGGCGCTCGCCGAGCTGAAGCAGCTGGCCGAGCATGCGAAGCAGACCCATCCCCGGGTCCGGGTCGGCTTCGACCTTGCCGATTCGAGCGGCTACGCCTACTACAGCGGGGCCCGGTTCGCGGTCTACGCCGAGGGCGCGAGCGACGCGATCGCCCGCGGCGGTCGCTACGACGAGGTCGGCGCGATCTTCGGCCGGACCCGTCCGGCGGTCGGCTTCGGCCTCGACGTGAAGGAGCTCGCCGAGCTGGCGCCCGCTGGCCGGCCGAAGACGGCGATCCGGGCGCCCTGGTCCGACGACGCCGGCCTGCGCGACACGGTGCGCCAGTTGCGCGCGCGCGGCGAGGTCGTCGTCCGGCAGCTGCCCGGCGACCGCGACGACGAAGCGGGCGTGGTCTTCGATCGCGCGCTCGTCCCAGGTGAGGGCCGGGAGCCCTGGTCGGTCAGCGGCAGGGCGAGCCCATGAGCCTGGCCAGCCGCCCCGAGGGCGACTTGCGCGCCGCGCTGCTCGATGCTCCGCCGTCGATCTCCGCGCACGAGGTCGGCGTCGCGAGTGAGGGCGCCGGCCTGGTCGGACGCAACGTCGTCGTCGTCGGTACCCAGTGGGGCGACGAAGGCAAGGGCAAGGTCGTCGACTGGCTGACCGACCATGCCGAGGCGGTGGTCCGCTTCCAGGGCGGCCACAACGCCGGCCATACGCTGGTCATCCGCGGCGTCAAGACGGCGCTGCAGCTGATCCCCTCGGGCGTGATGCGCGAAGGCGTGGCGTGCTGCATCGGCAACGGCGTGGTCGTCGATCCGGCCCATCTGCTGGGCGAGATCGGCCGGCTCGAGGCGATCGGGCTCGACGTCCGCTCGCGCCTCCTGATCAGCGAGTCCTGCCCCCTGATCCTGCCCTTCCACGTCGAGCTCGACAAGGCGCGCGAGCGACTGCGCGAGACGAGCGGTGCGGGCAAGATCGGCACCACCGGCAAGGGCATCGGCCCGGCCTACGAAGACAAGGTGGCGCGCCGGGCGCTGCGGGTGCAGGACCTGAAGCATCCGGAACGCTTCGCCACCAAGCTGCGCGAGCTCCTCACGCTGCACAACTTCGCGCTCGAGGGCTTCTACCATTCCGAGGCGCTTGCCTTCGAGCCGATCTTCGAGTCGGCGATGCGTGCCGGCGAAGCGCTGCGGCCGATGATCGGCGACGTCGGCTACACGCTCTACAAGCTGCACCGGCGCGGCGCCAACATCCTGTTCGAAGGCGCCCAGGGAACCCTGCTCGACATCGACCACGGCACCTATCCGTTCGTCACCTCCAGCAACTGCGTCGCCGGCAACGCAGCGGCGGGCTCGGGGGTCGGACCGGACCAGCTCCACTACATCCTCGGCATCACCAAGGCCTACACCACGCGGGTCGGCGGCGGCCCGTTCCCGACTGAGCTGCCGATCGACGAGCCCGGCACGATCGGCCACCACCTGTCGACGATCGGCCAGGAGCGCGGCACGGTGACGGGCAGGGCGCGGCGCTGCGGCTGGCTCGACGCCGCCCTGCTCAAGCGCTCGATCCTCATCAACGGCATCTCGGGCCTGTGCATCACCAAGCTCGACGTGCTCGACGGGCTGGCCGAGATCCAGGTCTGCGTCGGCTACGAACTGCGTGGCCAGCGGATCGACATCCTGCCGCTCGACGCCGACGACATCGTCGCCTGCGTGCCGATCTACGAGAGCTTCCCTGGCTGGCAGGAAAGCACCTTCGGGGCGACCCGCTGGAGCGCCTTGCCGCTGAACGCAAGACGGTATCTGCAGCGCGTCGAGGCCTTCATCGGCGCGCCGGTCGACATGGTTTCGACCGGCCCGGACCGCGATCACACGATCCTCCTGCGTCATCCCTACCAGCCCGGCGAAGCGACGGCGCGCCGCCTCGCCGCCTAGGCTCTTGTACCTCTTTAGCACCACGACGCATGCTCACCGACGACGGCAAACACCTCTACGTCTCATGGGACGAGTACCACATGCTGATCGAGCGCCTGGCGCTCAAGATCCACGCATCGGGCTGGGCGTTCGACCAGATCCTGTGCCTGGCGCGTGGCGGCATGCGGCCGGGCGACGTGCTGTCGCGGGTGTTCGACAAGCCGCTGGCGATCATGTCGACCAGCTCCTACCGCGCCGAGGCCGGCACCATCCAGGGACGGCTCGACATGGCCAAGTACATCACCCTGCCCAAGGGCGAGCTGGCCGGCCGCGTCCTGCTGGTCGATGACCTCGCCGATTCCGGGATCACGCTGCGCGCGGTCGTCGACCGGCTGCGCGGCATGCCGTCGATCAGCGAGCTGCGCTCGGCCGTCCTCTGGACCAAGGGCATGTCGACCTACACGCCCGACTACCACGTCGAAGTGCTGCCCACGAGCCCGTGGATCCATCAGCCGTTCGAGGAATACGACGACCTTCGCCCCGATGGACTGGCGAAGAAGTTCGTCATCTGATGCCGGAACGACGCATCGACATTCGCGAAACGGCCAGCAAAAAGCCCGCCGAAGCGGGCCTTTATCTCATTCATCTCTCTTGGTGCCCAGGAAGGGACTCGAACCCCCACGGAGTTACCCGCTAGTACCT
>JBDTUG010000414.1:0-3308 GCA_040007855.1 Caldimonas sp.
AGAAGGACGGCACGATCACCGCCGCCACCTCGTCGAGCATCTCCGACGGCGCCGCAGCGCTGGTGCTGATGCGCGAGTCGACCGCCGCCCGCCTCGGCGTCAAGCCAATCGCCCGGATCGTCGCCCACGCGGTGCACGCGCAAGCGCCCAACTGGTTCACCACTGCGCCGATCGGCGCGATCCAGAAGGTTCTGAAGACGTCCGGCTGGCGTTCGCAGGAGGTCGAGCTGTGGGAGGTCAACGAGGCCTTCGCCGCGGTGACGATGGCGGCGATGACCGAGTTCGACCTGCCGCCCGAGATCGTCAACGTGCACGGCGGCGCGGTCGCGCTCGGCCACCCGATCGGCGCGAGCGGAGCGCGCATCGTCGTAACCCTGCTCGGCGCCTTGCGCCAGGCCGGCAAGAGCCGCGGTCTGGCGGCGCTGTGCATCGGCGGCGGCGAGGCGACGGCGATGGCGGTCGAGCTGATCTAGCCGGTGCTCGGCACCCATTCGCTGCCGCTGTTCGCGGCGACGGTGCTCGTCGTCAACGCGACCCCTGGCGTCGACATGATGCTGACCCTGACCCGGACGCTGCGCTACGGCGTCGCCGGCGGCATTGCTGCCGCGCTCGGCGTCACCGCCGGCTGCGTGCTGCACGCGCTGGCGGCGGCGCTCGGCCTGGCGGCCCTGCTCGCCGCCTCGAGCGCGGCATTCGCGCTGCTCAAGTACGCCGGCGCGGCGTACCTGCTCTGGCTCGCCTTCGGCATGCTGCGCGACGCCTTCGCGGGCGATCGCGCGGGCGCGGTCACGGTCGCCGCCGAGGCGGCCCGTCCCGGCCGGGCCGCCCTGTTCCGCCAGGGCCTGCTGACCAACGTCCTCAATCCCAAGGTGGCGATCTTCTTCCTCGCCCTCCTGCCCCAGTTCATCGACGCCGGCGCCGCCGACAAGACGCTTGCCTTCCTGTTCCTCGGCGCCTGGTTCGTCGTCCAGGGCGGGCTGTTCCTGACCGGCTTCGTGCTGCTGGTCGCGCCGCTTGCGCGCTGGCGCGCAAGCCCGCTCTGGCGGCGCGGCCTGAACCTCGCCGGCGCCGGCCTGTTCGGCTGGCTCGCTGCCCGGCCGGCGCTGGTGGAGCGGGCATGAGCCCGCCGGGCCGCCCCAAGGGCGAATTCCGGAGTGCGCAGCACGAAGGTACTCCAGAGAGCAAGCGGTCTCCCGCCGGGCACGCCGGCGAAGCGCCGGCGTTCGTCGGCGAGAGCTTTACCATGCGCGTGCGCCTCACGAACGCCGAGATCCCCGCCTTCGCGGCCCTGGTACACGACCACAACCCGCTGCACCACGACCTGGCGGCGGCGCTGGCCGCCGGCTACCGCGGCCTGATCGCCTCCGGAACGCAGATCGGCGCGATCTTCATGGCGATGACCGCGACCCACTTCTCACAGCCGGGCGGCCACGGGCAGGCGCGCTCGGGCGTCGGCTTGGGCTTCGAGATCCGCTTTCGCGCGCCCGTCTATGCCAACGAGGACATCGAGCTGCGCTGGGTGGTGACCGGCATCGAGCGCAAGGACAAGCTGGCCGGCTGGATCGCGCGCCTCGAAGGCGAGGTGCGCAGCGGCGACACCCCGTTGCTCAGCGGCACCGGCACGCTGCTGCTGCGCCTGCCGGAGACCACCCGATGATGCTCGACGACGACCACCGTGCAGTGCAGGAAGCAGTGCGCGACTACGTGCAGGACCGGATCGCTCCGCAGGCCGCGCAGTGGGACCGCGACAGCCACTTTCCGGCCGCCGAGCTGCGCGGCTTGGCCGAGCTCGGCTGCTACGGCGTCGCCGTGCCGGCCGAGCACGACGGCGCCGGGCTCGACTACCTGGCGCTCGCCGTCATCATCGAGGAGATCGCCGCCGGCGACGGCGCCACCTCGACCATCGTCAGCGTCACGAACTGCCCGGTCTGCTCGATCCTGATGGCCGCGGCGAACGACGCGCAGAAGGAGCGCTGGCTGAAGCCGCTGGCGCGCGGCGCGATGCTCGGCGCGTTCTGCCTGACCGAGCCGCACGCCGGCTCGGAGGCCGGCGGCCTGCGGACCCGCGCCGACCGCGACGGCGACGCCTACGTGCTGAACGGCGTCAAGCAATTCATCACCAGCGGCAAGAACGGCGACGTGGCGATCGTCATGGCGGTGACCGACAAGAGCGCCGGCAAGAAGGGAATCAGTGCCTTCATCGTGCCGACCCGAAGTCCCGGCTACACGGTGGCGAGGGTCGAAGACAAGCTCGGCCAGCATGCCAGCGACACGGCCCAGATCGTGTTCGAGAACTGCCGCGTGCCGGCGGCGAACCGGCTCGGCGACGAAGGCCAGGGCCTGAAGATCGCCCTCTCCGGTCTCGAGGGCGGGCGGATCGGCATCGCCGCGCAATCGGTCGGCATGGCGCGCGCCGCCTTCGACGCCGCGCTCGCCTATTCGCGTGAGCGGGTGGCGTTCGGCAAGCCGATCTTCGAGCACCAGTCCCTGCAGTTCCGCCTCGCCGACATGGCGACCCGGATCGAGGCGGCGCGCCAGTTGGTGCACCACGCCGCGAGCCTGAAGGACGCGCACCGGCCGTGCCTGAAGGAAGCGGCGATGGCCAAGCTGTTCGCCAGCGAGATGGCCGAGCGCGTCTGCAGCGAGGCGCTGCAGGTGTTCGGCGGCTACGGCTACGTCACCGACTTTCCGCTCGAGCGGATCTACCGCGACGTGCGTGCCTGCCAGATCTACGAAGGCACGTCCGACGTGCAGAAGATCCTGATCGGCCGGGCGCTGGCCTGAATCCAGGGAGAAGCGATGGATCTGCTCGGCTACCTGCGCACCCAGGTCCATGCCAACCGGCTTTCCAACCACCGGCTGCACCACGCCCTGCGCATCCTCTCGCGCGAGGAGTACCAGGCGGCGCGGACCGGCTTTTTCCCGAGCCTGGCGAAGACCCTGCAGCACATCCTCGCGGTCGACCTCTACTACCTGGCCGCGCTGCACGGCGAAGCCGACATGGAGCGGCAGTGGCGCGACACGCCGGTCTGCGCGACGGTGGCCGACCTCGCCTTCGCCCAGGCCGGCGCCGACGAGCGCTTCATCGCCCTGGTCGGAGCGCTCGAAGCCGGCCAGCTCGACGACGTGATCGAGCTCGTCCGCGGCGAGGGCCGGGTCCAGCGCGAGCGGCGCGGCCACGTCATCGCCCACCTGCTCGCCCACCAGGTGCATCACCGCGGCCAGGCGCACGCGATGCTCTCAGGCACGGCGGTCGCGCCGCCGCAGCTCGACGAGTTCCTGATGCCGAGCGAGGCGCATCTGCGCGC
>JBDTUG010000415.1:0-3307 GCA_040007855.1 Caldimonas sp.
TGTAGCTCGAGACCGGATCGAGGCCGCGCTCGTCGGCATAGCGGGTGCCTTCGGCCACCGCGTAGCTGCGGTTCCTGCAGTTCGAGATCTGCACCTGGCGCTCCAGCCGGTACTGGCGCGGCGGGTCGGCGCCGGGCACATCGGTCAGCCTAGTCCAGCGCCATTCCAGCGCGGCGCGGGCCTCGACGCCGCTGCGCCGCACGCTGTCCTTGTCGACGTAGACCGCGACCGGGCCGGCGTCGCCGACCTTTTCCCATTTCGCGGCGAACGCCAGCGCGGGCGCGGCGAGGCACGCGAGGGCGAGCAGCGAGGATCGGACGTGCACGAAACGGCTCCCGGAGTGAAGGCGGTGGGCGGCGACTTTAGCGCGCCGGTGCCCGGCTGCCCGGCCGATTGTGTGACCGGGCGTGGCGCAGTTGTCGATCAGCCGGTGGCGGCGATCCGGCGCAGCGCCTGCTCGAACACTTCGGGCGGCTGGCCGCCGGAAATGAGGTGCTTGCCGTCGATCACGACCGCCGGCACCGACTCGATGCCGCGCTCGTGCCAGAAGCGCTCGCGCTCGCGCACCTCGCTCGCGTATTCGTCGGAGTCGAGGATCGCGCCGGCCCGGGCGACGTCCAGCCCAGCGTCGCCGGCCAGCCGCAGCAGCACCTCGCGCGCGCCCGGGTTCTCGGCCCGGGTGTGGTACGCGCTCAGCAGGGCGTGCTTGAGGGCGCGCTGCCTGGCTTGGCCCTCCAGCCCGGCCCAGTGCAGCAGGCGATGCGCGTCGAAGGTGTTCCAGATCCAGGGCCGCTCGCCGAACGCGAAGCCGACCGCCGCGCCGCGCTCGCGCAGGGCGGCGCGCGAGCGGGCCAGCTGCTCGGGCGGCGCGCCGTACTTGCGCGAGAGGTACTGGATGGCGTCCTGGCCTTCCGGCGGCATCGCCGGGTTGAGCTCGAACGGCTCGAAGTGCAGCTCGACCGGGATCGCCTCGCCGATGCTCTTCAGCGCGCTTTCCAGCGAGTGCAGGCCGACCGCACACCACGGGCAGGCGACGTCGGAAACGAATTCGATCTTCATAAGGCAGTCTATCTGGGAGGGGAGGGATTGAAGTGCAGGATTGGCTCCGTGCCAGCGCATGGCTGCCAGCTTGCGCCCGGCGCAACACGCTTGCGATCTCGATCGCCAACGCCGATCGTCCAACCGCTCTTCGCCGGCACGATCCTTCGGCGCAGGTCGAAATGCGTCGCGGGCGCGGGGAGCATCGTCACGTTGGTGAAACACTCGCAGGCAGTGTCTTCGAGCTTGCCGACTCTCATCGGCCCGGCTGCTGGGCTATCCGCACCTCGCATTGCGCGAGAACCTCGCCCGCGCAAGGACGTTGGCGAGCGCCTTTTCAGCCTCGGCAAACAATTCGCCTTCGGTCGTTCGCATGACTCCCTCGAGCGTTTCGCTGAACAGCTCCAACGGCTCTTGCGCCGCTACCAGCAGATGCACCGGATCGTTGGTGACCGGGGCCAAATCGCCCGGCGAGGCATCACGGCAGCGGCGCTCGACGGCCGTCGAGACTGGCCGCTCAACTCTTGAGGATCGACTCGATCGCCGCCTTCAGGTCGGCGTCGTTGATCGCGCTGGGCGGATTCGGCGCCATCGGCACAGGGCCGAAGCTGCCCGAACCGCCCTTGCGCACCTTGTCCATCAGCTTGGCCGTCACGTCCTGGCCCTTGTACTTGGCCGCAATATCCTTGAACGCCGGGCCGACGATCTTCTTGTCCTTGGAATGACAGGCCATGCAGCCGGCCTTGGTCATCGCCTCGGCGGGCGTGGCGGCCAAGGCCGGGGTGGCAGCGACGCCGAGCGCGGCAGCGAGCAAGAGGGTTTTCATGAAAATCTCCAGGGGATCGATCGCGGCTCAGTTTACAAGGCCGGATGCCCTCTGCCCGCCGGTGCAACGGGCAAGGGCACGGGTACGCGGACAGCGACGCCGCCATGCTCGACCCTGGCCGTCGCCGCCGCAAGGCGCGGCGCCCAGCGCCGCCCTTCGATCATCGCCGCGTGCTGGGTCCAGGCCGGTCTGTGGCGATGTCGCCATTCAGGGAAAGCTCAATAGTGGTCTGCGCCACCCTTCGCCGGGTGTCAGGCGACGACCGCGATTCCGTGGTCGGCGCGCTCGGTCAGGATTTCGAACGCGGCGCGATGCCGCGACCGCAGCGTCCGGGGCGGCTCGCCGGGCAGCGTGATGTGCAGCTCGCACGCGGCGAGCTTGCTGTTGAGGCAGGTCTTGGCGCCGCCGGGCGGGTTGTCGTAGATCAATCCGACGAAGCTCCAGGGGGGCGCTTCGAAGCGGGCGTCGATCCGTCCCTCGTCGCCCTGAGTGCGAAAGCGCCAGCCCGTGAAGTCGAAGTCGCCGTGCGCGCGCAGCGCCTGCCCGATGCCGTTCAGGCGGACCTCCCGATCCTCGAGCCGGAGCACGGCCACCGTCATCGGCGGCGTCCAGACCGGGCCGATCTTCAATCGGGCGGTCGAGCACTCCAGGAAGGTGTCGGGCGCGCCGTCGAAGCCGGCCACCTGGCCCCAGGCGTACGAATCGGTGTGCTTGCTGCCCCAGTTGTGGTTCTGACTTCCGGTCCAGTCGCGGATCTCGACCGGTTCGCCGTCGACGAGCAGCGAGCCGTTGAACGTGGCGTTCGGGGTCCCGACCAGCGCCTTGGATTTCGGAAAGCCGCGGCTGTAGAACGACGGCTGAAGGAGCAGCAGCGGCGCCGCCGCGCCCTCGTAGTCGAGGTCCCATCGCAGCGTGTGCGGACCCGAGCTGGCCTGGCCCGAGAGGGAGCACCGGTCCAGCCGTGCGTCGCCGATCCGGACATCGAGGTCGACCCCGGAAAAGCGTGCCACATCGAGCGGAAAGACCTGCTTCGCGGCGGTAATCCGCTTGCCCTCGCCGTCGAAATGGATTGCCCACAGCTCGGCTCGGGCCCGGTCGGGACGGCCCCGCGGCGAAAACACGGTGTAGCGGATCCAGAAGGCCAGCGGCCGCTCGACGTGGTTGGCGCGCTGGAACCAGCTCTCGTAGTGCCCGGCGCGATCGCCCGCGATGAAGCGACTCCGGTTGCACGCGTTCCTGTCCATGGGCCTCTCCTGTCGGCCGGGCCGAATGACGACATTGTGTTTGCACGGTCTTTGCGCGGCAGCGCGCAGCACCGAAGTCGCGTCCCTAGAATGTTCGGCTCCCCTCGCGAAAGCCCTCCCCGATGTCCTCCGGCGTCATCCGCATCCGCGGCGCGCGACAGCACAACCTCAAGAACCTCGATCTCGACATCCGCACCGG
>JBDTUG010000416.1:0-3297 GCA_040007855.1 Caldimonas sp.
CCTGGCTGCTCTGGTACGGCCTCTTGTTCATGGCGATGGTGCTGATCAAGCCCGAAGGTATCGCCGGCATCTGGCAGACGGCCGTGGCACGCTGGCGGCTGCGCCTGCCTCGGGCGGGCGCGCTGCAGCCGCCGATCGACGCGAAAGGGGTCGCGCATGGCCCTCTTTGAAGCCGCGAACCTGCACAAGCGCTTCGGCGACCGGATCGTCCTGCAGGACCTGAGCCTGGCGTTCGAGGAGGGCAAGCTCTCCGGGATCATGGGTCCGAACGGGGCCGGCAAGACGACCTGCTTCAACGTCCTGACCGGCCGCTTCGCACCCGACCGCGGCACGGTGCGCTTCGCCGGCGTCGACATCACCGGCGAGCCGCCGCGGCGGATCGCCCGGCGCGGCATCTCGCGCTCGTTCCAGTCGATGAACCTGTTCGACGACTGCTCGGCGCTCGACAACGTGATCCTGGCCCTGCCCGAAGTGCGGGCCCGGGGCTTCGACGTCTGGCGCGACCTGCGCGCCGATGGGTCGGCGGGGCAGCATGCTGCAGAGGTGCTTGCCCGCGTCGGCCTCGCCGGCAAGGAGCACATCGGCGCGCGCGGCCTCTCCTACGGCGAGCGGCGCGCGCTCGAGATCGCGGTCGCGCTCGCCGCCGGGCCGCGCCTGCTGTTCCTCGACGAGCCGACCGCCGGGCTCGGCACCGAGGCGACGGCGCGGCTCGCCGAGCTCGTGGCCGAGCTGAAGCGCCAGCTCACGATCGTCGTCATCGAGCACGACATGCGCTTCCTGTTCCGGCTCGCCGACACGGTCTCTGTCATCCACTGGGGCCAGGTGATCGCCGCCGGCACGCCCGCCGAGCTGCGCGACAACCCGTGGGTGCAGCGCTCCAATCTCGGCGCGCTCGCGGCGGCACCGGGCACGGGCGCGGTGGCGGCGGGAGCGCGTTGATGCTGCGGCTCGATCGGATCGAGACCTTCTACGGCGAGACGCAGGTGCTTTTCGGCGTCTCGCTCGAAGTCGGGCGCGGCGAGGTCGTCGCCCTGCTCGGGCCGAACGGGGCCGGCAAGACGACGCTGCTCCGCTCGGTGCTCGGCCTGACCCCGGCGCGGCGCGGCCGGATCGAGTTCGCCGACCGCGACGTCACCCGCTCGCCGACCCACGAGATCGCCCGCGCCGGCGTCGGCTGGGTGCCCGACGACCGGCGCATCTTCCCCACCCTCACCGTCGCCCGCAATCTCGCCATCGCCCGCAAGAAGACCGCGTTCAAGGCGTGGAGCGAGCAGGACTGCTTTGCCATCTTCAGCGCCCTCGAGTACCTGATGGAGCGCGAGTGCGAGAACCTTTCGGGCGGCGAGATGCAGATGGTCGCGATCTCGCGCGCCCTGCTCGGCGCGCCCGGGCTGGTGCTGTTCGACGAGCCGAGCCAGGGCCTGGCGCCGAAGATCGTCCAGGACGTGATGAAGACGATCGCCCGGCTGAAGGGCGAAGGCATCGCCGTGCTGTTGGTCGAGCAGAACGTGCAGAGCGCGCTGGCGGTGGCCGACCGGGTCTACGTGCTCGACCGCGGCCGCATCGTCCACGTGGGCGGCGCCGATGCGCTGCTCGGCGACGGTGCGCGCCGCGCCAGGCTGCTGGGCGTCTGACCCATGGCCGCGCCGCTGCTCCACGTCGACCGGCTGGCCCGGCGCTACAAGCGCGGCCTGATCAAGCCGCAGGTGACCTTCTCGCTCGAGGCCGACTTCACGATCGAAGGGCCTTCGGTGGTCGGCGTGATGGGGCCGAACGGCTCGGGCAAGACGACGCTGTTCGAGCTCATCACCGGCAGCAACGCGCCGACCTCGGGGCGCGTGCTCGTCGCCGGCCAGGACATCCACGCGGTGCGCTACGGCGAGCGTGACCGCGTCGCCATCCACTACCACCAGTCGTACCAGGTGAGGTCGTTCAGGCGCACCCGGCCCGAGGCGCTGATGGCACCGGCGGCCAGCCGCTCCCCGCTCGTGCACCTGTTCGACGAGCCGCAGTTCAACACCCAGGACGGCTACATCGGCTTCATGCTCGACTTCTTTCGCAGGCTGCGCGCCGAAGATCGCCTCGTCTTCCTCTGCCTGCATCCGAACGAGCCGTACCACCTCGAGATCCTGCGCGAGGTGTGCGAGCGCTTCGTGTTTGTCGAGCGCGGCCGGCTGACCCTTGCGCCCTCGCTCGACGCGCTCCAGGCCGACGAGCGGGTCCGCGCCTACCTGGGCCGTCTCGCCGATCCGGCGGTCGCATAGGGCGGCTTCTCGCCCGGCAAGGCGAGCGCCGGGATGACGCGGTCGACCTCGGGCAGGGCCTGCAGCAGGGCCTCCATCCGCTGCGCCTGTGCCGGATCGGCGACGCAGCCTTCGAGGTAGAGGAAGCGGCGCTGCGCGGTGACCCAGACCGCGCTGTCGGCGAAGCTCAGGTCGCGTTGCAATGCCGCCAGCGCCGCGATCGCGTTCGGCACGTCGTAGCGATAGGCGTTCGGCTCGCTGCACCGGCCGGCGAGCCAGCAGGTCGTGCCGCGCTCGGCGCGCGAATGCGATTCGATCCGCCGCGTCGCTTCGGTATAGGCCGGGCCGAGCGGCGTCGGGCAGGGCCGGCCGACCGTCGCCCGCACGAACGGGTCGCCGAACGGATTGAGGAGCAGCTCGTCGCCGGCCAGGGCGTGCGTGTCAGCCAGCAGCGATGCGAGCGCCAGCGCGAGCCCGATCGCCCGGTTCGGGACGACAGCTGCCCGAGTCATCACCTGCGCAGAGCCGCGCCACGCCCGCTCACAGCGGCAGCTCCGTGAAATAGCGGCCACCGTGGAAGATCAGCGGCTGGACGCCCTCGCGGCGGGCGCAGCGCTCGACCTCGCCGACGAAGATGACGTGGTCGCCTTCCTCGTAGCGGCTGCGGTTGAAGCATTCGAAGACCGCGGCGGCGCCGTCGAGCAGGGGCACGCCGCTCGCCCCGGCGCTGTAGGCGACGCCCTCGAAGCGGTCGATCGCCTTGCTCGCGAAGCGCTCGGCGAGGGCGTGCTGGCCGGCGGCCAGGATGTTGATCGCGTAGTGCGAGCCGCGCTCGAAGGCCGGCATCGAGCCGGCCTGGCGCGACAGGCTCCAGAGCACCAGCGGCGGCTCGATCGAGACGGAATTGAACGAGTTGGCGGTCAGGCCGATCGGCGCGCCGGTGGCGTCGAGCGCGGTCACGATCGTCACGCCGGTGGCGAACATGGCGAGCGCGGCGCGGAAGTCGTCGGAGCCGAACGCGGGTGCGGCGGCGCGGGAGGGCGGAGGCATGCTT
>JBDTUG010000417.1:0-3272 GCA_040007855.1 Caldimonas sp.
CTCGCCGCCGCCGATCTCGGTGATTCCGCCGGCGCCGCTGCCGGAAGCCGAGGTTCCGGGCCGCGCCCCCGCCGTCGGCGGGCTGTTCTCGCTGCGCGAGGCGACGCTGCGCGCCCAGCGCGACCTGGGCTCGGCCAGCTTCGGCCTGATGGCGTCGAGCGCCGACGACATCCGATTCTCGGCGACGCTGATCGGTCAGACGGCGCACCCGTTCGCCGCTTCGGTCGGCTTCGTCCGGATCGAGAGCGCGGGCACCAGCCAGCCTTTGGCCAATCCCCTGACGGCGCCGATGGCCGCACTCCTGCAGGGCCACCCGACGCCCGCCGGTCAGCCGGCGCCGCTTCAGGTCGAATCCCTGGTCGTGACGGTCTCCGGCCTGCGGGTCCGCTTCAACCAGGCCTTCGACCCGCGCGAACTCGGCGGCGCCGATGCCGTCGCTTCGCGGATCGTCGTGTTGCGCGACAAGGTGCCGGTCAAGGGCCGGATAGTTCTCGACCCGGACGGCGAAGGCTTCACCTTCATCGCCGACGGCGCGCCGCTGCCGGCGGGCGAGTACACCGTGCGCCTGGTCTCGGGCGCGAAGGGCTTCGCCAAGCCGAACGGCGACGCCCTCGACGGCGACTACGACGGCAAGGCGGGGGGCGACTTCCGCGGCAGTTTCCGGGTCGCCGCTCCAGTGCGGGTCGGCGCGAGCGATGCCGGCTCAGGCGACGCCGCCGCGGCTCGACTGGCGGCGATGGCCCCGGCCCCGGCACCGTCGATCGGCCTGGCCGGCGACATCGGCTGGATGGCCGATCGCTGGACCGTGCCGGCGGGCGCGGCCGGTGGTCGGTTCGACTCGGCCGAGCCGAGCGGCGCGACCTGGGCAGCCTTCACGGGCGGCATCGGCGGCGTCGTGTCGCTGCTCGCCGCACCCGGGGCAACGGGCCGGCGCGCGCCCGAAGCGGGCATGGTCCGCCGGGCGCTGGCGGCCGGCCGCAGGCGCCTGCTAGGCGCCGGTGAAGGCGATCTGCGGGAGACGATCCGGATCGCCGCCCCGGCCGCGTCGCCAGAGTCGTCGCCGGCGCACCTGTCGCCAGCCTGGGTCTCGCAGTGGCTTGGCAAGCGCAAGAGGGCGACCAACGACTGGCAGATCCGGCCGTAGTGCCGCTTCGACCGCCAGTCGGCGGGCCGGCTGAACGCATTGAATCCGTCCGGGGCAGGCACAGATGAGGCCGATGTCCCTGCACCTCTTCTCGCTCCTGCTCCATGCCTACGTCGGCTGGCGGATTGCGCCGGATCTCGGCCCCGCCTGGGTCGGCGTTGCCTTCGCCGGCCTCCTCCTCGGCTCGGCGCTGGCCATGCCGTTCGGCCTGCAGATGCGGCGCAGCGCGTCGACCGGGCCGGCCGGGCGATGGCTGGGCTGGGTCGGGCTGGTGGCGATGGGCGGCTTCTCCTCGCTGTTCGTCCTGACGGCGCTGCGCGACCTGCTCCTGATCGCGCTGGCGCTGCTCGGCTTCCTGGCCTCCGGGGTCGTCCCGATCCCGGCCTTCGCCAGCCTCAGCGCCCGGGCCGTGACCGGCGTCGCCTTGCTCGTCACGCTCTGGGGCTTCGTCAATGCGCGGCGCACCGCGGCGGTGGTATGGGTCGACGTTCCGGTCGTCGACCTGCCGCCGGCGCTCGATGGCTTCCGGATCGCCCAGATCAGCGACATCCACGTCGGCCCGACGATCCGGCGGCCCTATGTCGAAGCGATCGTCGCCGCGGTCAACGGGCTCGACGCCGACCTCGTGGCGGTGACCGGCGACCTGGTCGACGGCTCGGTGGGCGAGCTCGCCGAGCACGTCGCCCCGCTGGCCGGCCTGCGCTCGCGCGAGGGCACCTTCTTCGTCACCGGCAACCACGAGTACTACTCGGGTGCGGCGGCCTGGGTCGGCGAGCTGCGCCGGCTCGGCCTAAGGGTGCTGATGAACGAGCACGTGGTGCTGCGCCGGGGCGGCGCGACCATCGTCGTTGCCGGCGTCACCGACTACAGCGCCGGCCACTTCGACCGGGCCCAGGCGAGCGATCCGCAGCGCGCCCTGGCCGGCAGTCCGCCGGCGGCGGTGCGCCTGCTGCTCGCGCACCAGCCGCGCAGTGCCGAGGCGGCGGAGGAGGCGGGCTTCGACCTGCAGCTCTCCGGGCACACCCACGGCGGCCAGTTCCTGCCCTGGAACTTCCTGGTCCGCCTGCAGCAGCCGTTCACGGCCGGCCTGAAGCGCTGGCGTCGGATGTGGGTCTACACCAGCCGCGGCACCGGCTACTGGGGCCCGCCCAAGCGCTTCGGCGCCCCCTCCGAGATCACCCTGCTGCGGCTGGTGCCGGCGCGACGCCCGGTTGCCGAGCCGGCCCGCCGCGCCCCTTCGCCGGCGCCGGCCGCGAGCGGGGTCTGAGCAAGGCGGCGCCTCTACAATCGACAAGTTTTGCCGGCAGCGCCCGGCGCTCAGAGAAGGTTGCGTTCCGTGTTCATATCCGAAGCTTTTGCCCAGGCCGCGCCGGCCGCGGGCGCCGACTCGATGTTCGGCGGGCTCGGCAGCATGCTGCCGCTGATCCTGATGTTCGTCGTCCTCTATTTCGTGATGATCCGGCCGCAGATGAAGCGGCAGAAGGAGCACAAGTCGATGATCGATGCGCTGGCCAAGGGTGACGAGGTCGTCACCTCGGGAGGCATGCTCGGCAAGGTCTCGAAGATGGGCGAGAGCTTCATCGGCCTCGAGGTCGCCGGCGGCGTCGAGGTCCAGGTGCAGCGCTCGGCGGTCGTCCAGGTCATGCCCAAGGGCACGGTCAAGTAGTCGCGCCCGGACGGCCAGGAGCGCGTGTGAACCGATACCCGGTCTGGAAGTACGCGATCCTCGTGATCGCGTTGCTCGTCGGCATCGTCTACACCCTGCCCAACTTTTTTGGCGAGGCGCCGGCGGTGCAGGTCTCGAGCGGAAAGGTCACGCTGAAGATCGACGCGTCGCTGGCGCCGCGGGTCGAGCAGATCCTCTCGCAGGCCGGGCTGAAGGCCGACTTCATCCAGTACGACGGCAACTCGGTGAAGGCCCGCTTCGGCGACCTCGACGCCCAGCGCAAGGCCAAGGACGCGATCGGCGCGGCGCTCAACCCCGACGCCGACAACCCGAGCTACATCGTCGCCCTCAACCTGCTCTCGCGCTCGCCCAAGTGGCTGACCGCCCTGCACGCCCTGCCGATGTATCTGGGCCTCGACCTGCGCGGCGGCGTCCACTTCCTGATGCAGGTCGACATGAAGG
>JBDTUG010000418.1:0-3267 GCA_040007855.1 Caldimonas sp.
GCGCTGGTCTCCAAAACCAGAGGTTGGGGGTTCGATGCCCTCCGCCCCTGCCAGAGGCAGGTTGTAGGAACACATGGCAACTCAGACATCTCCGAGCGTCGAGACGGTAACGACCGGCGCCGACAAGGCCAAGCTGGCCGTCGCCGGCCTGCTCGTGGTCGGCGCCGTCGTGGCTTTTTACGCGCTGGGCAAGCAGGACCTGTGGCTGCGCATCGCCGCCCTGATCGTGCTGCTGCTCGTCGCCGTCGCCACGTTCTTCACCTCCGAGCCCGGCAAGCAGCTGATTGCCTACGGCAAGGACTCGGTCCGCGAGGTCAAGAAGGTCGTCTGGCCGACCCGCAAGGAAGCCTTGCAGATGACGGGCTACGTGTTCGCCTTCGTCGTCGTGATGGCCCTCTTCCTCTGGCTCACCGACAAGACTCTCGAGTGGCTGCTGTACGACCTCGTTCTCGGCTGGAAGCGCTAAGGAGCCATGCAATTGACTGAAGCAAGCGCAGAGAACAAGCAGGACAGTGCTGCCCCGGAGTCGTTCGCGGCCAAGGGCAACAAGCGGTGGTACGTCGTGCACGCCTACTCCGGAATGGAAAAGGCGGTCGAGCGCAACCTGCACGAGCGGATCGACCGCTCGGAAATGAAGGAAAAGTTCGGCCGCATCCTGGTGCCGATGGAAGAAGTGGTCGAGCTGAAGAACGGCAAGCGTTCGGTCAGCGAGCGGCGCTTCTTCCCCGGCTACGTGCTCGTCGAAATGGAAATGGGCGACGACACCTGGCACCTCGTGAAGCACACGAGCAAGGTCACCGGCTTCGTCGGCGGCGCCAAGACGCGTCCGTCGCCGATCTCCGAAGCCGAGGTGCTCAAGATCGTCTCGCAGATGCAGGAAGGCGTGGAAAAGCCACGCCCCAAGGTCCAATGGGAAGTGGGCGAGACGGTCCGGATCAAGGAAGGCCCGTTCACCGACTTCAACGGCTCGGTGGAAGACGTCAACTACGACAAGTCCAAGGTCCGCGTCGCCGTCACGATCTTCGGCCGGGCGACCCCGGTCGAGCTCGATTTCGCCCAGGTCGAGAAAGCGTGATGAGCGAAGCTCAGCACACTTCGGCGAAGGCCCGAAGAGCCGAAGCCAAAATTTGATTCATCGGCGGGAGACGGGCGCCACCCGGCGTCTTGCGCCGTTCGCGTTTCAGGGTGACCAGACGAGGAGCCGAACAGGATTTGTCCTGCAAGGCGCTTGAACTCGAAACATAGGAGCCATTCATGGCAAAGAAAGTCGTCGGCTACATCAAGCTGCAAGTACCGGCCGGCAAGGCGAACCCCTCGCCGCCGATCGGCCCGGCGCTCGGCCAGCGCGGACTCAACATCATGGAGTTCTGCAAGGCCTTCAACGCGCAGACGCAGGGCATGGAGCCGGGCCTCGTGCTGCCGGTGGTCATCACGGCGTTCGCCGACAAGTCCTTCACCTTCATCCTCAAGACGCCGCCCGCTTCGGTGCTGATCAAGAAGGCGCTCAAGCTAGAGAAGGGCTCGGCCCGGCCTCACCTCGACAAGGTGGGCAAGCTGACGCGCGCCCAGATCGAGGAGATCGCCAAGGCCAAGCAGCGCGACCTGACCGGCGCCGACCTCGAAGCGGCGGTCCGCACCGTCGCCGGCACGGCCCGCTCGATGGGCATCACCGTGGAAGGAGCGGTCTGATCATGGCCACTGACAACACCAAGACCCAGGGCAAGCTGACCAAGCGCCAGAAGGCCACCGCCGGCAAGGTCGACAGCACCAGGCTCTATCCCCTCGACAACGCCCTCGCCCTCGTCAAGGAGTGCGCAACCGCGAAGTTCGACGAATCGATCGACGTCGCCGTGCAACTCGGCATCGATGCCAAGAAGTCCGACCAGGTCGTGCGCGGCGCGGTCGTGATGCCCAGCGGCACCGGCAAGACCAAGCGGGTCGCCGTGTTCGCCCAGGGCGCCAAGGCCGAAGAGGCCAAGGCGGCCGGCGCCGACATCGTCGGCATGGACGACCTGGCCGCCGAGATCAAGGCAGGCAAGATGGACTTCGACGTCGTCATCGCCTCGCCCGACACGATGCGCGTGGTCGGCACGCTCGGCCAGATCCTCGGCCCGCGCGGCCTGATGCCGAACCCGAAGGTCGGCACGGTCACGCCCGACGTGGCGCAGGCGGTTCGCAACGCCAAGGCCGGCCAGGTGCAGTTCCGCGTCGACAAGGCCGGCATCGTCCACGCGACGATCGGCCGCCGCTCGTTCGCCGACGACAAGCTGGTCGCCAACCTGCGCGCGCTGATCGAGGCGCTCAACAAATCGAAGCCGGCGTCGAGCAAGGGCATCTATCTGCGCAAGGTCGCGCTGTCGTCGTCGATGGGCGTCGGCGCCCGGGTCGACCTGGCGTCGATCAACGCCCAGCCGGCGCAAGCCGCCTGATTGGAGTT
This sequence comes from Caldimonas sp., assembly GCA_040007855.1. Classification (GTDB taxonomy): domain Bacteria; phylum Pseudomonadota; class Gammaproteobacteria; order Burkholderiales; family Burkholderiaceae_C; genus Schlegelella_A. The sequence goes on from JBDTUG010000418.1 coordinate 2,438, forward strand.
CGGGTCATCGCGAAGGCGGTGACCCCGTGAGATGGTGGGCCGAGGTATCCGGGAAACCGGGCGCCGCGGGCCATCGAAGACCGCTGGTGCCGCCCCTCCGGGCTGCTTAATCGCCAGCGCAGATGGCGTCCCGCCGAAACGGAATCGCAAGATCCAGTTCGGAAGGTCGCTGAACCGAAGCGCTCCGAAGCCGATGGCGGCCCGGGCGCATGTGGAAGGAGAGTGAACCTTGAGTCTCAATCGCAACGAGAAACGGGCGGTGGTGACGGATGTGGCGGCCCAGGTGGCCCGCTCGCAGACGCTCGCCCTGGCCGAGTACCGTGGCATGACCGTGGCTCACCTGGACGTGCTGCGCAAGACAGCGCGCGAGAAAGGCGTTTATCTTCACGTGCTGAAGAATTCGCTGGCTCGCCGCGCCGTCGCGGGTACCCCGTTCGAGGTGGCCTCGGCCAGCATGGTCGGCCCGCTGATCTACGGTTTTTCCGAGGACGCGGTCGCCGCGGCGAAGGTCATTGCCGACTTTGCCAAGACGAACGACAAACTGGTCATCAAAGCCGGCGCCCACGCCGGCCAGGTGCTCGACGTGAAGGGCGTGCAATCGCTCGCCTCGATCCCGTCGAAGGAAGTGCTGCTGTCCCAGCTACTCGGCCTGATGCAGTCGCCGATCGCGCGGATCGCCCGCGTGCTCGCGATGCTGGCCGAAAAGCGTGCCGTAGCGGCTCCGGTCGAGGCTGTACCCGCAGCCGAGGCCGCTGCTGTTCCGGCGGTGCAAGCCCCGGCCCCGGCCGAGGCCGCAGCTGCCCCGGCAGCCGAAGCACCGGCCCCGGCCG
>JBDTUG010000419.1:0-3259 GCA_040007855.1 Caldimonas sp.
CCGACACGCGGATTTTCAATCCGCTGCTCTACCGACTGAGCTACTTGGCCGTGAGTCGACGATTATAGAGAGCGGTCGGCGGGTGTCCCGGGGCCGGGCCGCGTACGCGCGCTCGGGACGACCGCTGTCGCGCCGCGCGCCGGACCGCGCCGCTTCAGGCCGCGTTCCGCTTGTTGCGCGAGAGGTCGACGCCGAGCTGCTTGAGCTTCCTGTAGAGGTGGGTGCGCTCGAGGCCGGTCTTCTCGGCCACCCGTGTCATGCTGCCGTTTTCCTGGGCGAGGTGGAACTCGAAATAGCTCTTCTCGAAGGCGTCGCGCGCTTCGCGCAACGGCCGGTCGAGGTCGAAGCTCTGCTCGGGCTGCGGCCCGAGCAGCACCGGCAGGGGGACCGGCATGGCGCCACCCGTCATCGCCGCCTCGACGGTGAGGCCGGGCTCGCTGACGGCGATGCCCGGCGCCGCGTGGGCGCGGGTCGTCGGCCTGGCCAGGCCCTGCTCGACGGCGCGCAGCAGCTTCTGCAGGGTGATCGGCTTTTCGAGGAAGGCCATCGCCCCGAACTTGGTGGCCTCGACCGCAGTGTCGATCGTGCCGTGGCCGCTCATCATGATCACCGGCATCGAGAGCTGGGCCGACGAGCCCCACTCCTTCAGCAGCGTGATGCCGTCGACGTCGGGCATCCAGATGTCGAGCAGCACGAGGTCGGGTCGGATCCGCTCCCGGCACGAGCGGGCCTGCGCCGCGTTCTCCGCCAGTTCGACCGTATGACCCTCGTCGGCAAGGATCTCCGACAGCAGCGCGCGAATGCCCAGTTCGTCGTCGACGACAAGAATGGTGGCCATGAACCTTTCAGTGAGATCCGGCCCGCGCCGCGATCCCGGCCGCCTCGGCGCGGTGCACCGGGGCGAGTTTTGAAAATGATAGCGAAACTTGTGCGCCGCGCGGCGCGCTCGCCGCCCCGTCGCCGCCGCCTTCGCCGCCGCCGAGATTGACGATCCGGATGCGCGCACCGTGCTCGTCGGCGATCTTCTTGACGACGGCCAGGCCGAGGCCGGTTCCTTTCGTCTTGGTGGTCACGTAGGGCTCGAAGGCGCGCTTGAGGACCTTCTCGGAAAAGCCCGGGCCATTGTCGATCACGATCAGGCGCACCGCGCGCACTTCGCCCAGATCGTTGGCCGCCACCTCGGTACAAACGCGCACCCGGCCGTCGCCGCGCTCGGCCACCGCGTCGAGCGCGTTCTGGACCAGGTTGTGGATCACCTGGCGCAACTGCGTGCCGTCGCCGACGATCGCCGGCAGCTCTTCGCCGAGCTCGGCGCGCAGCCGCCCCGATTCCTGCGCCTCGCCGTACAGGCCGAGCACCTCGCCGACCAGCTCGTTGAGGTCGAGCGGGCCGAGCTGCGACGCCGGCAGGCGCGCGTAGTCGCGGAACTCGTTGACCAGGGTCTTCATCGCCTGCACCTGGTTGACGATGGTGTCGACCGAACGATGCAGCATCGCCTGGTCGGTGCCCTCGAGCTTGGACGAGAGCTTGTGCTGCAGCCGCTCGGCCGAGAGCTGGATCGGCGTCAGCGGGTTCTTGATCTCGTGCGCGAGGCGGCGCGCCACCTCGCTCCAGGCCTCGACGCGCTGCGCCGAGACGAGCTCGGTGATGTCGTCGAAGACCATCAGCCGCGCCCCCTGCGGCATCGCCGCGCCGCGCACGAGCAGGGTGATCGAGGGGCGTTCGGCACCCGGGGCGCCGTTGATCTGCAGGTCGAACGAGTCCTGCCAGTGGTCGCGCTCGCCGGCCTCCGGGCTGGCCGCATGCATCTGGAAACGCTGCCACACCGCCTGCCCGAACTCGGCCAGGCCGGTGACCTCGTCGAGCCGGCGGCCGCGGTAGGCCGAGAGCGGCAGGCGCAGGATCCGGGTCGCGCCCGGGTTGACGGTGTCGATCGCACCGCTGCGGTCGAACACGATCACGCCGGCGGTCAGGTTGTCGAGGATGGTCTGCAGGTTGGCGCGCGCGCCCTCGACCTGGGCGACGCTGCGGTGCACCAGCTCGCGCGCGTCGGAGAGCTGCTCGGTCATCTCGGCGAACGAGCGGGTCAGGCCGCCCAGCTCGTCGCGCGAGGTGAACACGCTCTTCGAGCTGAAGTCGCCGCGCGCGACCTGCTCGACCCCCTCGGCCAGCAGCAGCAGCGGCTGGGCCAGCTGGTTGCTGAGCGCGATCGCCAGCAGCAGGGCACCGAACACCGCCAGCACGAGCGCCAGGGTGAGCGTGCCGATGTACATCTTGCGCAGGCCCGAGCGGGCCAGCGAGCGCTGCTGGTACTCGCGGTAGGCGTTGGTCACGGCCAGGGCGTTGGCGGCCAGCGCCGGCGCGATCGACTGGGTGACGACGAGGTAGCGCTCCTGCTCGCCGAGCGCGAAGTTGCTGCTCGGGATGATCGCGACGGCACGCACGCGCGCCGCCGTGCCGGCCGCGGCGGCGTCCTCGTCGAGCCCCTCGGCCTGGCTGACGACGCGCTGGGTGCGGGCCTGGCGCAGCAACTGCATCGACAGCCGCTCGGGCATCAGCCCGGAGCGGCTCGAGCCGGTGGTGATCAGGCTCTGGCCGGCGCTGCCGACGACGCCGACCTCCTGCGCCGAGAGCTGCTCGCGCAGCCGCTCGAGGCCGAGCGGATCGGCCGCGCCCGCGGCTTCGCCGAGCCGCTCGGCGGCCAGCCGGGTCTTGGTCGCCAGGTCGGTGACGATCGAGTCGATCGTGCCGCGGCCGAGGTTGAGGCCGGCGTCGAGCGCACCCTCGACCCTGACGTCGAACCAGCTCTCGATCGAGCGCGAGACGAACTGGTAGCTGACGGTGTAGATCAGCACGCCGGGAACGACGCCGACCAGGGCGAAGATCGCCGCCAGCTTGAGCAGCAGGCGGCTGCCGAAGCGGCGCCGCGAAACGCGCCAGAGCAGGCGCACCGCGGCGACGACGATGACGCTGACCAGCAGGCTCGCCAGCCCGACGTTGACCCAGAACAGCCACACGTAGTGACGCTCGTAAAGGGCCGGGTTGTTGGTGGCGATCGAGAGCAGGAAGGCCAGCACCAGCCCGGCGCCGAGCGCGGCGACGGTCGAGACGATCCAGGCCCAGCGCGTCGCGCGCGTCATGACGGGTCGAGTCCGGGAGCGAGGTCGGGCGGGCGCGCCATGGGGAAGTCGCCGTCGCCCGCGCTCAGTTGATGCGCTGCGTGCGCTTGACGGAGAGCTGCCAGTCGGGCTCGCCGCTG
>JBDTUG010000420.1:0-3240 GCA_040007855.1 Caldimonas sp.
GACCAAGCAGGCCGAGCGCGGCGCCGAGGCCGGCCAGGCGGCCACGCCATGGCGGGCGAGCGACCGCGGCCGCCGCGCACAGCGCCAGCGCGACCGATGCGCTCGCCAGCCAGGGCTTGCCGAAGCGGATCGCCTCGCGCAGGCCGCTCGCCGTGTCGGCGCCGCCGAAGGCCGTGCCGATCGACTCGAGAAGCGACTTGTCCGCGGCCAGGTACCAGGGCAGGAACACGAAGCCGACCAGCCCCACGCCGGTCCACGCGACCAGGGCCGCCTGCGTCCGGTCGCGCGCGGCGCCGGCCTTCACAAGCGGTCGATGTACCCGAAGCTGCCGCTGCTGCGCACCTCGGTCGCCGCTTCGCGCAGCGCCTTCATCGCCGCCCGGTAGAGCGAAGTCGCGAGGCTGATCCGCTTGACGCCGACAGCGGCGAGCTCCGCGACGCTGAACGACTTGCCGGGGATGCCGGCCATGAAGTTGAACGGCTTGTTCAGCGCGGCGCAGACCGCGCGGATCGACGCGAGGTCAGGCAGCGCCGGCGCGAACAGCACGTCGGCGCCGGCCGCCTCGTAGGCCTTGAGGCGGGCGATCGTCGCGTCGAGATCGGCGTGGCCGCGCAGGAAGTGCTCGCAGCGCGCGGTGAGCACGAACGCAAACGGCAGCGCCCGCGCCGCCTCGGCGGCGGCGGCGATGCGCTGCACCGCCAGGTCGAGGTCGTAGAAGGGACGGGACTTGTCGCCGGTGAAGTCTTCGATCGACCCGCCCACCAGGCCGGCATCGGCGGCGAGCCGGATCGTCTCGGCGACGTGCCCCGGCGACTCGCCGAAGCCGTTCTCCAGATTGGCGGCGACCGGCAGGTCGGTCGCGGCGACGATCTCGCGCGCGTGGGCCAGTGCCTCGGCGCGCGTCAGCTGGCCGTCCTTCCTGCCGCGCACCGCGGCCGAGGCGCCGCTCGACGTGGCGAGCGCTTCGAAGCCGAGCTCGCAGAGCAGACGCGCCGAGCCGGCGTCCCAGGGATTGGCGATGACGAAGGCGCCGGCGCGCTCGTGCAGGGCACGAAAGGTCGCCGCCTTGGCAGCCTGGGAAATCGTGGTGGCTTCGCTCATGGCGGCACGCTCCGGCCGATCACTTCGGCAACGAGTTGACGTCCTTTTCCCAGCGCGCGATCAGGCGCTTGCGCTCGGCGCTGGCGCCGTACTTCGCGTAGTCGTACGAGATCAGCTTGATCTTCTTGAAGTCGGGCACGTTCGGATCGACCGGCGTCGCCTTGTTCGACGGCAGCTGGTACTGGTGCGACGCCGCGCCGAACTGCTGCGCCTGCGGCGTGAGGGCCCATTCGTAGAACTTCCTGGCCGCCTCGAGGTTCTTCGCGCCCTTCATGATCGACATCGAGCCGATCTCGGCGCCGGTGCCCTCCGACGGCGTCACCGTCTCGATCGGGAAGCCCTGCATCTTCTCGCCCGGGCCGTCGTGCACGAAGCTGATCGAGACCGCTGTCTCGCCGCGTGCCACCGCCTTGATCGGCGCGGTGCCGGAGCGGGTGTAGACGCTGATGTTGCGATGCAGCGCCTTCAGGTAGTCGTAGGCCTTGTCCTCGCCCATCAGCTGCACCAGGGTCGCGATCATGGTGTAGGCGGTGCCGCTCGAGGCCGGGTTGGCGACCTGGATCTCACCCTTGTAGTCGGCCTTGAGCAGGTCGGCCCAGCTCCTCGGCACGGCCAGCTTCTTCTTGGCGAGCAGCTCGGTGTTGTAGCCGAAGCCGAGCGGCCCGGAGTAGATGCCGACCGTCTTGTAGGACGACTGCCGGGCCTGCTGCTGCGCCCACTCCTGCAATTGCGGCAGCGAGGCCGACTTGTACTCGAGGGTCAGGTCCAGCTCTGCGGCCTGCAGGTGAGGGTCGCCGGTACCGCCGAACCAGACGTCGGTCTTCGGGTTGGCCTTCTCGGCGATCAGCTGGGCCAGGGCTTCGCCCGAGCCCTTGAGCGACATGTTCACCTTGACGCCAGTGGTCTTGGCGTAGACCGTCTGGATCAGGTTGCACCAGTCGGCCTGCACCGAGCAGATCACGTTTACCTGACCTTGCTGCGCCGACGCGGCGCCAGCCACCAGACACCCGACCGCCAGCGCGGCCCACGCCCTGCTTCTCATCCGCTGTCTCCTCTGCGCGGCGCTTTCGCGGCCCGATGCCGCGCGGGCGCTCGACGAAGCATCGTATCCTTTCCCTCCATGTCATTCGATCTCGTCGTCGTCGGCGGCACCGGCGACCTCACCTGGCGCAAGCTCATGCCTGCCCTGTTCCAGGCGTTTCGCCACGGCAAGCTGCCCGAGGGCGGCCGCATCCTCGCGGTCTCGCGCCAGGAGATGAGCGACGACGCGTACCGCGCCTGGCTGAAGGAGCGCTTCCAGGAAGTCGAAGGTGCCAAGCGACCCAGCGACGAGGAGTTCGCGCGCTTCGCCGGCCTGCTCCAGTACCTGCGCCTCGACCTCTCCCGGCCCGACGGCTATGCCGCCCTCCAGGCCTGGCTCGCCTCGGGCATCGGCCGGGCGGCGCCGGCCGACGTGGTGGTCATGTACCTCGCGACCAGCCCCGACCTCTTCCCCACCATCTGCGCCCAGCTCGGCGCCGCCGGACTGAACGGCGACAAGGTCCGGGTCGTCCTCGAGAAGCCGCTCGGCCGCGACCTCGCCAGCGCGCGCGAGATCAACCGGGTGGTGCGCTCAGTGTTCCGCGAGGACCAGGCGTTCCGCATCGACCACTACCTGGGCAAGCCGGCGGTGCAGAACCTGATGGCGCTGCGTTTCGGCAATGCCCTGTTCGAGCCGCTCTGGCGACGCGAGTCGATCGCCAACATCCAGATCACCCTGGCCGAATCGATCGGCGTCGGCACGCGCGGCGACTTCTACAGCAGCACCGGCGCGCTGCGCGACATGATCCAGAACCACGCCCTGCAGCTGCTGACGATGATCGCGATGGAGCCGCCCTCGCGCAACCTCGCCGACGCGATCCGCGACGAGAAGCTGAAGGTGCTGCGCTCGCTCAAGCCCTTCTCTGCCGAAAGCGTCGGCCGCGACGTGATCCGCGGCCAGTACCGCGCCGGCAACGTCGACGCCAAGCCGGTGCCGGGCTTCCTCGAGGAAGACAAGGTGCCGGCCGGCAGCAGGACCGAGACCTTCGTCGCCCTGCGCACCGAGGTGCAGAACTGGCGCTGGGCGGGCGTGCCGTTCTACCTGCGCACCGGCAAGCG
>JBDTUG010000421.1:0-3223 GCA_040007855.1 Caldimonas sp.
CGGCGGTGATCGGCGCGATGATGTTCTACGGCCGCATCAGCGACGTCTACATGGGTGTGATCACGCTGGTGGTGACGCTGATCCTGTTCAAGTTCATGAACGCCACTGCCGGCGATGCCTACCGGATCGGCTCGGCGCGGCTGGGCGGCTTCAACGGCATCCCGGCATTCCCGGTCCTCAACGTACCGGGCGACCCGGGCATCCAGATCTTCGGCACGCCCTTTTACTACGTGGTGGCGGTGCTGCTGCTGCTCTGCTATCTGCTCTGCCACTGGATCCTCGGTTCGTATTTCGGTCGGGTCCTGATCGGCATCCGGGAGAACGAAGCGCGGGTCGAGCTGCTCGGCTACAGCGCGCCGCTCTACAAGACCGCGATCTTCACGATCAGCGCGGCGATGGCCGGCCTGGCCGGGTGCCTGTTCGCCAACTGGGCCGAGATCGTCACGCCGGGCGTGTTCAGTCTCGGCCAGTCGGCCGAGGTGATCATCTGGACCATCGTCGGCGGCCTCGGCACCCTGGCCGGGCCGATCATCGGCGCGATCGTGCTCGGCTACCTGAAGCTGCTGCTCGGCCAGCAGACGCTGATCGACAACTCGCTGGTTCTCGGCTTCATCCTCGTGCTGGTCGTGCTGCTGCTGCCGAGCGGGCTGCTGCCGGCGCTCACGCGCTGGCGCCACCGCCGCGAGCGTGCCAGCGTCAGCCGGCGCCAGGCGAGCAGCACCCGACGGCGACGCGGGCAGCGGGGTGACGGCGCGTGAGCGATACCGTCCTCGATACCCGCGACCTGTCGATGCGCTTCGGCGGCGTGCAGGCGGTCAACAACGTCAACTTCTCGCTGCGCGACCGGGAGCTGCGCTGCCTGATCGGCCCCAACGGCGCCGGCAAGAGCACCTTCTTCAAGTGCCTCACCGGCCAGATCCGGCTCGACCACTCGCACGGCCGCGTCTTCATCAGGGGGCAGGACGTGACCGGCTGGCGCGCCTACGAGATCGTGCGCCTGGGCGTCGGCATCAAGACCCAGGTGCCTTCGGTGATGAACGGCCTCAACGTCGAGGAGAACCTGTGGCTCTCGGCGCGCCGCGTCAACAGCCGCGAGGCGGCCCAGGCCACGGTCGCCGAGGTGCTGCGGCAGGTGGCGCTCGAAGGCATCGCCCGGCGTCAGGTCGGCGAGCTGGCCCACGGGCAGCGCCAGCTGGTCGAGATCGGCATCGTGCTGGCGCAGAAGCCCTGGCTGCTGCTGCTCGACGAGCCGGCCGCCGGCATCACCGGCGCCGAGGCCGAAGCGCTGGTTCGCATCATTCGCGAGGTGAACCAGAAAGCCACCGTGGTGGTCGTCGACCACGACATGCAGTTCGTGCGCATGCTGGGCGCTCCCGTCACCGTGCTGCACCAGGGCGCGGTCCTGCGCGAAGGACCGGTCGACGAAGTGCTGGCCGACGCCAGGGTGCGCGAGGTGTACATCGGGAGCCGCGCGAAGTGATCGAACCGGAATCCGCGAACAGCGTGGCCGCGCCCGGCGACGACATCGTGCTCGAGGTCTCCGAGCTGCGCGCCGCCTACGGTCATGTGCCGGTCCTGCACGGCATCACGTTCCAGCTGCACGCCGGTGAAGCGGTCGGGATCGTCGGCCACAACGGCGTCGGCAAGACGACCTTCCTGAAGACGCTGATCGGCCTGGTACCCGCGGCTGCCGGCCGGATCTCGATCGACGGCATCGACGTCACGCGCATGAAGGCGCATGACCGGAGCCGGCTCGGCATCGGCTACGTGCCGCAGGGCCGCGGCATCCTGCCCGGGCTGACCGCGCTCGAGAACCTGCGCCTGGCCTGGAGCGCCGATTCGGGCGACACCGAGCAGGCCGCGATCGAACGCATCGTCGACACCTTGCCCCGGCTGGCCTCGATCCTCGACCGCAAGGGCGGTGCGCTGTCGGGGGGCGAGCAGCAGATCCTCGCCCTCGGTCGTGCCCTCATGCCCCTGCCCTGGCTGCTGTTGCTCGACGAGCCTTCCGAAGGCATCCAGCCTTCGATCGTGCAGGAGATCGGCGAGATCCTGGCCGGCCTGCGCAAGCGCGACCGGCTGTCGCTGCTGGTGGTCGAGCAGAACCTCGACCTCGTGCTCGACGTCGCCGACCGCATCGTCGTGATGGAGCGCGGCCAGATCGCGCGCGAAGTCGACGCGCACCGGGTCCAGGCCGGCGGCCTGGCCGACCTGCTCGGCATGGGCGCGATGCGCATGAGCCGACCGGGATCGCCCGCTCGCCCGCCTGCCAACCCGGCCACCTCGGCAGCGGCCGCGCGCTTGCCGCCCCCGGCCCCTCGCTCGCTGCCGGCGACCTCCCCCCCGTTGCCGGTGGCCGCATCGTCCCCCGCCCCCGTTCCAGCGGCACCCGCCGCCGCCATTTCCCGAGGTGACACCATGTCGATGGTCAAGCGACCTACGCTCGAACAGATGAAGCGGATCGTCGACAAGCTCCACATGAGCATGTCCGAGCACGAGGTCGGCGAGTACCTCGAGGTGCTCGAAGGCACGATGCTCGCCTACGACCGCATCAACCAGCTGCCCGACTACCTGCCCGAGGTGCGCTACCCGCGCACGCCCGGCACGCGACCTTCGGCGGCCGAGAATCCGCTCGGCGCCTGGTACGTCAAGACGGAAATCAAGGGCGCGCCGTACGGCCCGCTGACCGGCAAGCGGATCGTCCTGAAGGACAACATCTGCCTGGCCGGCGTGCCGATGATGAACGGCGCCTCGTCGCTCGAAGGCTATGTCCCGGACATCGACGCGACCGTCGTCACGCGCATTCTCGATGCCGGCGGGACGATCGTCGGCAAGGCGCACTGCGAATCCTTCTGCCTTTCCGGCGGCAGCCACACCTCGCAGGCCGGCCCGGTGCACAACCCGTTCAAGCTGGGCTATTCGGCAGGCGGCTCGTCGAGCGGCTGCGCCGCGCTGGTCGGCTCCGGCGAGATCGAGATGGCGGTCGGCGGCGACCAGGGCGGCTCGGTGCGCATGCCCGGGTCGTTCTCCGGCTGCTACGGGATGAAGGGCACGCACGGGCTGGTGCCCTACACCGGCGCGATGCCGATCGAGGCGACCATCGACCACCTCGGGCCGATGACAAGCACGGTCGCCGACAGCGCCCTGCTGCTCGAGGTGATCGCCGGTGCCGACGGCCTCGATCCGCGCCAGTACAACGTGCGCGTCGACAAGTACACCGCCG
>JBDTUG010000422.1:0-3220 GCA_040007855.1 Caldimonas sp.
CCGCCGGCGAGCGAGATGATCCCGGGCTGCTCGGTGAGCTTGAGGATCTCGCGGATCACCGACGGATTCATCCGCGCGGTTCGCGCCGCCAGGCGCCAGGGGGTCGTGCTCATCGCGGGTGGGCCGGCAGCGGCGCGGCAAGAGGCATCGAAGGGCCGGGGCCGACGGGCATGGCCCGGCCGACGAGCACGGTGGCGACGACCGCCAGCGCGAAGGCGACGGTCGCCGCGTCGAGCCGCTCGCCGAGCACGGGCACGGCGAACAGCATGGCGAGGAAGGGCTGGACCAGCTGGACCTGGCTGACCCGCACCGTGCCACCGAGCGCGAGGCCGCGGTACCAGGCGAAGAAGCCGAGCCACATCGAGAACACGGTGACGTAGGCGAAGCCGCCCCAGGCCGCCGGGCTCGCCGGCTGGGCCGGCCAGCTCGCCAGCGCAGCCGGCGCGCTGACCGGCAGGCTGAGCACGAGCACCCAGCAGATCACCCGCTCGGCCGGCATCGTCGCCGAGAGGCGGGCGCCGGCCACGTAGCCGATCGCCGCGCTGGCCACCGAGCCGAGCAGCAGCGCATCGGCGAGGACCAGCGTGCCACTGCCCTGCCAGGCCGCGAAGCCGAGCACCAGTGCGCAGCCGAGCGCGGCACAGCACCAGAAGCCGGCCGAAGGACGCTGCCGGAAGGCGATCGCGGCCGCCAGCGCGGTGGCCAGCGGCAAGACGCCGGTGATCACCGCCGCGTGCATCGCGTCGACCCGGCGCAGGGCGAGCGAGAGAAAGAGCGGAAAGCCGAGCACCGTGCCGAGCGCCGAGACGAACAGCGCGCCGCGCTGTGCGCGAGCCGGCCGGGGCGCACGCACGATCGCCAGATAGATCGCCGCCAGCACACCGGCGCAGGCGGCCCGTCCGGCAGTGACGAACAGCGGCGGCAACTGCGGATCGCCGGCCGGACCGACCGCGAGCCGGGTCATCGGCAAGGTCATCGAGAAGATCACGACGCCGAGCAGGCCGAACGCGAGACCGCGCGTTTCGCGACTGCGGGCGGAAGCGGACGACGGGCGCTCGGGGCTCATTGGGGCGCCAGTGTAGGCCCTGCAATCGACACACAGCCAGTACACTTTGGCGGATGGTTCGGTCCTCTGTACCGCTGGACGCACCGGCACGCCGGGCCGCCCCCCGGGCCCGGCGCCGGCCGCACGGCGATGCCGAGGTCGCCTTGTCGCGCCGCGCCGACTCGACGCTGGCCGAGCAGCTCAGCTCGCGCTACGCCGAGCTGGTGCGCCAGCGCCTGCTCGCGCCCGGCGCGCGCCTGCCCTCGGTACGCGAGTGCGCCCGGCGCCACGCGGTCAGCCCGGCCACCGTCGTCAGCGCCTACGATCAGCTGCAGGCGCGCGGCCTGGTCGAGGCGCGCCCGCAGCGCGGCTTTTTCGTGCGCGGCGCCGGCGACGAAGCGCCGCGGCCGGCCGAAGACGAGCGCAGCGCCACGGCGGCGCCACGGCAGCGTGTGCCCAACAGCGCGACCGCCCTGATCCGCGGCATGTTCCAGCCCCCCGGCGGCCGGGCCATGCCCGGGCTCGGCACGCTGCCCGCCGAATGGCTCGACCCGGAGTTGCTCGCCACCGCCATGCGCAAGGCGACCTCGAGCCGGCAGATCGCCCTGACCGCCCTGCAGTACGGCGACCCGGCCGGCGAGCGGCGCCTGCGCGATGCGTTGGTACTCAAGCTCGCCGACCACGGGATCACCGCGCACGTCGACCAGATCGTCACCACCGTCGGCGCCACCCATGCGCTCGACATCGTCACCCGCAGCCTGCTGCGCGCCGGCGACAGCGTGCTGGTCGACGAGCCCGGCTGGTCGGTCGAGTACGCGCGGCTGGCCGCGCTCGGCATGCGCGTGCTGCCGGTGCCGCGCGGCAGCGACGGCCCCGACGTCGCGGCGATGCGCCGCATGATCGAGGCGCAGGCACCGGCCGAGCGGCCGCGGCTCTACGTGACGGTCTCGGTGCTGCACAACCCGACCGGCGCTTCGCTCGGCCTGCACGCGGCGCACCAGGTGCTCCGGCTCGCCCAGGAGCACGGCTTTCACATCGTCGAGGACGACACCTACTCGCACCTGGCGCCGGCGCACTCGCCGCGTCTGGCCGCACTCGACGCCCTCGAGCGGACGATCTACGTGTCCGGCTTCTCGAAGATCCTGACGCCGAACTGGCGGGTCGGCTACCTCGCCGCGCCGGCCTCGCTGGTCGATCGCTTCGTCGACACCAAGCTGCTCTCGACGCTGACGACGCCCGGCGCGGGGGAGCTGGCGCTGGCGCACTGCCTCGAACAGGGGTCGCTGCGCCGCCACGCCGAGCGCGTGGTGCAGCGACTCGGCGCAGCGCGGGCGCGCACGGTCCGACTGGCCGAAGCGCACGGCTGCCGCTTCGCCGCCGAGCCGCGCGGCCTGTTCGGCTGGGTCGACGCGGGGGTCGACAGCGAGCGGCTGGCGCACGCGATGATCGACGACTGGCTGCTCGCCCCGGGGACGCTGTTCCACGCCCGGCCACGGCCGACCAGCCTGATGCGGATCAACTTCGCGACCTCGCAGGACGCGCGCTTCTGGAAGGCGCTCGCCGCGCAACGCAAGCGCCTCTAGTCGACGGTCAGGGTTCAACGCGCGCCGAGCCTCTCCCAGCGCTCCAGCGCCTGCGTCAGCTCGTCGTCGATCTGGCCGACCCGCATCTGCGCGGCTTCGACCCGGGGCGGATCGTCGGCGTAGAAGTCGGCGCTGCTCAGCAACGCCGCCAGATCCTTCTGCTCGAGCTCGAGCGCCTCGATGCGGGCAGGCAGGCCATCGAGCTCGCGCTGCTCCTTGTAGCTGAGCTTCTTCGGCTTCGCGGCGGGCGGCGGCGCGGTGGTCGTTGCGGCCGACCCGGGTGCGGCCCGCGCAGCGGGCGGAGCGGCACGCCGTTCGGCTTCGAGGGCGAGATTTCGCGCCCGCTCGCGCTGCGCCTTCCAGTCCTCGTAGCCGCCTTCGTACTCACGCCAGCGGCCGGGCGAGTCGTCGCCCTCCCAGGCGATCGTGCTGGTGACGACGTTGTCGAGGAAGCGCCGGTCGTGGCTGACCAGGAAAACCGTGCCGTCGTGGGACTGCAGCAGTTCCTCGAGCAGCTCGAGCGTGTCGATGTCGAGGTCGTTGGTCGGCTCGTCGAGCACCAGCACGTTGGCCGGCAGGGCGAGCAGGCGCG
>JBDTUG010000423.1:0-3210 GCA_040007855.1 Caldimonas sp.
CGTCGCCGTGGCCGGTGATGAAGGTGACGGGCAGCGGCGAGCGGCGTTCGAGCAGGCGATCCTGCAGCTCGAGGCCGCTCATGCCGTCCATCCGGATGTCGGCGATCAGGCAGGCGACCTCGCGAGGATCGAAGCGCGACAGGAACGACTCCGCCGAGTCGAAGCACTTGACGCGGTAGTCCTTGCCCTCGAGCAGCCACTGCAGGGAATCGCGAACCGCCTCGTCGTCGTCGACGACGTAGACGGTGCCCTTCTTGGGAATCAGACTCATGCGATGGCGGTGGCTCGGACCGGAAGAGGAGAGGTTTCGACCGGCAGCGTGAAGGTGAAAACGCAACCCACGGCGGTCTCGCCATTGTAGAGGTTGGCCGCCCTGATCCTGCCCCGGTGGCTCTCGACGATGGTTCGGCACAGGCTCAGGCCGATGCCCAGGCCGTCGACCTTGGTCGAGAAGAACGCCTCGTACATGCGCGCGATGACGTCGTCCTTGAGGCCGGGACCCTGGTCGCTGACGGTGAACTCGATCACGTCGCCTTCCTCGGCCGTGTGCCTCGGCACGACGCGCAGCTCGATGCGCCGGCGCTGCGGCGGCAGATCGGCGTTGTCGATCGCCTCGGCGGCGTTCTTGAGCAGGTTCAGCACGACCTGCTCGATCAGGATCGGGTCGACCATGAGCGCGGGCAGCCGCTGCGCGACGTAGGTGTTGATCGCGACGTTGCGACGCCGGAGCTCGATGCCGGCGAGATCGACCGCGTCATCGACGATGGTCTGCGCCGACGCCTTCTGCCGCTGCGGCTCGCTGCGCTTCACGAAGGCGCGGATGCGGTGGATGATCTGGCCCGCGCGCTCGGCCTGGCGGGCCGTCTTCTGCAGCGCGGCGATCAGGTCCGCCTTGGCGATCGCGTCGTTCTCGACCCGCGTGACCATGCCGTTGCAGTAGTTGGTGATCGCCGTCAGCGGCTGGTTCAGCTCGTGCGCGACCGACGAGGCCATCTCGCCCATCGTCACGAGCCGGCTCGTCACCTGCGCTTTGTCGGCCTGGCTCGCGGCCAGCGATTCGGCCGTGCGGCGTGCAGTGATGTCGGTGGCGATCAGCATTTGCACCAGGCGCCCGTCGGTCCATTGCAAATAACGCGCGCGCACGTCGAACCACTTCTGCAACGATTCAATGTAGACCTCGCGCGAGTCGGAGCCGGCTTCGGTGAGCTCTTGCGTCGGCAGGCCGCCGAAGTTGTCGACCGAGTCGTCGACTTCGGCGAGAAAGGGAATGCCTTCTTCGGCGCCGGCCAGCAGTGCGTGACCTTGGGAATCGGCGCCGAACCAGACCCGGAACGAGCGGTTCGCGAACAGCAGCTCGCCCTGTTGCACCGAGAGCACCGAGACCGCCGTGTCCAGGCCCTCGAGCACGGTCGTGAAGCGCTCGTGCGACGCGGTGAGCTGGTCGCGGATCCGCTTGGCCTCGGTGATGTTCGTCATCGAGGTCATCCAGCCGGTCTGCTGGCCCTTCGGGTCGATCAGCGGCGAAACGTACATGCGCGCGTCGAACACCGAGCCGTCCTTCCTCATCACCTTGACCTCGATCCCGCCGGCGGGGCTGCGCCCCTGCAGCTCCTGCTCGAGCAGTCGCGCGTTTTCCTCGCGCAGCTCGTGCGGCCAGTAGGGGAAGGGCGGCTGCTGGCCGATCAGGTCGACTTCCGAGAATCCGGTCATCGCGCAGAAGGCCGGGTTGACGTAGCTGATCTGGCCTTCCAGATCCATGGCGCGCATGCCGGTCAGCATCGAGTTCTCCATCGCCCGGCGGAAGTTCGTCTCCGAGACCAGCGCGGCCTGCATCTGCAGGCGGCGCCGCATATGACGCCAGGTGCCGAGCAGCATCCACACCGTCAGCACCGAAAGCGAGATGACCATCCAGAACAGGCGGTTGGCGACCAGGCCGACCGAGGTGCGATAGCCCTGGCCGCGCAGCACCAGGCCGTTGTCGGCCGGCGCCACCGGCAGCTCGAACAGGATCGACGGCCGCGCGCCGGTGCTGCCCGGAAGCGTCATGACTGTGCTGGCGAGGGAGCGGCTCTGGGCATCGAGGAGCGAGATCGCGTGCCGACTCGAGACCTCCGTCGGCACGTAGTAGCGGAGCAGCCGCTCAACCGAGTACTCGGCGATCAGGGCGCCGTTGAATCCGCCCCGGTCGACGAGCGGAATGAGGACCTGGAACACCGGGTTGCCGAAGCTGTCGGTGAAGGGGTGCGAATACACCGTCTGGCGCAGCTCGCGACCGCGCTGGAAAGTCGCCTCGGGCTCGGTGCCCGAGTTCTCGACCGGCAGCGACGCCGGCGTGTCGATGCCGCTGATCCCGGTCTCGGGCGGGAAGCTGGTGCCCGAGTACGCGGCGATCGGCGTGTGCGACCCGTCGACCCAGATCAGGTTGGTCGTCTCGGGTCGCTCGCGGGTGAAGGTCGAGGCCTGGACCAGGAAGCCGTCGCGGTCGAGCGAGTGGGTCACGAGGTCGCGTGCCATCCGCACCAGCTGCTCGTGGTTGTCGATCAGGCGCACCCGCAATTGCTGCTGCGCGACCTCGGTGTCGCGGCGCACCGCTTCCTGCTCGCGCTCTAGCTCCTCGTTGCGCAGGTACCAGAACGCCGAGACGATCGCGGCCAGGAAAAGCAGCACCGAAGCGAGCGGACCGAGCGTCGCGTAGCGGTCCTGGCGTGCCGCCGACTGTCGCCGCCACCAGCGGCCGAACACGCGCTCCGCCCAGGTTCGGGTCGATCGCGATGGATTCGTCGTCGCCGCCGGGGCACGCTGCATGGGCCGATTATCGACAAACGCGTGCGGTGCGACTCGCCAACGCTCTTGGGACGCAGATCGATGCGTTCATGCTTTCGCTATGTGAAATTGCCTCGCGTCATGCGGGAGGAAGCCCTCCCGTGCGACACTTGAACCCAGTGACAACAATGACGCCGGAGACGCCCATGTCAGCCCTTCCCGAGCCGCAAGGAGAAGCCGCCTCGAACGACGCCGATGCCGGCGAAACCCGCGAGTGGCTGGACGCCCTCTCGGCCGTCATCGCCTCCGAAGGCGGCGAGCGCGCCCACTTCCTGCTCGAGCAGCTGATCGACCACGCGCGTCAGGCCGGCCTCGACATGCCGTTCTCGGCGAACACCGCCTACGTCAACACGATCCCGACCGACCAGGAAGAGCGCACGCCGGGCA
>JBDTUG010000424.1:0-3204 GCA_040007855.1 Caldimonas sp.
GTGGCGCTGGCCTGGGGATTCTTCCACCTCGGCCGCTTCGCCCAGGAATACAAGGCGCTGTTCGGCGAATTGCCGAGCCGGACCCGGGCGTTCGCGACGCGAGGGACTGCGGCGGCCTGAGGCGGCGGCGGGCGAGAGCGCGCCTTGCGCGGTCAGTCGAGCGCGTACTCGTCGGCGATCGATTTGCCGCGGCCGGTGGACTCGACCATCGCGGCGAGGGCCGCATCGCAGAGTGCCGACCAGAGCAGCAGCAGCCGTTCGCTGCGGCCGACCAACTTCTCGGCCGATTCCTTCCACTGCCGCGCTTCCTTCAGCATGCGGTCGATCACCAGGAGGTCGTCGTCGCGGCGCGCGGTATCGCGCGGCGTCGCGCGGGAAAGGGCACCGCCGGTATGCGCGGCAGCGGTCGCCGCGCGCAGGGCGGCCTCGGCCTTCGGCTTCAGCGCTTCGGCGGCCTTCATCGCCTTCACCAGCTCCTTCATCCTGAACTTGCCCTTGCTGCCATGGTCGAAGTCGAGCGCCGCGCGATCGCGCTGGCGGACCTGGTCTTCGCGGAATGCGATCAGCTCGGCCTGCAGCGTCGTCAGGGCATCGGCGCAAGCGGCGTGGCGCGACGAGACGTTCTGCACGATGCTGGCCAGGTCGGCCATCGCCGCGGTCTGCGCCTTCTTCTCCAGGGCATCGGCCCGCATCAGGCGCTCGCGGCCGTTGATCAGGTGCACGCACTCGACCACTTTGCCGACCGCCATGCCGAGGTACTCGACGGCGCCCGCGCCACTGGCCGCCTTCATGCTGACCTCGAGCAGGTCGGTGAACATCTTCACGGCGCCGTCGATCTCTTCCTTCTGAGCGGCCACGGCGGCGCGCAGCTCCGCCGCCTCTTGCCGTTCGCCGGCCCCCTCCAGCTGGCTCGCCGCCACGACCCACTCCTTCTGGATCTCGACCAGGTCGCGTTTCGACGCTCGTACCTCGTTGAGCACGAGCGTGGTCAGGTTCTTCGAGGTTTCGGCGCCCTCGGCCGAGTCGGTTGCCTTCTCCTTGCTTTGCTTGGTCACATCCGCCGTGATCTCAGCGGCGCTGTGCGGTTGCGCCTCGACGATCCTCTTGGCCTTTGCCAGCCTCGCCGCGGCCTCGAGCATCCCGGAATGGGCCGCCTTCGCCTTCGCGAACGCCGCGAGCGCGTCTTCCACCCAGGGCATCACCTCGTCGCGGTTCTGCCAGTCGATGTAGAAGGTGCCATATGGCGTGGCTGCTTCGTGCGAGGTCGGCTGCGCGGGGTCGACGGCCCATGGGTTCGGCTGCGTCGGCGCCGCCGCGAGCTCGCCCGCTCGGGCAGGTGAGGCGCTGGCCCTGGTCATGGCGCCCACCTGCAGCATCGAAACCGTCGGAGTCAGACCCAGCGTCGCCAGCAATCCCATGCTCGTCTCCTGTAGCCCTGGACTTCCACGCTGGAAGCGCGCATCGGGCACGAGCGGCATGGTCGCGGTGGGGGCCGCCGCGGTCTATCCGTTTAGTGCAAGGTTCTCGCGCGGCGCGGTCCCACCGGCCCGGCGTGGCACGGGTTGCCATGAACACGAACGATTCTCGTTGCGGGTTACACTGGGCAGGATCCAACGACGACCCGCAAGGAATTCCATGACGCCCATCGCCCGCCTCGCCCTGCTCGGCGCCCTCGCCGCCTGCTCGACCGCCGCCTTCGCCAAGGCCGACTGCAAGGCCTATCCCAAGGCGGAGTGGATGAAGGAGGCCGACGCCAAGGCCAGGATCGAAGCCCAGGGCTACACGATCAGCAAGTTCAAGGTCGACGGCAACTGCTACGAGATCTACGGCAAGAACAAGGAAGGCAAGAAGGTCGAGATCTACTACGACGCGAAAACGCTCGATCCGGTCAAGAGCGAGGTCGAAAAGTAGATGGCCGAGCGGCCTCCCGCCGGCCGGGAGTCCGCCATCGACGGCCGCGTTCCGGTATGGGACGCGGCCGTTCGTCTTTTGCACTGGCTGCTCGCCGCGCTCGTGTTCTTCGACCTCGTCCAGGACGACGGCGGCCCCCTGCACCGGGCGATCGGCTACGCGGCGGTCGGCGTTGTCGTCGCCCGGCTCGCCTGGGCCGCGGTCGCCCGCGGCCACGCCGGCCTGGCGGCGCTCCGCCCGTCGTTGCCCGCCTCCCTGGCCTACTTGCGCGCCGGCGCGCCGCGCACCCTCGGCCACGATCCGCTCGGCCTGTGGATGGTCTGGCTGCTGTGGTCGCTGGTGCTGCTGCTCGGGCTGACCGGCTGGCTCAGCCGCCTCGACGCCTTCTGGGGCGACGACACCGTCCACGACCTGCACGTCTGGCTCGCCGACGCCCTGCTCGTGGCGGTGGCGCTGCACCTGGCCGGCGTCGCGCTGATGGGCTGGCGCTGGGGCGAGAACCTGGCCGCGGCGATGCTCGGCGGCCGCAAGCGCGACGTCGACCGGCCGGGCTGAGCCGACGAAGCGCGCCCGCCCGTCCGGCGTGTGCGGCGCGCCCGGCACGCCGGTGCCGCGACAGGCGCGCCGAGCCGCTCAGGCAGCAGCGCCGCGCAGCGCCTTCGCGATCCGGCCGATGGCCGCGCCTGCGACCGCCGGGTCGAGCCAGCGCAGCACGACGACCGCGTCGAGCTCGCGGTCGATCCACACGTAGTGGCCGCCGGCGCCGACCATGAAGACGGCGCTCGCCGAGGCACCGGGAAATGCCGTGCCGCCGAGGTTGAGCCAGAGCAGCCGGCCGTAGAACGGGGCGATCGGGCAGGGCGCGGCCATCCGTTCGAGCCACGCTTCGGGAACCAGCTGGCGGCCGCCGCCGATGCCACCGTCGAGCAGCAGCTGGCCGATCCGGGCCTGGTCGTTGGCGCTGATCGAGACCCCGGCTCCCCAATGGGTTCCACCGGGGACCGACTGGACGCGGCCGACATCGGGCAGCTCGATCCAGGCGTCGTCGTAGCCGCGCCAGACGAAGCCTTCGCCGCCGCCGAGCGGGCGCAGCAGCTGCTCGAGGAACACCTCGGGCAACGGCCGGCGGAACAGGTGCAGCAGCGCCAGCGCCAGCTGGTTGATGCGCACGTCGTTGTATTCCCAGTAGGTCCCCGGCGCCTGCAGCGGCCGCGCACCGCCCTTGGGGCCGGCGGCCGGCCGCGGGTCCTGCGCCACCTTGCGCCAGCGGTCGACGGTGTCGGGCAGGCCGAA
>JBDTUG010000425.1:0-3198 GCA_040007855.1 Caldimonas sp.
AGCGCGGTCATGTCGGAGAAGAGGCGGATGTTCTGGAACGTGCGCGCGATGCCGGCCTGGGCGACCTCGTGCACCGCGCTCGGCTTGTACGGCTTGCCGCCGAGTTCGAAAGTGCCGGTGTCGGGCGTGTAGAGGCCGGTGAGGACGTTGAAGAAGGTCGTCTTGCCGGCGCCGTTCGGGCCGATCAGGCCGTAGACCTGACCTTTGTGAATCGTGATGCCGACGTCGGAGAGCGCCTGCAGGCCGCCGAAGCGCTTCGACACGCCGCGAACCTTGAGCACGGTCTCCGCGACCGGCCGGGTCGCGCCGCCGACCGCAGACGCGCGGAGCGAGCTTGCGGACTCCACCGATTCAGGCATGCCGGCTCCCGCTCGGGTGGCTTTCGTTGGTGACCTCGCTCACGTTCGGGCCGACCGGCTGCGGCATCGACGGGTCGCCGACCGTGCGCGGCAGCGGCGCCGTCGAGGCCAGCTTGCCGTGCTCGGGAGAGGGCCACAGGCCGCGCGGCCGGGACAGCATGATGCCGATCATCGCCAGCGCGACCAGCAGCTGGCGCAGGATGGAAGCGTCGAGCCGGCCGTCGGTCATCGCCTGCAGCGGCCCGGCGACGTAGCGCAGCACCTCGGGCAAGGCGGCGAGCAGGAGCGCGCCGACGATCACGCCGGGCAGGTGGCCGATCCCGCCGAGCACGACCATCGCCACGATCATCACCGACTCCTGCAGGCTGAACGATTCCGGCGAGATGAAGCCCTGGAAGCTCGCGAACATCACGCCGGACACGCCGCCGAAGGTGGCGCCCATGCCGAACGCGAGCAGCTTGAGGTTGCGGGTGTTGATGCCCATCGCCTTGGCGGCGATCTCGTCTTCGCGAATCGCCATCCAGGCGCGGCCGATCCGGCTGCGCTCCAGCCGGTAGCAGATCAGCACCGCGAGCAGGACCAGCACCAGGAACAGGAAGTAGTAGTTCGTGACCTTCGGCATCTCGAGGCCGAGCACATGCTGGGTCTTGCCGAGGTCGACGCCGAAGATCGAAATCTCGTCGATGGCGGCAATGCCCTTGGGGCCGTTGGTGATGTTGACCGGCGCGTCGAGGTTGTTCACGAAGACCCGCACGATCTCGCCGAAGCCGAGCGTGACGATCGCCAGGTAGTCGCCGCGCAGCTTCAAGGTGGGCGCGCCGAGCAGCACGCCCGCCACCCCAGCGACCAGGGCGCCGAGCGGGATCACCACCCACCACGGCGTGTGCAGGCCGTTCGGGAAGGTGGCGGCCATCGCCGGGAAGGTCTCGAGCAGCTGCGGCGATGCGAGCAGGCCCAGCATGTAGGCGCCGACCGCGTAAAAGGCCACGTAACCCAGATCGAGCAGACCGGCATAGCCGACCACGATGTTGAGGCCGAGCGCGAGCAGCACGTAGAGCAGCGCGATGTCGATGATGCGCACCCAGGCGTTGCCGGCCATCTGCACGACAAAGGGCAGGATGACGAGCAGGATCGCGGCGCCGATGAAGACGGCGAGCTTGTTGCGCTGCGCGAACTCGGTCATGGGTGCGCCCTAGTGGTCTGCGCCCCTTCGGGCGGCCGGGCGTGGCTCATGCGCGGTCCGCGACCCGTTCGCCGAGCAGGCCTTGCGGGCGCAGGGTGAGCACCAGGATCAGCACCACGAAGGCGAAGATGTCCTGGTAGTGGCTGCCGAGCACGCCGCCGGTCAGGTCGCCGATGTAGCCGGCGCCGAGCGATTCGATCAGGCCGAGCAGCACGCCGCCGACCATCGCCCCGGCCAGGTTGCCGATGCCGCCGAACACCGCCGCCGTGAAGGCCTTGAGGCCGGGCAGGAAGCCCATCGTGTGCTGGACCGAGCCGTAGTTGGCCGCGTACATGACGCCGGCCAGCGCGGCGAGCGCGGCACCGATCACGAACGTGGCCGAGATCACCGTGTCGGGCCGCACGCCCATCAGGGCGGCGACGCGCGGGTTTTCGGCAGTGGCGCGCATCGCCCGGCCGAGCTTGGTGCGGTTGACCAGGTACATCAGGCCGGCCAGGGTGATGGTGGTCGCGACCAGGATCAGGATCTGCACGTTGTTGATCACTGCGCCGAAGACGACGTGCGGATCGCCCGGCAGAAGGATGGGGAAGGACTTGTAGTTCGGCTTCCAGATGATCATCGCCAGCGTCTGCAGGAGCAGGCTCATGCCCATCGCTGTGATCAGCGGAGCGAGCCGGGGTGCGTTGCGCAGCGGCCGGTAGGCGATCTTCTCGATCGTGAAGTTGAGCGCCGAGCAAATGATGACGGCGGCGATCAGCCCGAGCAGGAGCAGTGACCAGCCCGGCAGGCCGAAGCCGGCGAGCGCGGTCACGACCGTCCAGCTCGTCAGCGCACCGACCATCAGCACCTCGCCGTGCGCGAAGTTGATCAGGTTGATGATGCCGTAGACCATCGTGTAGCCCAGGGCGACCAGCGCATAGACGCTGCCGAGGACCATGCCGTTGATGATCTGCTGAATGAAGGTTTCCATGGACGGCCGGTCAGGCTCCCCGCTGAGGCTGCCTGACTCTAGTAGCAAATCCCCGGCGAGGGCCTTGGGGAGAAGCCTAGTCCGCTCCGGCCCCGGCCTGGGCTAGGACTGGTCGAGGCCCTGGGGAGGGCTCATTCCGGCTTGCCGGCCGCCTCGTTCAGGGCACGCAACTCGGCAAGCCGCTCGCCGATCCGGATCTCGAGGCCGCGAGCGACCGGCTGGTAGAACGACGGCGGGTCGAGATCGTCGGGCCAGTAGCGCTCGCCGGCGGCGAAGCCGCCCGGCTCGGCGTGGGCGTAGCGATAGCCCTTGCCGTAGTCCAGGTCCTTCATCAACGCGGTCGGCGCATTGCGCAGCCGCAAGGGCACCGGCCGGGTACGGTCGGCCTTGACGAAGGCCCGGGCCGCGTTCCAGGCGGCATAGACGGCGTTGCTCTTCGGCGCCACGGCAAGGTAGACCACCGCCTCGGCGAGCGCGAGCTCCCCTTCCGGCGAACCGAGCCGCTCGTAGGTCTCGGCCGCGTCGAGGGCGAGGCGGAGCGCGCGCGGATCGGCCAGGCCGATGTCCTCGCTGGCCATGCGCACCAGCCGGCGCGCCGCGTAGCGCGGGTCGACGCCGCCGTCGATCATGCGCACGAACCAGTAGAGCGACGCGTCCGGGTCGCTGCCGCGCACCGCCTTGTGCAG
>JBDTUG010000426.1:0-3195 GCA_040007855.1 Caldimonas sp.
ATCCAGGTCGCCCAGCCGGTCGAGATCCGCGAGCGCCTGGCGGCGCGCGCAGCCTGGCGCAGCGTCCTGCCGCTGCTCCTGATGGCGCCGCTCGCGGCGTTCGCGATCTGGTGGCTGGCGGCGAGGAACCTGGCGCCGCTCGACCGCCTGGCCGGCGAGCTGCGCGCCCGCGATGCGCTCTCGCTGGCGCCGGTCGCGGTCGCCGGCCTGCCCGACGAGGTGTCGCCGCTCGCCGGCGCGCTCAATGCGCTGCTCGAGCGGCTGCGACTGTCGCTCGACACCCAGCGCGCCTTCGTCGCCGACGCGGCGCACGAGCTGCGCTCGCCGCTCACCGCCCTGAAGCTGCAGCTCGAGCTGCTGCGCCGGGCCGGCGACGACGCCGATCGCGAAGCGGCGCGTGCCGCGATCGGCGCCGGCATCGATCGCGCGACCCGGCTGGTCGAGCAGTTGCTCGCCCTGGCGCGCAGCGAGCCGGGCGCGGTGCCGGCGCCGCGCGAGCGCGTCGATCTCGCCGAGTTGGCGCGCCGGGCGGTCGCCGAGACCGTGGCCTTCGCCGCGTCGCGCGGCGTCGAGTTCGAGCTGGTCGCCGCGGCGCCGGTCTTCATCGAGGGCGACCCGGTCTCGCTCGGACTGCTGGTGCGAAACCTCGCCGACAACGCGGCGCGCTATTCGCCGCCCGGCTCGCGCGTCGAGCTCACGATCGCCGCCGACCTTGCCGCCGGCACCGCCACGCTCAGCGTCGACGATGCCGGCCCGGGCATCCCCGAGGCCGAGCGGCAGCGCGTCTTCGATCGCTTCTATCGGCGCGCCGAAAGCGGCGAGTCGGGCTCGGGGCTCGGCCTGGCGATCGTCCGCAGCGTCGCCGCCGCACACGGCGCCAGCGTCGTGCTCGCCGGCTCGGCCCGGGGCGGCCTGCGCGTCGACGTCCGCTTCCCGCTGGCCGGTCCGGCGCAGCCGTCTTAACGCCGGCTTAACCGGGCCCTAACGGTGCGCTAATCGGCGCTCCCTATCTTCGGCGCAGAGCGGAATCTTCCGCGGGCTCACCCTTCGCAGCCGGAGACCTCCATGAACCTGAAACCCCTCAGCGCGGCCCTCATCGGGGCCGGCATCGCCGTCGTCGGCACCGCCGGTGCCTTCGATCTTCCGCACTGGATCAAAGGCGGCCCGCTGGTGGCCGCCGCGGCCCCCGTGCCGGCCGTCACCGCCGCGCCCGTCGTTGCCGCCGCGCCCGCTGTCGAGCGGGTCGTCCCACCGGTGCCGCTGGTCGCGGCGTCGGGCCAGGTGCCGAACTACCGCGCCATCGTCAGGCAGTCGGCGCCCGCGGTCGTCGGCATCATGGTCCAGGGCACGCACAAGATGACGGCCGAGGATCAGGGGCTCCCGGACGGCATGGAGGACGATCCGTTCTTCAAGTTCTTCCGCGGCATGCCCGGCTATTCGCGGCGCGGCCGGCAGAATCCCTCGCAGCCCTTCAAGGGCATGGGCTCGGGCTTCATCATCAGCGCCGACGGCCTGATCCTCACCAACGCCCACGTCGTGCGCGAGGCCAAGGACGTGACGGTCAAGCTGAGCGACCGGCGCGAGTTCACCGCCAAGGTGCTCGGCACCGACACCAGCACCGACATCGCCGTCCTGCGCATCGACGCGCGCGACCTGCCGGTGGTGCGCCTCGGCGACCCGAAGAGCCTGGAAGTCGGCGACCCGGTGCTGGCCATCGGTGCGCCCTACGGGCTCGAGCAGACGGCCACTCAGGGCATCGTCAGCGCCAAGGGGCGTTCCCTGCCCGGCGACGCGGTCGTGCCCTTCATCCAGACCGACGCCGCGGTCAACCCCGGCAACTCGGGCGGCCCGCTGTTCGACGGCAGCGGTTCGGTGGTCGGCATCAACGCGCAGATCTACTCGCGCAGCGGCGGTTTCCAGGGCCTCTCGTTCGCGATCCCGATCGACGTCGCGCTGAAGATCAAGACCCAGATCGTCGCCACCGGCAAGGCCAGCCACGGCCGGCTCGGCGTGACCGTGCAGGACCTCAACCAGTCGCTCGCCGATTCGTTCGGCATGAAGCGGGTCGACGGCGCGCTGATCTCGGGCGTCGCGCCGGGCAGCGCCGCGGCCGATGCGGGCCTGAAGTCGGGCGACGTCATCACCGAGGTGAACGGCGAGCCGGTGCTGCGCTCGGGTGGCCTGTCGAGTCTGATCGGCCTCTCGGCGCCGGGCGAGCGGGTCAGGCTCAAGGTCTGGCGCGACCGCGCCGAGCGCACCGTCGAAGCCCGCCTCGGCGGCGCCGACGAGAGCGAGAAGAAGGTCGCCGACGCGGCGGGCTCGGCCGAACGCGGCCAACTCGGCCTGGCCCTCAGGCCGCTGACGCGCGACGAGAAGCGCGAGGCCAAGCTCGATGGCGGGCTGCTGGTCGAGCAGGTCGAGGGCGCGGCGGAGCGCGCCGGCATCGAGGCCGGCGACGTCCTGCTGGCCATCAACGGCAAGCCGGTCGAGTCGCTCGAGCAACTGAAGAGCGTGTTGTCGGCCCGGCCGAAGAGCGTGGCGCTGCTGGTGCAGCGCGACGGGGAGAAGATCTTCGTGCCGGTGAAGATCGGCTGAGGCGCCGCTCGCGCGGGGGCGGCGCCGCCGCCCCCGGCGTGAAGTAGTCACCGGATCGCCACGGTCGCTGTGGACGCGGGAGCGGGTGCCGGCTTAAGCTCCGCAGGTTGAGGGAGCCGACACCATGAACAGTCCAGTCACGCCCGCTGCCGGCAGGTCGAGCGGGGTTCGTGCCTTCGCCGGCGCCGCGCTCGCCCTGTTCGCCCTGGCGAACGCCCACGCCGCCTCCGAGGTGCGCGTGCTGCTCGGCATCGACCCGGCCGACGCGGTCGGCGACGTGCTGCTGAGCGCCTCGCTCGCCCCCTCGCAATCGCTGACCCGGACCACCGGCGTGCGGACCACGGTCACCCAGACCTCGTCCATGGCCGAGGTCATGCGGGCCAGCCGCACGGTCGAGAACGAGATCATCATCGCGCCGGCGCACGTCACGGCGTCGGCGATGCTGCACGCCTACCAGCTGCTCGCGACCAGCGGCCAGGAGCAGGTCTACGTGCTGGTCGCCAGGAACAGCATCGACAGCGTCGACAAGCTCGCCGGCAAGCGCATCTACCTGCCGCAGCAGGATTCGCTGCGCAGCTACGTCGCCAAGGGCCTGCTCAC
>JBDTUG010000427.1:0-3178 GCA_040007855.1 Caldimonas sp.
GCGTTGGCGACGGCGGTCGATTCGATCGAGGGCTTGGAGCCGTCGAGGAAGCTGTTGAACATCTTCGGGTTGAGGCCGCCGCGCTCGGCCTGCTCCGGCGTCAGGCCGTAGTTGCCCCACACCGTCTCCGGCGTCGACTCGCTGAAGTGCGGCAGCCACTTGTGTCCCCGGCCCGCGGCGACGACCGGAAAGCCGCAGGTGCGCGCCCAATCGACCAGGTCGCAGATCAGCGCCGGCTGGTCGCCGAAGGCGAGCGAATAGACCACGCCGGCGCCGGCCGCCTTCCTGGCCAGCAAGGGACCGCAGAACGCGTCGGCCTCGACCGTCACGTTGACGACGTGCTTGCGGTTCGCGAAGGCGAGCAGGCAATGCTCGACCGCGGCGATCGGATGGCCGGTGCACTCGACGATCACGTCGATCGCGGGGTGCGCGACCAGCGCCTTCCAGTCCTCGCCGATATGGGTCGTGCGGCCGTCCTTGACGGCGGCGTCGAGGCTGGCCGCCCGCGTCTGCGCGTCGCTCCAGCCGACCCGGGCGAGGTTCTTCCTTGCGCCGTCGGGCGAGAGGTCGGCGATGCCGACGAGGTGCACGCCGGGCGTGCGCGGCACCTGCGCCAGGTACATCGAGCCGAACTTGCCGGCGCCGATCAGGCCGACCCGGATCGGCTTGCCCTCGGCCTGGCGGCGCTGGAGTTGTGCGTGCAGGCTCATGTCAGGCCGCCAGTTTCAACTCGTCCGTCGAGGTTTCCAGAGCGCTGGCCGGCATGCCGTTCTTCCACGGCAGATCGACCGGGTAGTCCTTCAGCAGGCAATCGTCGGGCAGGGTGGTGAGCGGCCTGAAGTCGCGGTGGGCGATGTACTCGGGCCGCTTGAAGCGGCGAATGTGGTTGGTGACCGCGCACAGGCTCAGGTAGACGCTGACCCGGTTCCAGGGCGAGAGGTTGGAGCCCGAAGCGTGCACGAGGCAGCCGTGGAACAGGATCATCGAGCCGGCCGGACCGGTCGGCGAGACGATGCCGCCCTCCTTGCCGCCGGCGCGCTCGACGAGCTGGGCGATCAGGTCGTGGTCGACCGTCCAGAGCGGGTAGCTGGTGGTGGTGAGGTCGTGCTTCGCATGGACCACGCCGCGCTTGTGGCTGCCCGGAATGAACATCAGCGGGCCGTTGTAGTCGTTGACGTCGTCCAGGAAGATCGCCACGTTCATGGCGCGCGCGGCCGGCATCCTGTCGTCGTTGAGCCAGGTGCCGTAGTCCTGGTGCCACTGCCAGACGTCGCCGTCGAAGGCCTGCTTGCCGTTGATCTTGAACTGGTGCATGTAGAGCTCGTCGCCGAGCAGACTCTGCACCGGGCCGACCATGCGCGGATGGCGCGCCAGCCGGGCGAACGGCTCGCTGTACATGTGTGCCGCGAAGTTGGTGCGAACGGCATCGCTACCCTTCTCGCGCACGTTGTAGACCTCGCGCCGGGCATAGATCTCGGGCACGGCGTCGGTCAGGCCCCGGGTCTCGTCGGCGCTGAAGTGGCCGGGGAAGAAGAGGTAGCCGTCGCGGTCGAACCGGGCGAGCTGTTCGGAGCTGAGCTTCATGGCGGGCCTTTCGTGGCGGTGGCCAGGACGTCGGCGAGGCGCGCCCTGAGGTTGTCGCTCGCACGGAGCGCGTGATGGTCGATCAGGACTGCGGCTCGATCCGGGTCGCCCGCGGCGATGGCTTCGGCGATCGCTGCGTGCTCGTCCCAGAGCGCCTCGCGCTGCGGCGACGAGCGCAGCACCGCGCCCATCACCCGGCGCAGGTGAACCCAGTGCGGGCGAGCGCTCGCGCCGATAAGGGGGTTGCCGGAAGCGTCGTAGATCGCGTTGTGGAAGGCGATGTCGGCCTCGATCAGTGCCTTGATGTCGCGGCCGCGCGCGGCGCGCCGGCCGCGCTCGACCAGCTTCGCGTCGATCACGGCGTGACGCTCGGCGGCGAGCCGTGCCGCCAGCGCGTCGAGGGCGGCGCGGACCTCGTAGACCTGGGCGATCCTGGCCGGGTCGAGCGGGGCGACGATCACGCCGCGGCCCGGCGCGTCCTGGACCAGGCCGTCCTTGCGTAGCAGGCGGATCGCCTGCAGCACCGGCTGGCGCGAGACCGCGAGCTGCTCGGCGATCTCTTCCTGGGTGAGCCGCGCGCCGGGGGCGAGCGAGCCGTCGCTGATGGCGTCGAGCAGGGCCCGGTAGACCCGGTCGACCAGGTCGGGGGCGGTCTGGAGCCTGACGAGCTGGGCGGTCACTGCACAAGTCGGTATTCCGTATACAGAATACCCGACCCTGTGCTGACCGCCTCTCCGGGTCTACCCCGCTCGAAGGCCCAGGCGATGGCCGAAAAGGTGGCGAAGGCGAGCACCGTCGAGAGCAGGATGATCCGCGTCACCCGGCCGTTGTCGGCGCCGTAACGCTCGGCCAGGATCGAGACGTTGCTGGCGCTCGGCAGCGCCGCGGTCAACGTCAGGATCATCAGCCCGAAGGTGGGCACCGGCGCGCCGAGCGCCTGCGCCAGCAGGCCGGTGCCGAACACCAGCGCAGGATGCACCAGCAGCTTGATGAGCGCTACCGGCAGGTAGTGGGCGACCGGGGTGCGCGCATGGACATGGTGGCGGGCGCGGTAGAGCACGGCGCCGATCGTGAACAGGGCGACCGGGCTGGCCGAGTCGCCGAGCATCCGGATGATCTGGGCGACCGGCGCGAGCGGCTCGAGCCGGGTCGCTGCCGAGAGCGCGCCGAGGACGATCGCCCAGGGCAGCGGGTTCGAGAGGGCGCCGCGCAGGGCGATCGCTGCGGCGTGCGCCGCGCCCTGCCCGGCGTCGCCCGCGGCGCGAGCCGACTCGGCCTGCGCCAGGGCAAGGCAGAGCGTGCTGGTGACGACCAGATCGATGACGATGGCGCCGATCACCGGCCCGGCCGCGGCATCGCCATACAGCCCCACCAGCAGCGGCACGCCCATGAAGCCGGCGTTCGGGAAGGCGCCGACGAGGGCGCCGAAGGCGGCGTCCTTGAGGCCGACGCCGTGCGGCCGGCGGCGCGTGCGCAGCGTGACCGCGACCGCCAGCGCCACCATGGTCAGCGCCGAGAAGAGATAAATCGCGAGCAGGGCCGGATCGGCGAGCCGCGCCAGCGGCAGGCTGGCGCCGAACCGGAACAGCATGCA
>JBDTUG010000428.1:0-3154 GCA_040007855.1 Caldimonas sp.
AGATGTGGATCACCAACAGCCTGCAGGCCGACTGGATGTGCCTGCTCGCCAACACCTCGGAAGGCGCGGCGCACAAGAACAAGAGCCTGATCATGGTGCCGATGAACGCCAAGGGCGTCGTCAAGGCGAAGAAGATCAGGAAGATCGGCATGATGTCGAGCGACACCGGCCTGATCCACTTCGACGACGTGCGCGTGCCGCAGACCCACCGCGTCGGCGATGAAGGCATGGGCTTCACCTACCAGATGCAGCAGTTCCAGGAGGAGCGTCTCTGGGCCGGGGCGAACGCGATCGAGGGCCTGTCGCGCTGCATCCGCCTCACCGCCGACTACGCGCGCGAGCGCCGCATCTTCGGCAAGAGCGTTCTCGACCACCAGGTCGTTCACTTCAGGCTGGCCGAGCTGAAGACCGAGGTCGAGGCGCTGCGCGCGCTGGTCTACATGGCAACCGAGAAGTACGTCGGCGGCGGCGACGTCACCGAGTGGGCGTCGATGGCCAAGCTCAAGTCGAGCCGGCTGCTGCGCGAGGTCTCCGACGCCTGCCTGCAGTACTGGGGCGGCATGGGCTACACCTGGGACAACCCGGCGTCGCGCCTGTACCGCGACGGCCGGCTGGGCTCGATCGGCGGCGGCGCCGACGAGGTGATGCTCGGCATCATCGCCAAGTACATGCACACGCTGCCGGCCCGAGGGTGATCCGCGGCCCGCTCCTGATCGCCAACCGGGGCGAGATCGCGGTGCGGATCGCGCGAACGGCGCGCCGCCTCGGCCTCGAGACGATCGCGATCGCCTCCGACGCCGACCGCCAGGCGCCGCACACGCGCGCCTGCGACCGGGTGGTCGCGATCGGCGGCGAGCGCGCGGCCGACTCCTACCTGCGCGGCGAGGCGATCGTCGCGGCGGCGCGCGCCGCGGGCGCAGCGGCGCTGCATCCGGGCTACGGCTTCCTCAGCGAGAACGCGGCGTTCGCCGAAGCGGTCGAGGCCGCCGGCCTGCTCTGGATCGGCCCGCCGCCCGCGGCGATGCGCGCGATGGCCGACAAGGCGGCCGCGCGCCAGCGCATGGCCGGCACCGGCGTCCCGGTGCTGCCGGGCTACGACGGCGCCGCGCAGGACCGCGCGACCTTGCGCCGCGAAGCAACTCGGCTCGGCCTGCCCCTGATGGTGAAGGCAGCGGCCGGCGGCGGCGGCCGCGGCATGCGGCTGGTGTGCGGCGAGAGCGAGCTCGACGCCGCCCTGGAATCGGCCGCCGCCGAAGCGCACGCCGCGTTCGGCGACGCCCGCCTCCTCCTCGAGCGCGCGGTGTTGGGCGCGCGGCACGTCGAAATCCAGGTCTTCGGCGACGGCGCCGGCCGGGTCATCCACCTCGGCGAACGCGACTGCTCGGTGCAGCGCCGGCACCAGAAGATCATCGAGGAAGCGCCCTCCCCGGCCGTTTCGCCGGAGCTGCGTCGGGCGATGGGCGAGGCGGCGGTCGCGGCGGCGCGCGCAGTCGGCTACCGCGGCGCCGGGACTGTCGAGTTCCTGCTCGATCCCGACGGCGGCTTCTGGTTCATCGAGATGAACACTCGCCTGCAGGTCGAGCACGCCCTGACCGAAGCGCTGGTCGGCGTCGACCTGGTCGAGTGGCAGTTGCGCATCGCCGCCGGCGAGCCCTTGCCGATGGCGCAGGACGAGGCGCTGGCGCGCTACGAAGCGGGCGGCCATGCGATCGAGGCCCGCCTGTGCGCCGAAGACCCGGCGCAGGGCTATCTGCCGCAGGCGGGCCGGATCGCCCGCTGGTCGGCGCCACCGCTGCTGCGCTGCGACCATGCCCTGGCCAGCGGCGGCGAGGCCAGCCCCTTCTACGACTCGATGCTCGCCAAGCTGGTCGCCCACGCGGCGAGCCGCGACGCCGCCTGCGACCAGCTCGCCGAAGGGCTCGACCGCACGGTCTGCCTCGGCGTGACGACCAACCGCGCGTTCCTGGCGCGGGTGCTGCGCGATCCGGCGTTTCGTGCGGGCGAAGTCACGACCGACTTCCTGGCCAGCCACTTCGGCGACGACGCCGCGCGCGCGGCGATCGCCTCGCCCTGGCTGGAAGCGCTGGCCGCCGTGGCCACGGCGACCCTGGCGCGCCAGCGCCTGCCTGCCCTCTGGGTCGGCTGGTCGTCGTCGCCCCGGCTGGACTGCGCGGTGCCGCTGCTCGTCGCCGGCGCGGCCCGGACCTGGCAGCTCGCCGGCACGCGCGCCGACCTCGTCGCCCGCGGCCCGGACGGCGAGCACCGCATCACCGCGCTGGCCGAGCGGCGCGGCAACGAAACCGGCGGCGAGCTCGATGCCGAGATCGACGGCCGGCCGGTGCGCGCCGTCTTCGCGCGCGCCGGCGACGCCAGCTGGTGGCTCGCCGAGGGCGCCGAGATCGCCACCGTCGATGCCCGCCTGCAGGGCCGGACTGGCGCTGCATCGCAGGCCCCGGGCTCGCTGCTCGCACCGATGCACGGCCGCGTCACCCAGGTGCTGGTCGTGCCGGGGGCGGTGGTCGAGGCAGGCGCGCTGCTGGTCGTGATCGAGGCGATGAAAATGGAACACCAGTTGCGCGCACCGCGCGCAGGCACGGTCGGCGCGCTCCACGCCCGCGCCGGCGAGCAGGTCGCGGCGCGCCAGTGCCTTGTCGAGCTCCAGCCGTGAGCGGATCCGCTGCCCCGATTGACGCCGCCGAGCTCGCGGCCTTCCGCGCCGGCGCGCGCCGCTTCGTCGAGCGCGAGATCACGCCGAACGTCGCCGCCTGGGACGAGGCCGAGACCTTTCCGCGCGCCCTGTACCGGCAGGCCGCGGCCGCCGGCCTGCTCGGCATCGGCTATCCCGAGCGTTGGGGCGGCACGCCGGCACCGATGCGGCTGCGCGTCATCGCCAGCGAGGAAGTCGCGCGGGCCGGCAGCGGCGGCGTGATGGCCAGCCTGTTCTCGCACTCGATCGCCCTGCCACCGATCGTCGCCGGCGGCAGCGAGGCGCTGCAGCGTCGCATCGTTCCCGAGGTGCTGGCCGGCGCGAAGATCGCCGCGCTGGCGATCACCGAGCCGGGCGGTGGCTCGGACGTCGCCCGCCTGGCCTGCCGCGCCCGTCGCGACGGCGCCGAGTGGGTGATCGACGGCGAGAAGACCTTCATCACCTCGG
>JBDTUG010000429.1:0-3140 GCA_040007855.1 Caldimonas sp.
CGGGGCGGGGGCGGGGGCGATCGCAGCCGGAGCGGGGGTCGGGGCGGCCGCGACGACCGGGGCGGGCACGACGATCGGGGCCGGCACGACGACCGGGGTCGCCGGTGCGGGGGTGACGACCGGCGCTGCGGGGATGGGTGCTGCCGCCGGGGGAGCCCCCCCGGTCGGCGCCGTGGCCCCGGGGACGATCGGCGGCGGCGCGACCGGGGGCCCGGCTGCTGCGCCGGCGGGCGCGGCAGCGACCGGCAGGCCGGCCGAGGTCAGCGGGTCGGCGGGGTTGACGCTCGCGATCATTGCCGTCGGGTTGTCGTTCACGGAGGCCGACACTGGACCAGCGGACGCCAGGGTGGGGGTGTCCTGGGCACCGAGCTCGGCAAAGCTGGAATTTCCGCCGCCGCATGCCGACAGCAGCGCCGCGGTCAGGAGGCAAAGGCTCAAGGCCGGGACTCCGAAAAAAGACAAATTCTGCGACACGCTCAAAGCTTATTCCTGACAGGGGTCGGTGGGCGAAGCGGCGCGCGGCGCGCCTTCGACCCGACTCGTTTCGGCAGATCCGGCAGGGAGCTGAAGGGCACGCAGAGAACGAAGTCGCGGGACAGAATGGACCTGCTGCAGCTCTCATGCCACGGCGTCGGGGCGCGTCGCCCCGGCAACAAACGCACGCCGGTGGACGCGATTTGCCACCCGCGAGAAGCGATTTCTTACAAGTGCGACGCGAACGGGCAGGGCGGCGTTACACGATCGAACCGACCGTTCCAAAATGTTGCCTCGGCCGCACCGGGCCGGGGCGACCGCGGCTGCCGACGAGCCGGCTCGTGCCCCCAAGGCAGGCAGGCGATCGCGGGGGTGTCGGGCACCCTCGCGTCGATATACTGAATTCGAGCCTCGAGAAGAATTCCGTGACGCCGATCCTTCCCATCGATCTTGCCAACGGCTTCCACCTCGACCCGGCAGAGGCGCGCCGGATCGGCGCCTCGCTCGCCGGGCAATACCGGTCGGCCGAGCCGTTTGCGCACGTCGTCCTGGAGAACTTTCTGCCGGCCGACGTGGTCGCGGGACTGGCCGCCCATTTTCCAAAGGAGCGGCTCAAGTCGGACGTCGTCTTCGACGTCGGGTACGCAGGGCATCACAAGCGCCAGGTGCTGCCCGCCGATTGCGACGAGTTCTGCCGGCGCGCCTTCGACTTCTTCAATTCGCAGCCCTTCCTCGAGTTTCTCGAGGGCCTGTCGGCGATCGAGGGCCTGGTGCCGGATCCGTATTTCGTCGGCGGCGGCTTCCACGAGATCGGCCGGGGCGGCAAGCTGGGCATCCACGCCGACTTCCGCATCAACAACAAGCTGCACGTTCGCCGGCGCATGAACGTCATCGTCTACCTCAACGAGGAGTGGCGCGACGAGTACAAGGGCTCGCTCGAGCTGTGGAGCCGCGACATGAAGCAGATGGCCAGGCGGATCGAGCCCTTGTGGAACCGCTGCGTGATCTTCAACACTGAAGCCGATTCCTGGCACGGCCATCCCGATCCGCTGGCCACCCCGGAGGGCGTGCTTCGCCGCTCGCTCGCGCTCTACTACTACACGGCGTCGCGCGCGATCTACGAAGAGGTGCCCAATCGCTCGACGATGTACGTCGCCCGGCCGGGCGACGGCGACGCGGTGCGGC
Organism: Caldimonas sp.; assembly: GCA_040007855.1. Taxonomy (GTDB): domain Bacteria; phylum Pseudomonadota; class Gammaproteobacteria; order Burkholderiales; family Burkholderiaceae_C; genus Schlegelella_A. Next base: position 1,660 of record JBDTUG010000429.1, read on the forward strand.
GTGAGGCGGCCAACCTGCGCCGCAACCAGCACCTGGCGGGTTGGGTGCCGCCTGAGGTGCTGCGCTACTCGCGCGGGCTGATGCGGCGGGTCAGGAAGCTCTGGCGGCACAGCCCCTGAGCCGCCAGGGCAGCGAGTTAACGCAACGCGGCCATGAACTCGAGGTGATCCTGCAGCGTCAGCGAGCCGCGCTCGCGGGGTCGGGTGCGCGCCGCGTGGTCGAGGATGTGGCAGACGTACATCGAGCGGTACCAGCTCGCCACCGGATGATCGCGGCGTCCCGGAAGGCTACGGTCGACGTCGAGCAGGCGCAACGGGTGGGCGGCGTTGTGCTCGTGCACCGCGCACAGCTCGCCGCAGGCGTCGTTCGAGAAATACGAGGAGATGTCGTCCAGATAGAAGCTTATCGCCGGAAGATAGCAATCGGCGGGGCCGCCCAGGCCGCGCAGGGCGGCGACCGTGCCGGAGTAGATGTCGACGTCGATCGACACGAAGCCGAGCGGACAGTCGGGCGTCAGCGTCTTCGTGAAGGCGTCGATCGTGTCGTCAATGTTGCCCAGGACGAGCTCGGCCCGGCCCTTCAGGCGCGCCCGGAGCTGCTCCGGGTCGCCCATCGGGAAGTCACCGCCCGACCACAGCTCGGGATGGTCCTTGTAGCCGCCGGGCGGTGGCAGCCCGGCGCCGGTGTCGAAGCCGACGACCCGGAACCGGATCCCGGTCTCGCCGCCGATCAGGTCGGCGAGGTCGGCCATGTTGGTCAGTCCCATGCCGGTCGCGACGCCGAACTCGCAGACCGTGACCTGGGTCTTGCCGAAGAAGCGGGCGACGTCGGCGGCGCGCAGCATGCCGTAGGCGTAATTCGGTCGCCGGACGAGCCCGGCCTGCTCCTTCTCGCGGAAGTCGCCGGCCAGCCTCGTCCACGAGTCTTCGCCGAACAGGCGGCGCCAGACCTTCCTGGCGAGCGGAGTCCTGAGGACCGGAACTGACATCGAATGCTCCTGCATCTGCGCCTTCACAATCGCCAGACGGCCAGCCCGGCCTTCTCGAACGCCGGGCCGTCGAAGCCGGCCTTGACGTCGATGAAGCAGCCGTTCCTCACGACCTTGCGGCCGATCTCCTCGATGCCGAGGGCGTGGTATTGCTTGTGCGCCACCGCCGCGACGATGGCGTCGGCGCGCGGCAGGTCTTCCCAGCGGCGCAGGACGATGCCGTACTCGTGCAGCGCCTCGGCCGGATCGGCCTCGGGGTCGTGCACGAACACCTCTACGCCGAAGTCGCGCAGCTCGTTGATGATGTCGACCACCTTGCTGTTGCGCAGATCGGCGCAGTTTTCCTTGAAGGTCAGGCCGAGCACGTTGACCTTGGCGCCCTTGACGTAGCTGCCGCTGGCGATCATCTGCTTGACGGTCTGCTCGGCGATGTACTTGCCCATGCCGTCGTTGATGCGCCGGCCGGCGGTGATCACCTGCGGGTGGTAGCCGA
>JBDTUG010000430.1:0-3114 GCA_040007855.1 Caldimonas sp.
ACCAGCCTTCGCCGTAGGCGTCGGCAAAGCCGATGAAGCCGACCGTCTTGACGCCCGACGCGGCCATGTGGCTGGCGATCGCCAGCGACATCATGATGTCGTTCTGCGGCGTCTTGAAGACCCAGCGCCGCTTGGCGTCCATCGGCTCGACGATCCGCGCCGAGGCGGCCATCGAGATCATCGGCGTCTGCGACTCGGCGGCGACGTCGATCATCGCCAGCGAGTTCGGCGTCGTCGTCGAGCCGAGCAGGATGTCGACCTTGTTCTCGGTGACGAGCTTTCTCGCATTCGCGACAGCCGTCGTCGTGTCGGAGCCATCGTCGAGGACGATGTAGTTCACCTTCTGCCCGCCGATCGTCTGCGGCATCAGCGCGATCGTGTTCTTCTCCGGAATGCCGAGCGAGGCAGCCGGTCCGGTGGCAGACACCGTGACGCCGACGTTTATGTCGGCACTCACGAACGTGGTCGCGACAGCGAGGCCGAGCGCGATCGCGAGGCGGGCGGGGTAATGCATGCAGTGTCTCCGGTGATGGACTGGGAAGGGGAAAGAGGGGGCGGACCGGGCGTGCGGACTGCGCCGAGGCCGCCGAAGAAAAGCTCGGCGACCACCGGCGCCATGTCGGCGTGGCTCAGCTCGCCGCGCGGACGCAACCAGGTGAACATCCAGTTCATCATGCCGAACAGCAGCATGGTGAGCGGCTTGTCGAGATTGTGGTCACGCAGCTCCGGCCGGGCCTCGGCGATCGCGTCGGCGAACGCGGCGACGACCTTGCGCTCGCCGTCGAGGACGCGGCGCCGGTCGGCCGGCTGCAGGAACTTCACGTCCTCGGTGAGCACGCGGTGCTCGGCCTGCGAACTCGCGTAGACCGCCAGAAAGGCGCCGATCAGCCGGCGCACCCGCTCCTCGGGCGCGCGCGCCTCGGCGCCGACCTCGTCGACCAGCGCTTCGAGCCGGGCGATGTGGGCCGCGGCGATCTCGACCAGCAGTTGCCGCTTGTCGTGGAAGTAGTGATAGAGCGATGGCTTGGACACGCCGCAGGCCTCCGCCACCTCGTTCATCGAGGTGGCGGTGTAGCCGCGCCGGGCGAACAGCTTCGCTGCGCGGGCGAGGATCTGCTCGCGCTGGTCGTCGTAGCCTCTTGCGCGTCCGCGCGGCATGGTCAGCGCCCGCCGGGCCGCGCAAGGGGCGCCGAGCGTCCCGCGGGGGGGCAGCGAACGAAGGGCGGCGCCATCGGGCCCATGGCTCAGCGCTCGTCGAACGAGATGAGGATCCGCTCGGTCAGCGGATGTGCCTGGCAGGTCAGGATGAAGCCGGCCGCGACCTCCTGCTTGTCGAGCGCGAAGTTGCGCTCCATCCGCACCTCGCCTTCGAGCAGCTTGGCGCGGCAGGTGCAGCAGACGCCCGACTTGCAGGAGAACGGCACCTCGAGCCCGGCGGCCGCCGCGGCAGCGAGCACGTTGCCCTGGTAGGCGTGGAAATCGATGACATGGCTGACGCCATCCCGGATGATCGTCACCTGCGCGTCGGCGGCGTCGCCCTCGCGCACCGGCTGGACCGCCTGGATGCCCGCCGCATCGGGAATGCCGAAGCGCTCGATGTGGATCCGCTCCGGCGCGACGCCGGCCGCCAGCAAGGCCGCCTCGGCCTCGTCGTTGACGCCGTGCGGGCCGCAGATGAAGGCATGGTCGAGCTGCCGCGCATCGACCAGCGTGCCGAGGAACTCGCCGATCTTCTCGCGCCCGATCCGGCCGCTGTGCAGCGGCAGATCGGTCGACTCCTGCGAAAACACGAGGTGCAGCGTCAGGCGCGACAGGTAGCGGTTCTTCAGGTCCTCGAGCTCCTCGAGGAACATGGTCGAGCGGAGCTTTCGGTTGCCGTAGATCAGGGTGAAGCGCGACTCGGGCTCGGCCGCGAGCACGGTCTTCATGATCGACAGGATCGGCGTGATGCCGCTGCCGCCGGCGATGCCGAGGTAGTGGCGCGCCGCCTTCGGATCGAGCGGCACGAAGAAGCGCCCCTCGGGTGCCATCACCTGGATCGTGTCGCCCGGTTTCAGCGACTCGTGGATCCAGGTCGAGAAGCAACCGCCCGGCACCTTGCGCACGCCGACGCGCAACTCGCCGTCGTCGATGCCGGAGCAGATCGAATACGAGCGGCGCTCGTCGCTGCCCTCGACGGTGTGGCGCAGGGTCAGGTGCTGGCCCTGGGTGAAGCGGAACGCGTCGCTCAGGTCCTGGGGCACGTCGAACGAGACGATCACGGCCTCCTCGGTGTCGGGACGGACGGTCTTCACCGTCAGCGGGTGGAAGTGCAGGCTGCTCATGGAATTCCTCGAGCGCTCCGGCCGGGCGCCGGGCCGCTCCCAAGCCAGGCCGGCCTTGCAGGCCGCGGCGTTGCGAGACGCAACGCCTCCTCGTGCCGTCCATGCCGGCACGGGCCGGCATGGAGCCGCGGCACTCGGCGCCGTTGGGGGGCAGCGCAGCGCCGCAGGCGCAAGCGTGGGGGCTTCATATCGGCTTGAAGTGCTCGAACGGCTCGCCGCAGGCGCGACAGCGCCAGAGCGCCTTGCACGCGGTCGCGCCGAATGCGGAGATCCGTTCGGTATCGAAGCTGTCGCAGCGCGGGCAGGCCAGCGCCTTGGGCGGCTGGCGCGGCACGAAGCGAAGCGGTGCGGTCTGCGGCGCCGGCACCGGTCCGGGCGGCGCGATGCCGTACTCGCGCAGCTGGCGGCGGCCCTTCTCGCTCATCCAGTCGGTGGTCCAGGCGGGCGCGCGCCGCATTTCGACGCGGACCGGGCCGAGGCCCTCGGCGACGAGCGCATCGACGATGCTCTTCTCGATCACCTCGGTCGCGGGGCAGCCGGAATAGGTTGGCGTGACGACAACCGTCATGCCGCCGTCGTCGCGCTCGATCACGTCACGAACGATGCCGAGGTCGCGCACCGAAACCACCGGCACCTCCGGATCGAGCACCGTGTCGAGCACCGCCCAGGCCTGCTCGAGCCGCGATCCGAGCGCGACGCTCACCACACGCCTCCCGGAAACGTGCGCTGCAGAGACTGCATCTCGGCCAGGATGTAGCCGAGGTGCTCGCTGTGCCGGCCCGACTTGCCG
>JBDTUG010000431.1:0-3112 GCA_040007855.1 Caldimonas sp.
GGCGCCGGCGGCAGCGCCACCTGGGCGCCGCTGACGCCGCCGACCAGGCGCTGGATATCGCCGCCTTCGAGGCCGATCTCGCGCAACAGCTGGTCGACGAGCGGCGCCTGGGCCCGAAAGCGCAGCGCCGAGTTCACCAGGCCGTCGGAGAAGTTGCCGCCGCCGTTGCCGTTGTGCCCGTCGCCATTGGAGCCGCCCCCGCCACCGAGCCCGTCGACATGCAGGATCTTGATGCCCTCGATCCGCTCCATCGGCCGAACCGATTCGCGGATGATTCCCTCGGCCTTCTCTACCAGCCGCATCCTGAGCGCCGACATCCGCGCCTCGGGCGAGAGCATGTTGTGCGCATCGTTCATCAGCCGCAAGGCCTCGGCCTCGATCTCGGCGCGCACCCGCATCGCCATCGACCTGATCTTGTCGGCGTCGGCGTCGGCCTCGGCCTGGGCGCGGACCGCCGCGCCGCGGTCGGCGCTCGCGTCCTTTTCGGCACGCGCTGCGCTGGTGAGGCGCAGCGCCTCGCGCTCGGCCGCCTGGCGCGAGCCGATCAGCTCGATCGCCTTCTTGCGCTCGGCCATCTCGACCTCACGCGCGGTGAACACCTTCTCCTCGGCGGTCACCGCCTCGGCGCGCGCGGTGTCGGCCGCCGCCTGGGCGACGCTCTGCGCCTCGCTTTCCCTGGCCACCGCGATCGCCCGCTTCTGCTCGGCCAGCTCGACCGTCATGCGGCGGTCGATCTCGGCCGACTGGATGGTCCGCTCCTTGCCGATCCGCTCCTGCTCGATCGTCTGCTCCGAGCGGATGCGCGCCGCGTCGATGGTCTGCTTGGCGGCGATCTGCGCGCTCTCGCCGTCCTGCTCGCGCTGCGCCCGCTCGGTCATCAGCTCGGAGCGCTGGCGCGCCCGCGCCACCTCGACCTCGCGCTGCTGGTTGAGGCGCGCGTACTCGCCTTCGCGGTCGATCTCGAGCGAGAGCTTCTCGGCCTCGAGGTTCTTGTTGCGGATCGCGATCAGGGTGTCCTGCTCGACGTCGTTCCTCTGCTTCTTGCGCTGCTCGATCGTCTCGGTCAGCCGCGTCAGGCCCTCGGCGTCGAAGGCATTGCTCGGGTTGAAGAACTCCATCCCGGTCTGGTCGAGCTGGGTCAGCGACACCGATTCGAGCTCGAGGCCGTTCTTGGTCAGGTCCTCGGCGACCGTCTCGCGCACCTTGCGGACGTAGGCGCCGCGCTTCTCGTGCAGCTCTTCCATCGTCATCTCGGCGGCCGCCGTGCGCAGGGCGTCGACGAACTTGCCCTCGACCAGTTCCTTCAGCTGCTCGGGCTCCATGGTGCGCAGGCCGAGCGTCTGCGCCGCCGCGGCCACCGCCTCGGGACGCGCCGCGACCCGGACGTAGAACTCGGCGATCAGGTCGACCCGCATCCGGTCGCGGGTGATCAGCGCCTTGTCGCGGCCGCGCGTGACCTCGAGGCGCAGCGTGTTCATGTTGACCGGGATGACGTCGTGGACGATCGGCAGCACGAAGGCGCCGCCGTCGAGCACGACCTTCTGGCCGCCGAGCCCGGTGCGCACGAACGAGCGCTCCTTCGAGCTGCGCAGGTAGAGCCAGTGAAGCAGCCAGACCGCGATCGCGACGACGATCGCGACGACGATCAGGCCGAGCAGGAAGCTGCCGAATTGGGCGCCGGTCATGTCTTGTCTCCTGAAATCGAAATCCGGGTGAAGCGCCGTGTCGTCTCGGTGAGGGCGACCTCGGTGGGCAGCCGCTCCATCGAGCTGGCCCCGTAGAAGCCGTGGCACGAGGGGCACTGGCCGAGGATCCAGGCCGCGTCCTCGGGGGTGGCGATCGGGCCGCCGTGGCACAGCACGATCACGTCCCGACGCACCTTCTTCGCGGCTGCCGCGCGCGCTTCGATCTGCGGCACGCAGTCGGCGAGCGTCAATGCGGTGCCGGCACCGATCGCCCCGCCGGTCGTCAGGCCCATGTGGCAGACGACGATGTCGGCGCCCGCCTCGGTCATTGCCGTGGCCTCGGCTTCGTTGAAGGCATACGGCGTGGTCAGCAGGTCGAGCGCGTGGGCGCGCGCGATCAGCTCGACCTCGAGGCCGAAGCCCATGCCGGTCTCCTCGAGGTTGGCGCGGAAGCTGCCGTCGATCAGGCCGACGGTCGGGAAGTTCTGCACGCCGGAAAAGCCGAGCCCGATCAGGCGCTGGAGGAACTCGTCGGCGATCATGAACGGGTCGGTGCCGTTGACGCCGGCGAGCACCGGCGTGTGCTTGACGACCGGCAACACCTCGTGCGCCATGTCGCAGACGATCTCGTTGGCGTTGCCGTAGGCGAGCAAGCCGGCGAGCGAGCCGCGCCCGGCCATCCGGTAGCGGCCCGAGTTGTAGATGACGATCAGGTCGATGCCGCCGGCCTCCTCGCACTTGGCCGAGAGGCCCGTGCCGGCGCCGCCGCCGATCAGCGGCCTGCCCGAAGCGAGCTTGGCGCGGAAGCGCGCGAGCAGGGTCTGTCTAGCGATGCGGGGCATAGGCGCGGGGAGAAGGGTGGCGCTCGGCGTTCGCCGCGACTTCGCGCCAGGCGGCGACCAGGGCGTCGGCGAACGCTTCGTCGTTGATGTGCAGGGGCAGGCGGATGAGCTTCCTGTCCGCGCCGGCGCGAAAGCGCTCTTCGATCGCCGCGAACAGCGCCCGGTCGGCCTCGGGGTCGTGGAACTGCTGGCCTGGCCGGTCGATCGACGAGACGCCGGCCTCGGGAATCACGAAGCGCACCGGGCCGGTCATCGCGTTCAGCTTGTCGGCGAGGAAGGCGCCGATCGCCCGACATTCGTCGACCGTGGTGCGCATCAGCGTGACGGTCGGGTTGTGGCGGTAGAGCTTTCTGCCCTTGAAGCGCTCGGGCACCGTGTCCCAGGCGCCGAAGTTGATCATGTCGAGCGCGCCGCACGAGCCGACGTACGGCAGGGGATGGCGCGCGAACACGTCGAGCCGGGTCGGCCCGGCAGAGAGCACGCCGCCGCCGATCTCGTCGGCGATCTCGGTGGTCGAGACATCGATCGCGCCGGCGAGCAGGCCCGAGTCGGCGAGCTTTTCCATCGACTGGCCGCCGACGCCGG
>JBDTUG010000432.1:0-3104 GCA_040007855.1 Caldimonas sp.
GCGGCTTCTCGATCAAGGCCGTCGACATCCATCAGGAGGGCCTGCGCATGCCGCCGATCAAGTTGGTCGACGCCGGGCAGGTGCGCGAAGACGTGCTGGCCTGGATCATCAACCAGGTGCGCGATCCGCTGGTCGGCCTCGACATCAAGGGGCAGATCGCGTCGCTGAACTCGGGGCGCCAGCGAGTGCTCGAACTGATCGAGGCCTGGGGCATCGACGCCGTGAAGACGGTGATGCGGCAGTCGATCGACTACGCCGCCACGAAGTTGAGCCAGCGGCTGGAGGAACTGCCCGACGGCGTCTGGCGGGAAGTGCAGTACATCGACCACGATGGCCATCTGCCTGACATCTACCAGATCGTCTGCACGATGACGAAGGCGGGGAGCCGGCTCACGTTCGACTTCACCGGCAGCAGTCCCAACGCGCGCGGCCTGATCAACTGCACCTACGCCGGACTGCAGGCGGCGGTGCTGTCGGCGGTCTATATCAACCTGTGCTGGGACATTCCCTGGAACCGCGGGGTGCGCGACTGTCTGGACATCGTCTCGGAGAAGGGTACCGTGAACAACTGCGCCTATCCGGCGCCTTGCGCGATGGCGACGATCTCGGCCGTGATCGTGACGATCGACGCCGTCTGGCGCTGCCTGTCGCAATTGCTGCTCGCCAGCGACAAGTACCGCGAACAGGCGATGGCCGTATGGTCGGGTACGTCGATGGCGCCGATCTTCGCCGGCACGAGCCAGCACGGATTTCCTTTCGCCGCGACCGAGATGAGCCACTTCGGCGGCGGCGGCGGCGCCCGCACCTATGCGGATGGCGTCGATACCGCCGGTATCGTCTTCAACACGACGCCGAACATGCCGAACATCGAAGACCAGGAGGCCGAATACCCGGTCCTGTACCTGTTCCGGCGCCACCTGCGCGATTCCGGGGGGGCCGGACGCTTCCGCGGCGGCCGCTCCGGGGAACTGGCCTACACGAGCTACGAGGCGCCCGACCGGGGCCTGGAGGGGCTGTTCGCCGGCACCGGCGCGGAAATGCCGAATGCGATCGGCATTGCCGGCGGCATGCCCGGCGCATCGATTCGGGTCGCCCGGGTCGTGAGGACCGACCTCGTCGATCGCCTGCGGCGCCATCAGACGCTGCCCTCGAGCCTCGACGCGATCAACGGCGAGGTCGAGATGCTTTGCTGCAAGCATGAGCGCTCGCCGATGGCCGAAGGCGACGTCTGGTTCCATAGCTGGCAAGCGGGAGGCGGGTACGGCGACCCGCTCACGCGCGACCCGGCCACGGTCGCCGAGGATGCGAAGCGTGGCGTGATCTCCGCTCAGGCGGCGGCGGAGATCTACGGCGTCGCGCTCAGTGATGATTCGGTCCTGAATGCCGAGGAGACGGAAAAGAGCCGCATGGCGTTGCGCAAGGCGCGGTTGCTGCGAGGCAAGCAGCCTGTCGGCGGCGAACTTCGGTTTTCGGGCCGCGGCAAGCACCGGTACGCCGGCACCTTCGAGCTCGACCTGGACAAGGACGTGGTCGCCTGCGGCCATTGCGGCCATCGGCATTGCGGGACCGGCGAAGACGTGCTGCCTCACCTGCTCGAGGTGACCGATCCGCTGCAAAGTGCCGGTGCCGTGCGCGGCGAAGACTACGACCGCGGCCGTTTCAAGCTGCGACAGCTCTGCTGCGCCGAATGCGGCAGCCTGGTCGACGTGCAGGTCGCGATGACCGGCGCGCCGCGACCGACGCTGTCGATCGAGTTCAAATAGTCCATACAAGGTGCCACCATGATGCTCATCAGATTCAAAGACACGCCGGCCGGCCCGTTCAAGCTCGGAACCCGGCAGGGCGATGTCATCCATGACCTGAGCACGCGCTACGGCAGCGTGCGGGCCTTCCTGGAGGCCCATCCCGGCGGCTGGGACGAATCGTCGATCCGGCTGGACGGATTGCCGGTCGTGTCGCCCGGCAGCGTCCAGGTCGGCCCGCCGGTGGACGACGCCGCGAATGTCTATCTGGTGGGCGCCAACTACAGGAAGCACGCGATCGAGGCTGGGCTCGACGTTCCGGCAACGCCAGTGATCTTCATGAAGCCGACGACGGCGCTGGTGGGTCCGCAAGAGGCCATCCGCCTGCCGGCCATCTCGTCGCAAATGGACTACGAAGGGGAGCTCGCCGTCGTGATCGGCCGCACCGCGAGCCGGGTCGCGAAGGAGGATGCACATCGCTACATCGCCGGCGTCACGATTCTGAACGACCTGACCGCGCGCGACCTCCAGTGGGTGATGCTGGGCAAGAACCGGATCGTCGACTGGCTGTCCTCCAAGGCGCTGGACAAGTCGACACCGGTCGGTCCGGGGCTCGTTCCGGTGAGTGCCGTCGGTGACATTCACCAGCTGAAGCTGAAGACGTGGCTCAACGATGAATTGATGCAGGACGGCGAGACGTCGATGATGGTGTTCTCCACCTTCGAGCTGATCGAATATCTCTCGGCTCGAGTGACGCTGCTGCCCGGCGATGTCATCTCGACCGGCACGCCGTTCGGAGTCGGCGGATTTCGCAACATCTTCCTGAAGGCGGGAGACGTCCTGAAGGTCGAGGTCCCGGGCATTGGGAGCATCGAGAATCCGGTTGTGCAGGCCTGAACGATCCGTGGCCCGACGCGGCTGAGCCTGGTTGCTCGATCGATCGGCTCCAGCCTCAGCGCGTCGTGCAGACGAACGGCAGCCAGGCATGCAGCCAGGAAGCTTCGGGCAGCCACGGAGCCGCCAGGGTCAGCATGGCACTGGCGACCAAGGCCGCGCCGGCGACGCGTCGCGCCGCCGGCCGAGCACTGAAGCCGGCGAAACGCTGGGCGCCGAAAGCGACGAGCAGCATGGCGGGCAAGGTACCCAGTCCGAAAGCGGCCATCGTCAGCGCGCTGCGCGCAGCGTCGAGTTGCACCGTCGCGATCAACATCACCGTGTAGACGAAGCCGCACGGCATGAAACCCCAGACCATGCCGAACGCGAACGAGCGTGGCAGCGTGGTCACCGGCAGCAGACGGCGCCCGAGGGGTGCGATGCGCGCCCACAACTGCCGTCCCGGGCCGAAGCCGATGTCGCGCACGC
>JBDTUG010000433.1:0-3101 GCA_040007855.1 Caldimonas sp.
GTGCGCGTCGAGTTCTCGAAGAAGAGGTTGAAGATGCTCTTGCCGCGCAGCAGCGGCACCTTCTTCACCTCGCGGTCGTTGACGCTGAGAAAGGTGCCGGCGGTATCGAGGATGTGCTGGACGATCGAAGCCGGCAGGCCCTCGATCGACAGCAGATGGATCAGCTCATCGTTGCGGTTGAGCTGCGGGTTGCGGCGGACGAACATGGTCAGCGGCGCCCTCAGCGGACCTCGAAGCTGAAGCGGCCGGCGTCGTCGCGGGCCAGCGAGAGGCGCTGCCCCGCCGGCAACCTCACCCGGACCACCGCGCAGGCCGGCTCGATCGGCAGCTCGCGACCGCCGCGGTCGACCAGCACCACCAGCGCCACGCTGGCCGGCCGGCCGAAGTCGTAGAGCTCGTTGATCGCGGCGCGGATCGTCCGCCCGGTGTAGAGCACGTCGTCGATGAGGACGATGCGGCGGCCTTCGATCGCCACCGGCAGCCGGGTCGGGTCGACCCCGGCGCTCAGGCCGCGACGCGAGAAGTCGTCGCGATGCAGGGCGCTCGAGATCACGCCCGGCTCGCCGGCGAGGCCGCAGTCGCGCTGCAGGCGCTCGGCCAGCCAGGCGCCGCCCCGCCAGATCCCGACCAGCAGGCTGTCGGGCTCGAGCAGCGGTCGCACCGCGGCGAGCAGGCCCTGGTAGAGCGCTTCGGCGTCGAGGTCGGTTCCGCTCATCGGGACTCGGCCAGAAACTGCTCGAGGATGAGAGCCGCCGCCGCGGCGTCGAGATCGGCTGCGCCGGCCGCCCGCGCCTCGGTGGTCGTGTAGCGCTCGTCGACCTCGTGCACCGTGAGCCCGAAGCGCGCGCGCAGCTGGCGGCCGAACCGGCGCGCCCGCTCGCTGTTCACATGGGCGGCACCGTCCGGATGGAACGGCACGCCGACGACCAGGGCGGCCGGCCGCCACTCGGCGATCAGCCGGCCGATCGCCTCGAGCCGGGCCTCGCCGCGCGCGGCGACCGTGGCCAGCGGGGTCGCGCTTCGGGTCAGCGAATTGCCGCTCGCGACGCCGACCCGGGCAGTGCCGAAATCGAAAGCGAGAAAGGAGAGGACTTCCGGGGACGGTGCCAGAGCCCGCCTCACTGAGGCGCCCCGGCGCCGTGGCGCAGCGTGTTCACGAGGGGACCTTCGTGCCACGCACTCCGGCATTCGCCCTTGGCACGAACCCGGACGCTCATGCGTGCCCTGCCGCCGAGCTGAGCATGCCGACGTCGATGCCGAGCAGCGACAGCGCCTTGTCGTAGCGCTCGCCGACAGGGGTGTCGAAGATGATCCCCGGCTCGGCCTCGACATTGATCCAGCCGTTGTTGCTCATCTCGTCCTCGAGCTGGCCGGCGGCCCAGCCGCTGTAGCCGAGCGTCACCAGCACCCGCTTCGGGCCGGCGCCGCTGGCCAGCGCCTCCAGGACATCCTTGCTGGTCGTCATCTCGAGCCCGCCTTCGATCCTCAGCGAGGAGTTGTAGCCGCGCTCGGCACCCGCCTCGGCACCCAGCGGCTCGTGCAGGACGAAGCCGCGTTCGGTCTGCACCGGGCCGCCGAAGTAGACCGGCGCCCCGGCCAGATCTTCGCGGTCGAGCGACAGCTCGACCTTCTCGAACAGGTTCTTGAGGGTGATGTCGATCGGCTTGTTGATGACCAGGCCGAGCGCGCCCTTCTCGGTGTGCTCGCACAGGTAGACGACCGTGCCTGCGAAGGTTCCGTCGCCCATGCCCGGCATGGCGATCAGGAACTGATTGGTCAGGTTGATCGACGGCGCGCTCATGCCCGCATTTTATTCCCCGCGCGGGCCGGGCGCGATGTCCGACCCGCCGCACCGGGTTTGGGCACACTGTCGCCGCATGGACAAGCCCCTCGACAGCGCGCTGGTCTGGTTTCGCCGCGACCTGCGCTGCGACGACCACGCGGCCCTCCATCACGCCCTGAAGGCGGCGCGGCGGGTCTGGTGCGCCTTCGTCTTCGAGCGCGAGATCCTCGACCCGATGCCGCGCGCCGACCGGCGCGTCGAGTTCATCGTCGCCTCGGTCGAGGCGCTGTCGGCCGGGCTGGCGCGGCTCGGCGAGCGCCACGGCAATTCCGGCGTGCGGCTGATCGTCCGCCATGGCGCGGCGGTCGCGCAGATCGTCGCCCTGGCGAGCGAGCTGCACGTGCAGGCGGTCTACGCCAACCACGACGACGACCCGCACGCGCTGGCGCGCGACGCGGCGGCGCGCGGCGCGCTGGCCGACCGCGGCGTCGCGCTGCACACCTCGAAAGACCACGTCGTCTTCGAGCGCAGCGAGGTCCTCACGGGCAGCGGCAAGCCGTACAGCGTGTTCACGCCCTACAAGGCGGCCTGGCTGGGCAAGCTCGACGACTTCTACCTGAAGGCCTACCCGGTCGAGCGGCATGCGGCCGGCCTCGCGGCCCTGCCTCCCGGCATGGTGCCGGGCGGGGCTTCCCTGGCCACGCTCGGCTTCGTGCCGACCAACCTGGCGGCGCTCAAGGTGCACGGCGGCAGCGCCGCCGCCGAGGCCCTGCTCGACGACTTTCTCGGCCGCATCGACGATTACGACACGGCCCGCGAATACCCGTCGGTCAAAGGCCCGAGCTACCTCGGCGTTCACCTGCGCTTCGGCACGATCTCGATCCGCCGGCTGGCCCGCGAAGCGGCCGCGCGGCCCGACAGCAACGGCGCCCGGGTCTGGCTCTCCGAGCTGGTCTGGCGCGACTTCTACCAGCAGATCCTGCATCACCTGCCGCACGTCGTCGGCGCCAGCTGCAAGCCCGAGTACGAGCGGCTCCGCTTCGAGCACGGCCGGCACGCCGACGAGGCCTTCGCCGCCTGGTGCGAAGGGCGGACCGGCTATCCGCTGGTCGACGCGGCGATGGCCCAGATCAACCAGAGCGGCTGGATGCACAACCGGCTGCGCATGGTGACGGCGAGCTTCCTGGTCAAGGACCTCGGCATCGACTGGCGGCGCGGCGAGGCCTACTTCGCCGAGCACCTGATCGACTATGAGCTCGCGTCCAACAACGGCGGCTGGCAATGGGCGGCGTCGACCGGCTGCGACGCGCAGCCGTGG
>JBDTUG010000434.1:0-3065 GCA_040007855.1 Caldimonas sp.
CCGGCTCGACTACGACGGGCCGGCCGACACCGTCTACCTCGGCGCGTGGCCACGAGGCAGCTTCGATCGCCATGGCGGCTTCGACGAGACCCTGGTGCGCAACCAGGACGACGAGCACAACCTGCGCATCGTCCTCGGCGGCGGCAAGCTCTGGCAGTCGTCGCGGATCCGCAGCCGCTACCGGCCGCGCGCCCGGCTCGGCCAGGTGTTCCGGCAGTACCTGCAATACGGCTACTGGAAGCCGTTCGTGATGAAGAAGCACGGCCAGGCGGCGAGCCTGCGCCATGTCGTTCCGGCCGCATTCGTGATCGCGCTCGGCGTCTTCGCGCTGGTCGCGCTGCTGGGCGGCGGCGCCGGGCCGCTGCTCGGCCTGGTCGCCCTGTACACGTTGGCCGTCGCGGCGCTGAGCGCCGGCGTGCTGCTCGCGGCGCCGCTGCCGCGGCCGGTGGCGCTGCGTGTCCCGGCGGTGATCGTCACCTATCACCTGGCCTACGGCATAGGCTCGATCGCCGGTGCGTTCGACGCGCTCCGGGACGGCCGCGGCCGCGAGCGCTTCACCGGGCTGACGCGATGAGCGGCGGCGGCGATGACCCGAATGCTGGCGGCGACGTGGAGATCGACGCGGTCCGCGCCCGCTACGCTCGCCGCTTCGGGAGCGACGCCCGCTACAGCCCGCTTCGGCCGGCCGTGCTGCTCGCCGCGCAGGAGCGGCAGCGGGCGACGCTGGCGCTGTTCGCCCGGCTCGGCTTCGCCGACCTGGCCGCGCTGCGCGTCGTCGAGGTCGGCAGCGGCGGCGGTGGCAACCTGCTCGAGCTGCTCGGCTTCGGCTTCGCGCCGTCGCACCTGGCCGGGATCGAGCTGCTCGCCGAGCGCCATGCCGCAGCGCGCGAGCGCCTGCCGGAGCAGGTGCAGCTCGATTGCGGCGACGCGAGCGTGGCGCCGGTCGCGCCGGGCAGCATCGACATCGTCCTGGCGTCGACGGTCTTCTCCTCGCTGCTCGACGATGCCTTCCAGGCGCGGCTGGCCGCGGCGATGTGGCGCTGGGTGAAGCCGGGCGGCGGCGTCCTCTGGTACGACTTCACCGTCGACAACCCGAACAACGCCGACGTTCGCGGCGTCCCGCGGGCCCGCATCCGCGCGCTGTTCCCCGAGGCGGCGATGCAGCATCGCCGCCTCACCCTGGCGCCGCCGATCGCGCGCGCGGTGTGCCGGGTTCATCCGGGTCTGTACGGGCTGTTCAGTGCGCTGCCCGCCCTGCGAACGCATGCGTTGTGCTGGCTCGGCAAGCCGGTGGGTTCGGACACAAGTGGAGCCGCAATCGGCTAAGATCGCACCATGGCATCATCGCATCACTGCATCATGGAGTGTTCATGCGGACGACTCTCGACATCGACGACGACCTGATTGCAGCGGCCAAGGAGCTGGCCCGGCGCGAGGGCAGCAGCGCGGGCAGGGTCGTCTCCCGGCTGGTCAGGCAGTCGTTGACCGGATCTGCGCAAGCGGCCGCGCGAGCGCCTGGACATCGCCCCGCCGTGGCCGGCTTCGAGCCGTTCCCGGCGCGGCAGGGAGTTGTCGTGACCGACGACGAGGTGAACGCATTGCGCGACGCCGAGGGAATCTGAGGGCGATGCGCGCCCTGCTCGACGTCAATGTCCTGGTCGCGCTGCTCGATGCCGCCCACCTGCACCACCGCGCCGCGACGGCATGGCTGGCGACCCACGTCGAGAAGGGATGGGCCTCCTGTCCACTGACGCAGAACGGGTGCGTGCGCATTCTCTCTTTGCCCGCCTACCAGAACGCGCAGGCGCCGGCCGCGGTCGTCGACCGTTTGGCGCGAGCTGCGGCGGGCAAGCGCCACGAGTTCTGGCCCGACTCGGTCAGCGTGCTCGAGCCCGGACGCTTGCGATGGGATCATGTGCTGAGCTCGCGCCAGATCACGGACGTCTATCTCCTCGCCCTGGCCGTCGCCAACGGCGGGCGACTGGTCACCCTGGATCGCGGCATCGCGACCTCGGCCGTGCCGGGTGCGACCCGTCGTCATCTCGTGGTCCTCGGCGCTGAAGCGGAAGTGACATGACGCGGCCCTTCCTCCCGTTCGCCCTGCCCGAGATCGGCGAGGACGAGATCGCCGAGGTCGTCGACACGCTGCGTTCGGGCTGGGTGACGACCGGCCCGAAGGCCAGGCGCTTCGAGGAAGACTTCAGCGCCTTCATGGGCGAGCCCGGCCTGCATTCGCTGGCCGTCAACTCGGCCACGGCGGGCCTGCACCTGGCGCTCGAGGCACTTGGCGTCGGCCCGGGCGACGAGGTCATCACCACCACCCATACCTTCACCGCGACCGCCGAGGTCGTGCGCTACCTCGGTGCCGACGTGAAGCTGGTCGACATCGACCCGGCCACCCTGTGCATCGACCCGAACGCGGTCGAGGACGCGATCGGCCCGAAGACGCGGGCGATCGTGCCGGTTCACTATGGCGGCCTGGCCGCCGACATGGTGGCGATCCTGGCGATTGCCGGGCGGCACGGACTGGGCGTCGTCGAGGATGCGGCGCACGCCTTGCCCGCGACCTGCGCCGGCCGGCTCGTCGGCACGCTCGGCTCGGACGCGACGGTGTTCAGCTTCTACGCCAACAAGACGATCACGACCGGCGAGGGCGGCATGGTCGTGACCCGCGACGCCCGGCTCGCCGGGCGCATGAAGACGATGCGCCTGCACGGCATGAGCCGCGATGCCTTCGACCGCTTCACGGCCAAGGTGCCGAGCTGGTACTACGAGATCGTCGCCCCGGGCTTCAAGTACAACCTCACCGACATCGCCGCGGCGATCGGCATCCACCAGCTCAAGCGCGCCGAGGCGTTCCGCCGGCAGCGTGAGGCGATCGCGGCGCAGTACGCCGACGCGCTGGCCGGGCTGCCACTGCTGCTGCCGCCGGCCGCGCCGGCCGGCGAGCTGCACGCATGGCATCTCTACGCGGTGCGGCTCGGCGATGGCGCGGCGATCTCGCGTGACGCCTTCATCGAGGCGCTGTTCGCCGCCGGCATCGGCTGCTCGGTGCACTACATCCC
>JBDTUG010000435.1:0-3060 GCA_040007855.1 Caldimonas sp.
CGGTGACGATCGACCTGAAGGAGATCGGCCCGACCTACTACTTCGCGCCGCCGCGGGTGTTCGAGGGCCTGCTCACCAGCGTCATGATCCGCATGGAGGACGCCGGCCGCCTCAAGCGCTGGCTGTTCGAGCGGGCGATGGCGCTGGCCCGCCGGGTCGGCCCGGCGCTGATGGACAAGAAGCCGGTCGGCGCGCTCGACCGGCTGCGCTACGCCCTCGGCAAGATCTTCATCTACGCGCCGCTGCGCAACACGCTCGGCTTCTCGCGGGTGCGCGTTGCCTACACCGCGGGCGAGGCGATCGGCCCCGACCTGTTCACCTTCTATCGCTCGATCGGCATCAACCTGAAGCAGCTCTACGGCTCGACCGAGACCGCCGTGTTCGTCTGCCTGCAGCCCGACAACGAAGCACGCTCCGATACCGTCGGCGTGCCGATCGAGGGCGTCGAGATCAGGGTCGAGCCCAGCGGCGAGATCCTGGTCCGCTCGCCCGGACTGCTCAAGGAGTACTACAAGAACCCCGAGGCGACCGCCGAGGTGCTCACCGCCGACGGCTGGTACCGCACCGGCGACGCGGGCTTCCTCGACGCGGCCGGCCACGTGAAGATCATCGACCGGGCCAAGGACGTCGGCCGGATCATGGGCGGCGCCAACGACGGCGCCCTGTTCGCGCCGAAGTACGTCGAGAACAAGCTGAAATTCTTCCCCTACATCAAGGAAGCAGTGGCCTTCGGCGACCGGCGCGACAAGGTCTGCGCCTTCGTCAACATCGACCTCGAGGCGGTGGGCAACTGGGCCGAAAAGCGCAATCTTCCCTACGGCGGCTACGCCGAGCTCTCTCAAAAGCCCCAGGTCTGCGAGCTGATCCGCGACTGCGTGGCGAAGGTCAACGCCGACCTGGCCAGCGACGAGAAGCTCGCCGGCAGCCAGATCAGCCGCTTCCTGATCCTGCACAAGGAGCTCGATGCCGACGACGGCGAGCTGACCCGCACCCGCAAGGTCCGCCGCAACTTCATCGCCGAGCGCTACGACCTTCTGGTCGATGCGCTCTACGGCGGCAAGAGCGAGCAGTACGTCGAGACCCAGGTCAAGTTCGAGGACGGACGCACCGGCAAGGTGGCGGCGACACTGAAGATCATCGACGTGCCGACCTTCGCCGCGGTCGGGCGCGCCGCGTGATGGCTGCGCGACGGAGCGGCGAGGTCATCCTCGACGTGCACAACATCAGCCTTCGCTTCGGCGGCGTGAAGGCGCTGAGCGACATCAGCTTCGACGTCCGCGAGCACGAGATCCGCGCCATCATCGGCCCGAACGGCGCGGGCAAGAGCTCGATGCTGAACTGCATCAACGGCGTCTACCAGCCGCAGGAAGGGTCGATCAGCCTTCGCGGCCAGACCTTCCGGCACATGAACTCCCGCCAGGTCGCCCAGATGGGCGTGGCGCGCACCTTCCAGAACCTGGCCCTGTTCAAGGGGATGAGCGTCCTGGACAACCTCATGACCGGCCGCCACCTGAAGATGCGCAGCAACCTCTTCCAGCAGGCGATCCGCTGGGGCGCCGCCGAGCGCGAGGAGACCGAGCAGCGCGTCGCCGTCGAGCGCATCATCGACTTTCTCGAGATCCAGCCTTACCGCAAGATCCCGGTGGGACGGCTCCCCTACGGATTGCAGAAGCGCGTCGACCTCGGACGTGCGCTCGCTACGGAACCGCAGGTGCTGCTCCTCGACGAGCCGATGGCGGGCATGAACGTCGAGGAAAAGCAGGACATGAGCCGCTTCATCCTCGACGTCAACGACGAGTTCGGCACGACCATCGTCCTGATCGAGCACGACATGAGCGTCGTGATGGACATCAGCGACCGGGTCGTGGTGCTCAACTACGGCAGGAAGATCGGCGACGGGCTACCCGAAGAGGTACGCAGCAACCCGGAAGTCGTCAGCGCCTATCTCGGGACGGTGCACTGATGGGCGCGTTCCTGGAAACCCTGTTCGGCGGCCTGATGGTCGGCATGCTCTATTCGCTGATCGCGCTCGGCCTCGTGCTGATCTTCAAGGCGTCCGGCGTCTTCAACTTCGCCCAGGGTGCGATGGTCCTCTTCGCCGCGCTGGCAATGGCGCGTTTCGCGGAGTGGATTCCGGAGCTCATCGGCCTGAACAACAAGTTCATCTACAACGTGCTCGCCTTCGCCGGCGCGGCGCTCGTCATGGTGGTGCTGGCCTGGGTGGTCCAGAAGCTGGTGCTGGGCAAGCTCGTCAACCAGGAGGGCATCACGCTGCTGATGGCCACGCTCGGCATCAACTACTTCCTCGAGGGCCTGGGCCAGGCGCTGTTCGGCAACGACATCTACAAGATCGACGTCGGCCTGCCGAAGGATCCGGTCTTCCTTTTCGAGAAGACCTTTTCCGGAGGCGTTCTCGTCAACCAGGAAGACCTCGCCGCGGCGGTGATCGCCGCCGTCCTCGTCGCCGCGCTCGCCGTGTTCTTCCAGAAGACGGCCACCGGACGCGCCCTGCGTGCGGTCGCCGACGATCACCAGGCGGCGCAGTCGATCGGCATCCCGCTCGACCGGATCTGGGTCATCGTCTGGTCGGTCGCGGGCGTGGTGGCGCTCGTCGCCGGCGTGATCTGGGGCAGCAAGCTCGGCGTCCAGTTTTCGCTCTCGCTCGTGGCTCTGAAGGCGCTGCCGGTCGTCATCCTCGGCGGGCTCACCTCGATCCCCGGCGCCATCATCGGCGGGCTGATCATCGGCGTCGGCGAAAAGCTCTCGGAGATCTACATCGGGCCGATGTTCGGCGGCGGTGTCGAGATCTGGTTCGCCTACGTGCTCGCCCTGGCCTTCCTGCTCGTCCGCCCGCAAGGGCTGTTCGGCGAAAAGATCATCGATCGCGTCTAGCATGAAGCCCCCACGCTCTCTTCGTTCGCTGCCCCCCGAGGGGGCGCAGGCCTCCCTTGGGGCGGCCCGGCGGGAGGCCTGACATGAAGCCCCCACGCTCTCTTCGTTCGCTGCCCCCCGAGGGGGCGCAGGCCTCCCTTGGGGCGGCCCGGCGGGAGGCCTGACATG
>JBDTUG010000436.1:0-3059 GCA_040007855.1 Caldimonas sp.
GTCGGGAACAGGACGAAGAAGTTGACCCGCATCGACGACCAGTCGACCTTGCGCAGACTGGTGATCCGGCCTTCGACGGCGACCCCGGCAAGGTCGAAGCGCAGGGTGTCGCCGAGCTTGAGGCCGAGCGTCTCGGCCAGCCGTTCCTCGACGCTGAGCGCGCCCGCCTCGTTGTCCTTCCAGCGCCCTTGCGAGATCGTGTTGTGCGCCGGCAGGGTGGCGCTGTGGCTGAGGTTGAACTCGCGGTCGGCGAGGCGCCGGGCGCGCTCGTCGGAGAGCTGCTCCGAGACGACCGACTTGCCGTCGATCGCGACCAGCCGGCCGCGGATCATCGGGAACCAGTCGTAGCGCTGCACGCCCGAGGCCTCGAGCTTCTGGCGGAACGCCTCGGCCTGCGGCGGCTGCACGTTGATGACGAAGCGGTTCGGGGCATCCTTCGGCGTCGCCTGGCGCCAGCTCGAGATCAGGTCGGTGCGCAGCAGGGTCAGCAGCACCAGCGCGAGCATGCCGACCGCGAGCGCCGAGACCTGGAGCACGGCAAAGGCCGGCCGGGCCGCGATCTGCCGGGTGGCGAGCACCAGCCAGCGCGGCGCCCGCGCCTCGGGCACCGAGCGGCGCAGCACCGCCAGGGCGAGCCAGGAGAGCAGCGCGAACACGCAGACCGCGCCGGCGAAGCCACCGACCGCGATCAGGCCGAGCTTGAGGTCGCTCGCCACCGCCAGCAGCAGCGCCGCGAAGCCGACCGTGCCGGCGGCCAGCACCGCGATCGAGGCCGGCTTGAGGGCGCCGACGTCGCGCCGGATCACCCTGAGCGGCGGCACGCTGGCCAGCTGCAGCACCGGCGGCAGGCCGAAGCCGAACAGCAGCGTGAAGCCGACCCCGGCGCCGAACAGCGCCGGCCAGACGCTCGGCGGCGGCAGCACTGCCTCGACCAGGCCGGCGAGCAGCCAGACGAACACGTAGTGAACGGCGAAGCCGAGCACCAGGCCGGCCACGCTGGCGAGCAACCCGACCCCGGCGAACTCGACGAAGTACTGCAGGGCGATGGTCCGCTGCGGCAGGCCGAGCACGCGCAGCATCGCGCAGTCGTCGAGATGCCGGCTGGCGAAGTCGCGCGAGGCGATCGCCACCGCGACGGCCGCCAGCAAGGCCGCCAGCAGCGCCACCAGGTTGAGGAATTTCTCGGCCCGGTCGAGCGTCTGGCGCATCCCCGGCCGCCCGGTCGCGACCTGCTCGAGGCTGATGCCGCGCAGGCTCTTCGCCTTCACCTCGGCCTCGACCCAGGCGACGAACTCGTTGACCCGGGCGTCCGTGCTCGCGTCGCTGGCGACCGCCAGGCGGTAGGAGACGCGGCTCGCGGGCTGGATCAGGCCGGTGGCCGCCAGGTCGGCCTCGTTGAGCAGGACACGCGGCGCCAGGCTGGAAAAGCCGGTGCCGCGGTCGGGCTCGATGACGATCAGCCGGTCGATCTTCAGGCTCGCATCGCCGAGCAGGAGCGGATCGCCCAGGCGCAGGCCGAGCGCCTCGAGCAGGCTCGCGTCGGCCCAGACGCTGCCGGGCGTCGGCGCCTGGGCGACATTGACCTCCGGGCCGGCGGCGCCACGCAAGCGCAGCTTGCCGCGCAGCGGATAACCTTCGCTGACCGCCTTGACGCTGACCAGCCGGGTCGCGCCGCCCTTGTCGTCGGGGGCGCGGCCCATGCTCGGAAAGCTCGCGGTCGTCGCCGTGACCAGGCCGAGCGAGCGCGCCTTGGCAGCGAACTCGGGCGGCGCCGGCTGGTCGCTGGCGACGATCGCGTCGCCGCCCAGGAGCTGGCGGGCGTCGCGCGCCAGGCCGCCGTTGATCCGGTCGGCGAAGAAGCCCACCGCGGTGAGCGCGCCGACCGCCAGGGTGACCGCGACCACGAGCAGGCGCAACTCGCCGGCGCGGAAGTCGCGCCGCAACTGGCGCCAGCCGAGCTGCCAGGCCGAAGGGGTGCGCAATGTCATGGCCGATGTGATCCTGAGCGAAGCGGCGGGTCGCGCCGGCCGAACGCGGCGGCATCGCCGCGCCGAGGATGACAGACTTCCGAACGCTGCGTGCAGCCCGGTTGAATCATGGCGGCCCCGGGCGGTGTTTCAATGGCGGCATGAACACTTCCCTGGCCTCGATCTTCGTCTCCCACGGCTCGCCCATGATCGCCCTCGAGCCGGGCGAGGCCGGCGCCTTCCTGCAGCGCCTCGGGCCGGCCATCGATGCGAGCTTCGGCCGGCCGAAAGCGATCGTCAGCGTCTCGGCGCACACCGCGGCGCGGGTGCCGGTCATCCTCGGCGCGGCCCGCCACGAGGCGATCTACGACTTCGGCGACTTCGACCGGAGGCTCAACGCGATGCGCTACGACGCGCCCGGCGACCCGGCCCTGGCGGCGCGGATGCTGGCCCTGCTCCAGCGTGCCGGCATCGACGCACGCCAGGTCGACGAAGGCGGCCTCGACCACGGCGCCTGGACGGCACTGCGCTACATCTACCCGAAGGCCGACATCCCGATCGTGCCGCTCGCCTTCGTCCCCGGCGATCCGCCGGCGAAGCAGTTCGCGCTCGGCGAGGCGCTCGCCTCGCTGGCCGACGAAGGCGTGCTCGTGCTCGGCAGCGGCAGCATCACCCACAACCTTCGCCTCGTCTTCGGCGGCGGCGGCCTGCATCCCGAGCAGGCGCGACCCGAGATCCCCGAGAGCGCGGCATTCCGCCGCTGGATGGCCGAGCGCGCCGCAGCGCGCGACTGGGATGCCCTGTACGCCTATCGCAGCAAGGCGCCGCATGCCGTCGCCATGCACCCGACCGAAGAGCACCTGCTGCCCTGGTACGTGGCCGCCGGTGCCGGCGGCAAGGCGGTGACGCCGGTCCGCCTGCACGACAGCGCGACGATGGGTGCGCTCGGCATGGACGCCTACGCGTTCGGGGCGGGAAGCACGGCCCTGGCCGAGGCGCTCGGCGTACTGACTCCGGCGTAGCCGCGCTCCGAGAAGACCTCTCGCGTTCGGCCGCCGACTCCCCGAGACCGGGCCGCCCGAACGGCCGCGG
>JBDTUG010000437.1:0-3056 GCA_040007855.1 Caldimonas sp.
AGACGCTCGAGCTCGCGCTGACGCTCGCCGACGGCCGCGAGTACGTCCGCACCGCGATCGCCAAGGGGCTCGACGTCGATGCCTTCGCCGGCCGGCTCAGCTTTTTCTGGGCGATCGGGATGAACTTCTATCTCGAGATCGCCAAGATGCGGGCCGCGCGCGGTCTCTGGCACCGGATCATGAAGGAGTTCGGGCCGAAGCAGGCGAAGAGCTCGATCCTGCGCACGCATTGCCAGACCTCGGGCTGGTCGCTCACCGCGCAGGACCCCTACAACAACGTCGTGCGCACCACCATCGAGGCGATGGCGGCGGTTTTCGGCGGGACCCAGAGCCTGCACACCAACGCGCTCGACGAGGCGATCGCCCTGCCGACCGAATTCAGCGCCCGGATCGCCCGCAACACCCAGCTCGTGATCCAGGAAGAAACCCACATCACCTCGATCGTCGACCCCTGGGCCGGCAGCTATGCGATGGAGGCACTCACCCAGCAGATGGCCGACGCGGCCTGGACGATCATCGAGGAAGTCGAGGCGATGGGCGGCATGACCCGGGCGGTGCAGAGCGGCTGGGCCAAGCTGAAGATCGAGGCCAGCGCGGCCGAGAAGCAGGCGCGCATCGATTCCGGCCAGGACACGATCGTCGGCGTCAACAAGTACCGGCTCGACGAGGAAGCGGCGATCGACGCCCGCGCCATCGACAACCATGCGGTGCGCGAAAACCAGGTGACGCGCCTGAAGGCGGTGCGCGCCACACGCGACACCGCTGCGGTGAACGCCGCCCTGGCGGCGCTCACCGACAGCGCGAAGACCGGCAGCGGCAATCTGCTCGAGCTCACCCTCGACGCGATGCGCCTGCGCGCCACCGTCGGCGAGGTCAGCGACGCGCTCGAGGTCGCCTGGGGCCGGCATCGCGCCGACACGCAGAAGGTCTCGGGCGTCTACGCCGCGGCCTACGACAGCGCCGCCGGCTGGGACCAGCTCAAGCGAGAGATCGTCGTCTTCGCCGAGCAAGAAGGGCGTCGTCCCCGGGTGATGATCGCCAAGCTCGGCCAGGACGGCCACGACCGTGGCGCCAAGGTCGTCGCCAGCGCCTTCGCCGACCTCGGCTTCGACGTCGACATCGGCCCGCTGTTCCAGACCGCCGAGGAGTGCGCGCGCCAGGCGATCGAGAACGACGTCCACGCGGTCGGTGTCTCCACGCTCGCGGCCGGCCACATGACGCTGGTGCCGGCAATCATCGAGTCGCTCGAGGCCCAGGGCGGTGGCGACATCGTCGTCTTCGTCGGCGGGGTGATCCCGGCCCAGGACCACGCGTTCCTCTACGACGCCGGCGTCAAGGGCATCTACGGGCCTGGCACGCCGATCCCGGCGAGCGCCAAGGACGTCCTCGAGCAGATTCGCCAGGCGCTCGCCGCCCATTGAGAAGCGGCGCGCCGATGACAGCGATGGCGCCGCCGGGCGCCGCCGACCGGAGTCTCGGCGACGACGTCTCGACGGCCACCGGCGAACGCCAGCGCCGCGCCGTCGCCAAGGCGATCACCCTGCTCGAATCGACCCGCGCCGACCATCGCGAGCGCGCCGACGCCCTGCTCGCTGCCTTGCCGGTGCCGGCCGCACCGGCATTGCGGGTCGGCATCTCGGGCGTGCCGGGGGTAGGCAAGTCGACCTTCATCGAGACCCTGGGTCTCGAGCTGATCGCCCAGGGCCATCGGGTCGCGGTGCTTGCGGTCGACCCCAGCTCGAGCCTGTCGGGCGGCTCTATCCTCGGCGACAAGACGCGCATGGAGCGGCTCTCGGTGCACGAGCGGGCGTTCGTGCGGCCGAGCCCGAGCGGCGGCACGCTCGGCGGCGTCGCCGCGGCGACCCGCGAGGCGATCCGGGTGGTCGAGGCGGCCGGCTTCGACATCGTCGTCGTCGAGACGGTCGGCGTCGGCCAGAGCGAGGCCGCGGTCGCCGGCATGACCGACCTGTTCGTCCTGATGCAGCTGCCCAACGCCGGCGACGACCTGCAGGCAATCAAGAAGGGTGTGCTCGAACTCGCCGACATCGTGGTCGTCAACAAGGCCGACCTCGACCCGGCGGCCGCCGCGCGCGCGGTCGGCCAGCTCGAGTCGGCGATGCAGATGTCGAGCCCACGCGAAGGCGAGGGCGCGCGCCCGCGGGTGCTCGCCACCAGCGCGATCGATGGCGTCCAGGTGCGCGCGGTCTGGGAAGCGGCCGCGTCCTGGGCAGCGGCCCGGCGCGCCAGCGGCGCGATCGGCCGGCGCCGCGAGACCCAGTCGCGCGCCTGGCTGTGGGAGCGGGTCAACGCCGGCCTTGCCGAGCGTTTTCGTGCCCATTCCGCGGTGCGCGGCCTGCTGCCGGCAACGCTCGCGGCGGTCGACGCCGGCCGGTTGCCGGTGTCGGTCGCTGCGCGCCGACTGTTGCGCGCCTTTGCCGGCGAGCCGGGCAACGAGAATAGCGAAGGCTGAAGGGGACGAGGGCCCATGCACGACATCATTCAAGAGCTCGAAGCCAGGCGCGCGCGCGCCCGGCTCGGCGGCGGCGAGAAGCGGATCGCGGCGCAGCACGCCAAGGGCAAGCTGACGGCGCGCGAGCGGATCGACCTGCTCCTCGACGAAGGCACCTTCGAAGAGTGGGACATGTTCGTCGAGCATCGCAGCCACGATTTCGGCATGGAGGCCAACCGGCCGCCGGGCGATGGCGTCGTCACCGGTTACGGCATGATCAACGGTCGGCTGGTGTTCGTCTTCAGCCAGGACTTCACCGTCTTCGGCGGCGCCCTTTCCGAGGCGCACGCCGAGAAGATCTGCAAGGTGATGGACCAGGCGATGAAGGTCGGCGCGCCGGTGATCGGCCTCAACGACTCGGGTGGCGCGCGAATCCAGGAAGGCGTGGCCTCGCTCGGCGGCTACGCCGAGGTGTTCCAGCGCAACGTCACCGCGTCGGGCGTGGTGCCGCAGATCAGCCTGATCATGGGCCCGTGCGCCGGCGGCGCGGTGTACTCGCCGGCGATGACCGACTTCATCTTCATGGTGAAGGACAGCTCGTACATGT
>JBDTUG010000438.1:0-3053 GCA_040007855.1 Caldimonas sp.
AAGGCGCGCGAATAGACGAAGTCGCCGACCAGCACGCTCGCCGCGTTGCCGAACAGGGCGTTGGCGGTGCGCCGGCCGCGGCGCAGCGCAGACTCGTCGACCACGTCGTCGTGCAGCAGGGTCGCGGTGTGAATGAATTCAACGGTTGCCGCGAGCTCGAAGCGCTCGCGGCCGGTGAAGCCGAGGGCGCCCGAGAACAACAGCACGAGCATCGGCCGGATCCGCTTGCCGCCCGCGCTGACGATGTAGTTGGCGATCTGGTCGATCAGCGCGACCTTCGAGGCCAGCCGGTGGCGGATCACGGCGTCGACCTGACGCATCTCTTCGGCCATCAACTCGACGGCGTCGGTGGACGGCAGGGCGGATGGCGAAAGGGAGGCGGACACGGCAGGGCTCGGAGAGCGGAATGATTATAGAAAGCCCGGCCGCACCCGAGGTGGCGCGGCGCCGACAACGCAGGCTCGGCCTGCTCCGGGCGGATGCAGAGGAATACGCTCCTGGAAAGGAGGGCGTGGTATAGTCACAGGCTTTTCCCGGAGCGCTCCCAGCAGCTCCCACGCAAGCGAAGGATTCACCATGTACGCGGTCATCAAAACCGGCGGCAAACAGTACAAGGTCGCGGCCGGCGAGACGCTCAAGGTCGAGCGCCTGACGGCCGACGTCGGCTCCGATGTCACGCTCGACCAGGTGCTTGCGGTCGGCAGCGGCGCCGAGCTCGTCACCGGTGCGCCGCTCGTTGCGGGTGCCAGCGTCATCGCCAACGTCGTCTCGCACGGCCGGCACGACAAGGTCCGCATCTTCAAGATGCGCAAGCGCAAGCACTACCAGAAGCGCCAGGGTCACCGGCAGAATTTCACCGAGATCCGGATCAGCGCGGTCAACGCCGCCTGACGGAATCCGTTCGGACCAGGAGTCACTCATGGCACAGAAAAAAGGCGGCGGCTCGACGCGCAACGGCCGCGATTCGCAGCCCAAGATGCTCGGCGTCAAGGTGTTCGGCGGGCAGACCGTGCCGGCCGGCTCGATCATCGTGCGCCAGCGCGGCACCCGGTTCCACGCCGGCCCGAACGTCGGCATCGGCCGCGACCACACCCTGTTCGCCCTGGTAGACGGCCAGGTGAGCTACTCGGTGAAGGGTCCGCGCAACCGCTCGACGGTCGAGGTCAAGAGCGTCTGAAGCACGCTTTCGCGCCAGGCCAAGCCCCGGTTTGCCGGGGCTTTTTTCATCCTCCCTGCACTACCATTGCCCGTCGCAACCAATCCTCCGAGGTCCCCATGAGCTGGAGCGGCATCATCCTGATCGTCGTCGGCGCCTTGCTGCTGGCCAACAACTTCGGCTGGCTCGCCTGGGGCTGGTTGCACAACTGGTGGCCGGTCCTGCTGATCGCGCTGGGCGTCTGGTCGGTGCTGCGGCCCAAGCGCGGAGACCGGCATGCCTCGCGAGGCGTGGACCGGGGGCCATGAAGTTCGTCGACGAAGCGACGATCGAGGTCGTGGCGGGCGATGGCGGCAATGGCTGCATGAGCTTTCGCCGCGAGAAGTTCATCCCCTTCGGCGGGCCGAACGGCGGCGACGGCGGGCGCGGCGGCAGCGTCTATGCGGTCGGCGACTCGAACCTCAACACGCTGATCGACTTCCGCTACGCGCGGCGCCACGAAGCGCGGCGCGGCGAGAACGGTCGCGGCTCCGACCAGTACGGCGCGGCGGCCGACGACATCGTCCTGCGCATGCCGGTCGGCACCATCATTTCCGACGCCGAGTCGGGCGAGCGGATCGCCGAGCTGCTCGAGTCCGGCGAGCGGATCTGCATCGTCAAGGGTGGCGACGGCGGCTTCGGCAACCTGCACTTCAAGAGCAGCACGAACCGCGCGCCGCGCCAGAAGACGCCCGGCTGGCCCGGTGAGCAGAAGAAGCTCAGGCTGGAGCTGCGGGTCCTCGCCGACGTCGGCTTGCTCGGCATGCCCAACGCAGGCAAGTCGACCCTGATCACCGCGATCTCCAACGCCCGGCCGAAGATCGCCGACTATCCGTTCACGACGCTGCATCCCAACCTCGGCGTCGTGCGCGTCGCCCCCGAACAGAGCTTCGTCGTCGCCGACATCCCCGGCCTGATCGAGGGCGCCGCCGAAGGCGCGGGACTCGGCCATCTCTTTCTGCGCCACCTGCAGCGCACCAGGCTGCTCCTTCATCTCGTGGACTTCGCGCCTTTCGACGCCGAGGTCGATCCCGTCAAGCAGGTGCGCGGCATCGTCAAGGAGCTCGAGAAGTACGACCCGCAGCTGGCTGCCAAGCCGCGCTGGATCGTCCTCAACAAGCTCGACATGATTCCGGCAGAGGAACGGGCCGCGCGAGTGGCCGCTTTCGTCAAGCGGCTGCGCTGGAAGGGGCCGATCTTCTCGATCTCGGCCCTGACGCGCGATGGTTGCGAGCCGCTCGTGCGCAGCATCTACGAACACGTCGCCAGGCACGCCGCCGCCGCACCGACAGAACGCGACCCGCGCTTCGAAGAAGCCGACCCTCCTGCCGACCGGACAGCGGGACTGCGAGCCCAGCCGGGAGCCGGCACCGCGCGATGAGCCCGACGCCGCGCGAGGCCCGGCGCATCGTCGTCAAGGTCGGCTCGAGCCTCGTCACCGACGGAGGCCGCGGCGTCGACGCGCAGGCGGTCGGCGGCTGGTGCCGGCAGATGGCGGCGCTGGCGCGCGAGCAGCGCGAACTCGTGATGGTCTCGAGCGGGGCGATCGCCGAGGGCATGAAGCGGCTCGGCTGGACGAGCCGCCCGCACGCTCTCAACGAGTTGCAGGCGGCCGCCGCGGTCGGCCAGATGGGGCTGGCGCAGAGCTACGAATCGGCTCTGCGCGAGCACGGCATCGGCAGCGCCCAGGTGCTGCTCACCCACGCCGACCTGGCCGACCGCGAGCGTTATCTCAACGCGCGCTCGACGCTGACGACCCTGCTCGGCCTCGGCGTTGTCCCGGTCGTCAACGAAAACGATACCGTCGTCAACGACGAGATCAAGTTCGGCGACAACGACACCCTCGGCGCCCTGGTCG
>JBDTUG010000439.1:0-3040 GCA_040007855.1 Caldimonas sp.
CGTGGATGGTGATGAACTTGGTGGCGCCTTCGCCGTCGCGCACGATCGCCTGGGCGAGCCGGCGGGCCACGTCGAACACCGCCGCGCGCAGGGCCTGGCCGTCGGCGCTGTCGAGGCTCGCGATCGGCGCGTGGCCGGCGCGGCCGGTGGCGATCAGGACGAAGGAATCGTTGGTCGAGGTGTCGCCGTCGATCGTGATCCGGTTGAACGACTCGTCGGCCGCTTCGCGGACCAACTGCTGCACGAGGGCGGGCGCCAGCACCGCGTCGGTGGCGATGAAGCCGAGCATGGTGGCCATGTTCGGCCGGATCATCCCGGCGCCCTTGCTGATGCCGGTGACGGCGACCGGCCGGCCGCCGATCTCGAGCGACGCCGAGGCGGCCTTCGGCACGGTATCGGTCGTCATGATCGCGGCGGCGGCCGCGCTCCAGCCATCCGCCCGGGCATCGGCCAGCGCCGCCGGCAGGGCCGCCTCGATCCGGTCGTTCGGCAGAGTCTCCATGATCACGCCGGTGGAAAACGGCAGCACCTGCTCGGGCGCGCAGCCGAGCAGCGCGGCCAGCGCGGCGCAGGTGGCGCGGGCGCGGGCGAGGCCGTCTTCGCCGGTGCCGGCGTTGGCGTTGCCGGTGTTGACCAGGATCGCCCGCACCGCCGGGCTGGCCGCCAGGTGCTGGCGGCAGAGCTGCACCGGCGCGGCGCAGAAGCGGTTGGCGGTGAAGACGCCGGCGACCGCCGCGCCCGGCTCGAGCAGCACCACCGCGACGTCGCGCCGGTTCGCCTTGCGCACGCCCGCCATTGCGGTGCCGATGGAAACGCCGGGAACGGGGCGCAGGCTCAGCGGGTCGGGGGTGTCCAGGTTGACGGGCATGGCGTTCGGGCTCGGATGACGATCTGAAAGGCCATTCTAGGAAGTCACGAAGCCGCCTCGAGCGAGAGGCGCGTAAGATCGAGGGGCGTGGGAGATAGAGGTTTGCCCGCGCCTTTCCCGGTCCTGGCAAGGTCAAACGCCTCGGCGGAAGCACGCCGCCGACGCCCCTTCTTCTGATCGTATGCCGCAGTTCTTCATGGATCTCGTGACTCGCAGCGACCAGGCGCGCCGGGACTTCGAGACGCACCCGGTCGCACTCGACGCACTCGCCAACGGAATGTCGGTCGAACGCTACCGCAAGCTGCTGCTCGAGCTCTACCAGATCGTCTGGCACTTCAATCCGGTGTGCGGCGCCGCCGCCAGCCGCATTCCCGACAGCCTGCGCCAGGTCCGCTATTTCCTCTACGAGCACATGCAGGAAGAGTCGGGGCACGAGCAATGGGTCAGCAATGACCTCGAGGCGATCGCCGTTCCTGCCGCCATGTTGAACGTGCATCGGCCGACACCGTCCACCCTCGCGCTGATCGGCTACAACTACTGGTCGGCCGACCGCCGGCATCCCTGTTCCGTGCTCGGAATGCTGTATTCCCTGGAAGTGATCGCTTCGGTCTACGGTGGCGCCTTCGCCTCGGCGGTGCGCGAGGCGCTGCTTCTGGGCGACGAGCGCGGCATCTCCTTCATCGGCTCGCACGCCACCTTGGACGCGGAGCACATGAAGCACCTCCGCGAGATCCTCAACACGGTCGAAGACGATGACGCGCACGAGGCCATCGTCGAATCGGCACTGGTGAACTTCGAATTCGTGACCCGCATCTTCGCCGCGGTATGAACAGATCCGGCCCCGATATCGAACACGGCGTCCCGAGCCTGCTCGCCCGCCCCTACCGGTTCCTCCGCCTGGAGTGGACGGCGGCGCTCGGCCTGCTGCGGGTGCGCACCTGCGTCACGCCGATCCAGTGCTTCAGCCTGGCCGGCATCTCCGAAATGCAGCGGGTCCTCGACGACATCGCCCTGAACCCGGGCCTGGTGCGTCATCTCGTCGTCTCCTCCGACGTGACCGGCGTGTTCAACTTCGGCGGCGACCTGTCGCTGTTCAGCCTGCTGGTGCGCGCCCAGGACGCCGAGTCGCTGCGCCTGTACGGCCGCAAATGCATCGACATGGTGTGGTGGCTCGAGACGGCCGCCCAGCGTGGCGTGCATACCACCGTACTGGTCCAGGGCGACACGCTCGGCGGCGGGCTCGAATCGGTGATGCCGTTCCACAAGGTCATCTTCGAGCGCAGCGCCCAGGCCGGATTTCCGGAGGTGCTCTTCAACCTCTTCCCGGGCATGGGCGCCTGGAACTACACGATCCGCAAGGCGGGCTTCGCGGTGGCGAACGACATGGTGCTGTCCGGCAAGCTCTTCACCGCCGACCAGCTCTACCGGCGCAGCCTGGTCGACCTGGTGGTCGACGACGGGCAGGGCGAAGCGGCCATCCTGCACGTGGTGCGGACCGTCGATCCGCGCCTGCGCGGCACGCTGGCCGCGCTGCAGGGGCAGCGCCTCGCGGCGCCGATCAGCTACGAGTCGCTGCTGGCTACCGTCGATCTGTGGGCCGAGGCCGCCCTCGCCCTGACCACCCGCGACCTGCGCCTGATGGAGCGCCTGGCCCGTGCCCAGGTCCGCAAGGTGGGCGGTGCCGCCGAGGGCGCGGTCGACGAGATCAAGCGGATCGAGCTGGACACCGCCTGGGGCGAAGAGCGCACCGGTATCACGGAGTGGACGACGCTCACCTGAGCGCCGCCCGCAGCCCCCGCCCTACAGCCAGGTAGCCAGAATCGCGCGCAGCTGGCCGCGCGTGTAGGGCTTGCCGAGGTGCGCGTCCATGCCGGCCTCGCGCGAGCGGATCGCGTCGTCGTCGAAAGCGTCGGCGGTGAGCGCGACGATCGGCGTGCGCGACTGGCCGAGCTTGGTTTCGCGCTCGCGGATAGCCTTGGTGGCGGCATAGCCGTCCATCACCGGCATCTGGCAATCCATCAGCACGAGATCGACCGGGCGCTTCTGCAGCAGGTCGAGGGCCTCGGCACCGTCGCGGGCCTCGAGGACGGCGACGCCGAGCGAGATCAGGGTCTGCCGGGCGATCATCCGGTTGACCTCGTTGTCCTCGACCACCAGCACGGTGCCCATCAG
>JBDTUG010000440.1:0-3035 GCA_040007855.1 Caldimonas sp.
GCGCGAAGTGCACGCCGACCGAGACGATCAGCAGCACCAGCACGGTCGCGTCGGCCAGGCGCTGGTAGGCGAGCCGGTAGACCAGCGGGCCGAGCAGCGTGACGATGGCCACCGCCAGGGCACTCTGCACGATCAGCGGCAACTTCTGCGGCGCCGCCCAGACGGTGAGCGCGACCACGATCGCCGGCCCGAGCAGGGTCTTCAGCGCATTGCGCAGCAGCGAGGTCGCCGGCAGGCCGCGGCGCACCGCGTCGAAGGCGTCGAGCAGGGCAGCCAGCAGGGCCAGCGCGGCCATCAGCCAGAGCGTGCCAGGCACCTTGCCGAGTTGCAGCACGGCCAGGGTGAGCGCGCCGTAGGCGACGAACTCGCCCTGCGGGATGAAGATGACGCGGGTGACCGCGAAGACGAGGACGAGGGCGAGCGCGAGCAGCCCGTAGATGGCGCCATTGGTGAGGCCGTCGAGCAGCAGGATGCTGGCGATCGAGGCGTCCATTTTCTAGCCCGTAGCGCGCGAGACCGGCCGGGCGCCGGGCCGCCCCGGGCCCGGCCGCGCCCCCCCGGGGGGCAGCGAACGCAGTGAGCGTGGGGGCATCAGTTCACCACTTGCCAGTCGCCGTTGGTCACCTTCAGCAGCACGCCGGTCTCCGGCGTGTAGCCGAAGTGGTCGGTCGCGGTCCAGTTGAGCACGCCCTGCGAGACCGGGGTCCGGCCCATCGTCTCGAAGGCTTCCTTCAGGGCTGCGCGGAACTGCGGCGTGCCGGGCTTCGCCTTGGCGAGCGCGAGCGGCACCGCCTTGTTGAGGACGATCACGACATCGAAGGCGTGCGCCGCGAACTGGTTGGCCGAGCCCTTGCCGTTGACCTTCTCGAACTCTTCCTTGAACTTCATGCCGAGCGCCTTGCTGGCGTTGCCGGCCAGAAGCTTCTCCGCCACCACCGCCGGGCCCGACGAGACGAACGAGCCTTCGACGTCGGCGCCGCCGACCCGGATCAGGTCCATCGTCGCCGCGCCGTGCGTCTGGTAGAGCTTGCCCTTGGGATAGCCGCGCTCGACCAGGCCCTTGTGCGGCATCGCCGCGCCGCTGCCCGAGGCGACGATCAGGATCGCGTCGGGATTGGCCGAGACGAGCTTCAGCGCCTGCCCGGTGACGCTGGTGTCGGGCCGGGCGAAGCGCTCGGTCGCGACCAGCTTGATGCCGGCCTTGTCGGCGAGCGGCTGGATGTCGGTCAGCCAGGCCTCGCCGTAGGCGTCGGAGTAGCCGAGAAAGCCGTAGGTCTTGACGCCGAGCTTCTTCCAATGCTCGACGATCGGGATCGCCATCACCGCGGTCGACTGCGGCATCCGGAACGACCAGGCGCCCTTGCCCGGCGGCAGGTTCACCGGCGAGAGCATGAGTTGCACCGTCTGCCCTTCGGCGGCGACGTCGGACATCGCCGCGGCGATCGGCGTGGCCGCCGAGCCGACGATCAGGTCGACCTTGTCCTCGGTGATGAAGCGACGCGTGTTCTTGACGCCGACCGTCGGGTCGGTGGCGTCGTCGAGGATGATGACGTTGAGCTTCTCGCCGGCGATCGTCGCCGGCCAGAGGGCGATGCCGTTCTTGGTCGGGATGCCGAGCGCCGAAGTCGGCCCGGTCAGCGGGATGCTGACGCCGATGGTGATGTCGGCCTGGGCGGCGGCGGCGGCGCATGCCGCGGCCAGCGCCAGGGCGAGACGGATCGAGGCTTTCATGGGAAGGTCTCCTGTCGTGGATGAGGAAAAAAGGGGCGCGCCCGCTATTCGCACAGGGCGCGGATGTCTTCGGGAATGGGCATCGCGCGCAGCCGGTCGGGATTGTCGCTGTCGCGGCGCACGAAGGCGCGGGTTTCGGTGCCCTCGCAGATCAGCGTGTCGCCGCGAGTGACGCGATGCGCCTGCACGAACGCCTTGGCGCGCCACTCGGCCACATGGGTGGCGATGCTCAGCGTCTCGGCGTAGGTGGCGGCCGTGAAGAAGCGGGTGCCGATCTCGAGCAGCGGCGTGCCGACGATGCCGCGCGTCTTGACCAGCTCGCGCCAGGGCGGCACGCCGCACTGCATGAAGAAGGAGAGCGAGGCGGCGTCCATCCAGCGCTGGAAGTTGGGGTAGAAGACGATGCCCGCCGGATCGCAGTCGCCGAACTGGGCAATCACGCTGAAGTGGGTGGTCCTGGGCACTGTCGTCACCCTGGGCGCACCGAAGGGTCTCGCCTCTGCGTGGCGCCGCGATCCTTCGCTTCGCCCTGGGTGACAGGGATCATCTTTATCGCGGCACCAATACGTCGCGGTCGACGCCGACGTACATGCGTACCACGTCGACGTCGCGATGGGTCAGCACCGCACGCTGGTTGATCGAGCCCTTGTCGGTGATCTCGCCCCGGTCGATCGACGGCGGCTCGGCCAGCACCAGGGCGCGCGCGACCCGCGTCGCGCTGCCGCTGCCGGTGGAGTGCATGACGTCGACCAGGCGCTGGAAGAAGGAGCGCAGCCTGGGCTCGCCGAGCACGATGTGCGCCGGCGCGTTCGCCGGCAGTCCGGTGAAGGCGCGGCAGGCGTCGAGGCGGGGAAAGAACAGCACGCCGATCTCGCCGCGGTTGATGCCGGCAATCACCACGTCCTGCACCAGCGGGTCGCCGGCGGCGATGATCTTGGCGCGCAGCGGGCCGACCGAGACGAAGGTGCCGGTCGAGAGCTTGAAGTCCTCGGCGATGCGGCCGTCGAACATGAAGCCCCGGCCCGGATCGGCTGGATCCATCGGCTTGGCGGCGTCGCCGCTGCAGTAGAAGCCCTCGCCGTCGAAATGCTCGGCCGTCTGCTCGGGCGCGCGCCAGTAACCTGGCGTGACGTTCGGGCCGCGGTAGCGCACCTCCTGCTTGGCGCCCGCACCGGCGCCGTCCGGCACGAGCTTCATCTCGACGCCGGGCGCCGGCAGGCCGATGTGGGCCGACTTCACGTCGTGGGCGTTGGCGCAGATCGCGAACGGCGAGGTCTCGGTCATGCCCAGGCCGGTGAGCATGC
>JBDTUG010000441.1:0-3026 GCA_040007855.1 Caldimonas sp.
CGAGCGAGCCGGGCAGTGCCGCGTAGAAGCTCGGCCAGCCGGTGCCGCTCTCGTATTTCGTGTCGGACGAAAAGAGCGGCAGGTCGCAGCCGGCGCAATGGAAGCGGCCCTTGCGTTTCTCGGCGTTGAGCGGGCTCGAGCCCGGCCGCTCGGTGCCCTCGTGGCGCAGCACATCGTAGGCAGCCGGGCTCAGGCGCTTCTTCCATTCGGCGTCGGAGAGCTTGAACGGCTCGATCTTCGGCGCCGGGCCCTGGGCGACGACGAGTTTCGGGGCCAGGCCGAGGGCCGACAGGGCGGCGAGGAAGGGGCGGCGGGTCATGGGCGATCTCCTGGAACAGTGATTGTCGGTCGGCGCAGGTGGAAGATTCTTTCTACGTTCGGGCCGGGACCGTGGATGCATACCTGCGGCCGGCGCCGACTGCTCAGGGGCCAAGCCTCACAGGACGCGCGATCCCACGTCCGAGCCGCAGACGGTCCGGAGCACGACACGGTTGGTGTCCTCGAAGACGATCGTGTTGGTCGACGTGCTGGTCCTGGCATCGGGCGAGAGCGTAAACGAGCGCGTCACGCGTGCCGTTCCGGTCGGTACGCCGGCGTTGTCGTAGGTATAGAAGCGGAACTTGCCGGTATAGACGGCGCCATTGCGAGACCAGGTGCCGAAGCCCGGGCCGCGCGTGATGGTCGGGACGCTGTTGGTGTCGCTCAGCGTGCCGCCGAGGTGGAACATCTGCGAGCCTCGAAACGTCGCCAGGACGTTGCCGCTCGCGCAGTCGCGAATCGTGACGGCTGCAGGAGGAGGAGCGCCAGGGCGGGAATCGTGGCGGCTGCGGTAGGCTTGCCGACGAACCAACCGATACGTTGCTGAATCGCACTGCCGTGCCGACCATCGACCTTGCGAGGCGTTCGGCGATCGAACTCGGCGATGTCCGGCTCGAGCCCTCTGCCCTGATCGTGCACGGGCCCGCCGCCCCTCGCATTGGATGCAAGGAGACGTCGTGGCGGCGGACCGCGCCGCGGAACGTGGCATGGAACTCTGGCCGCGCCACCCGGCGATCTGGATGGCGCGATTCAGCCTTTTCAACTACACGGGCCGCGGGAGCCGCGCGCTGGCGATGCTGGGCGCCGCCGAAAGCCGGCCGCCGCTGCCTCCGGGTCTGAACGGGATGCTGAGGGCGGTCGCGACGGCGCTCGCGACCGGTGTCGAGGCCGACCGCCGCGATGCGCGAGATGTCGTCCTGAACGCGCTCGATGCCGGAGGGCCGCTGGTGGCCCTCGGCGCCACGATGGACTTGGCGGCCCTGGGAGAGACCGCGCTGGCGCTCGATGTGACCGAGGCGTCGTGTCGGCTGCCAGCGTGTCCAGCCTCCGCTCAGCGCGGCTTCCACCCCAGCACGTGCAGGTGCAGGTTCTGTACGTAGAGACGGTCGGCGGTTTCGGTGAGGCCGGTGGTCTCGGGGTAGGCGCCCGATGGGTCTTGCAGATCGGCAATGACCTTGCCGTCCTCGCTGAACGCCATCACGTGGCCGTAGCGCTTGGGCAGTGGCCACAGCGCGCGCGGCAGACGCAGCGTGAGCTCGCGCATGAACGGCTTTTCGGCCATCGAGTCGATATCCGGGCTGCGCGGCCCGGAGAAGCCGAGCCAGATGCGGCCCTCTTGGCCGCGCATCAGGTTGTCCGGATAGCCGGGCAGGTTGTCGAGCAAGATGCTCGCCTGCGCTGACGAAGCGCCCTTGCTCAGGTCGAGGTCGTTGGCCGCGACGCTGACCTTCCACACCCGGTACTTGCCCGTCTCAGCGACGAACAAGGTCTGCTCGTCGCTGCTGAGCGCCACGCCGTTGGCAAAACTCAAGCCCTTCACGACGATGCGGGTGGTGTTGGTCGCGGGGTCGTACTCGAGGATGCGGCCGGTGGACGCCTGCTCGATGATGTCGAGCACCGCGGCTTCGAACGTGCCGCCCCACTGTGCCGGACCAAAGCGCGCCGACGCGTCGCTGAAGTAGATCTTGCCCGTCTTGGCGACCACCACCGCATCGGCATACCGGATCGGATCGCCGCTCACCTTGTCGGTGAGCAGCGTCACCTTGCGGTCAGGATCGATCGCGAGCAGCCCCTTCACCGCGTCGGCAGCGATCATCCGGCCGGCGGCGTCGAAATCGAAGCCCAGTACGCGGCCGCCGGTGTTGGCGAACACCTCCTGCGCCGAGCCGTCGGGATTCATGCGCACGACATTGCCGCTGGCCATTGCGGCATAGAGCTTGCCGTCGCGCGCGAGCACGACGTGCTCCGGTCCCGCCTCGGCGCCGAGCTGGATCAGCGTCAGACCGGCGAGCTTGTCGTTTGCCGCATGCGGGCCGGTGTAGCCCGGTGCGACAGGCGCCTTCCAGGCGACGGCGTGAATGGGCACGGGCCACAGGCTGAGGTACCCCGCAAGCACCAGCAGGACGACCCCAACCGCCCAGGCAATCCGCTTGATCATCGTCGTGTCTCCTCGGGCGTGTCGCCCTGCTGCGTGGCCGCGAGGCGTCTGCCTGGCGAAACGTGACCGCAAACGATAGCGGTTTTCAGCGCACGAATGGAAGTCCTCGCGGGATGTTTTGCCTGCGGACATGCGTCGCCCTGGCTGCAAGGAGAGGACTCGTGGCATCCTGCGATTCCACAGCGCAGGAGGGCACTTGGCGGATGAAGTGACGATGAAGGATCTGCAGTCGCTGCAAGGCTACGTCAACGCGAAGATCGCGGCCTTGGCGAAGGTGATCAAGGGGAGCGGGTCCGATGCGGCGATCAAGGAGCTGCAAAGCTTCCAGAAGTGGGCCGAAGGCCCGATCTTCGATCGGATCGGCAGGATCGACGACCGCATCAAGAAGCTGGAAGCGGACGCGAAGAAATAGGTCGGCCCGTCGTCAGCGTTGCGCCGACAGTCGGCCGAGGCCGGCCGTCAGCAGCAGCCCGCCGACCGAACAGGCGCCCGTGGCCAGCCACGTCCACTGCCAGCCGCCCGTGGCGCTGGCCACTGCGGCCACCAGCGG
>JBDTUG010000442.1:0-3002 GCA_040007855.1 Caldimonas sp.
ATAGATGCTCCTGGTGGTCATGCTATGCCTCGAACACAAAATTCAGGACAGGCTCTGCTGATGTGACTGTCGCCGATGGTCGCGCCGTATGCGCGCAGCGCCGCCTCGCGTTCGCTTCGACCTCGAGCTCCGATCAGCCGGCGATCGCGTGATCGCTGCCGCGGCGCTGGCGTTGCCGCCCTGCGGCAAACCTCGATCGGACACCGTTCGGAGGCGTTGCAGCCGCCCCGGCCCTGCCTTCGCGGCCTATCGGGAGCGGCGACAATGCCGGCGAGCAAGCTCCCGACCTGAACGGGCGATCCGCCCGCCGACGATGACCACGACGACGACCCCGCGCAGCGCCCTTCGCCTTTTTTTCGGCGGCGTCGCCTCCGCCCTCTTGCTAGTGGCCTGCGGCGGCGGTGTCTCGCCGAACGCCGGCAAGGTGCGCCTGGTCAACGCGACCAGCGAGTTCGGGGCGCTCGACCTGTACGAACGCTCGGACCGGCTGACAGCCGGGGTCGCCGCCATCACCGCCGGCGGCTACGAAGACAGGGACAAGGGCGACTACACCTTCAGCGTGCGCGGCGGCGTGGCCGGCGCGACCATCGCGACGCTGGTCGCCACCCTGGCCAAGGACTCGCACCTTTCGCTGGTGGCGTACTCGAACGCCGGCACGCCCGCGCTCGCCGCCGTCGGCGAGGAAGACGACCGACCGGACAAGGGCACGGCCAAACTGCGCTTCTTCAACACCGCCTCGAGCGACAGCGGCGCGATCGATGCGTACCTGATCGCCAGCACCGGCGATTGCGCCGCGTTGTCCACAGCCACCGCCGTCGCCACGGCGATCTCGGGCCTGCAGACGGCGTTCACCGCCATCAATCCGAGCGCGACCACGCCCTATCGCCTCTGCGTTACTGCCGCCGGCGACCGGACCGACCTGCGCCTCGATGCGGACCTGACCGTGGGTGACCGTGAGGTCGTGACGGTGATCCTCACGCGCACGGCCGGCGCGGTGCTGCTGAACGGCATGGTGCTGGTGCAACAAGGCGCCGTCACGTCGGTGGCCAACGGCTTCGCCCGGGTGCGCCTGGCCGTGGGCACGACGGCCGGCCCGGTCACTGCGACGTTCGGCACGACCTCGCTCGGCACGAGCCTTGCGGCTCCCTCGTTGGGTGCGTACCGCCTCGTCAAGGTCACCACGCCTGCGACCGACCCGTTTGTTGCCGTGCCAGGATTCACCGTCACCCTGCCGACGGGCACGATCGCGGGCGGTGGCGACTACACCTTGCTGGTGGCGGACACGGCAACCCCGGGAACGGTGGCTGCGGCGCTCCTTCCCGACGACAACGCGCGCTCGACCAACGGCGCGAAGCCGGTGAAGATCCGAATCGTCCACGGCGCGAACAACGCCAACGACGCCTCCCTGAGCGTCGGCTCCGATTTCATCGGTAGCGTCGCGCGGGGCACGGAATCCGCGTACATCCTGACGGAGGCAAGCGGCGCCGCGGCAACGCTGATCGAGGTTACCGCCGGGGGCGTCAAGCTCTGCGGCGGCACGGCGACCCTGAGCGCCGCGCCCACGGTGTACTCCGTCTTCGTCCTCGGCACTCTGCCGGCAACGCCGCTCGGCGCCTGCATTCTTCGCGCCGACCGCTGACCGAGCGGAAGCGGGGGACGATCAGTCCCCCGACTTCCACTCCCCGTTTTCCTTCACCGTCGTCATCCACGCGCGCTGGTCGACTGCCATCGCCTCGCGGATGGGCAGACACAGCGCCCGGCCATCGCAGGAGATCGCCGAGGGCCCGAGCAGCGAGATCCCGATCATGGCGACGATGATGCACGGACTGCTCTCTCCGGGGGGCCACCTACAATCGAGGGCCCCCTTCCCGCTCGTCTTCTTCGCATCGTTTCTCGCTCGAGCGATGCCGGATCGCCCGTTTTCATGACCGATCTCGCCAAGTCCTTCGACCCAGCCGCCATCGAGGCCCACTGGGGGCCGCTCTGGGAGGAAAGCGGGACCTACGAACCGACGCTCGACCCGGCCAAGGCGTCGTTCTGCATCCAGCTGCCGCCGCCGAACGTGACCGGCACGCTGCACATGGGGCATGCCTTCCAGCACACCATCATGGATGCGCTGGTCCGCCATCACCGGATGAAGGGCGAGAACACGCTCTGGGTGCCGGGAACCGACCACGCCGGCATCGCCACCCAGATCGTCGTCGAGCGCCAGCTCCAGGAAGCGGGCCTGTCGCGCCACGACCTGGGCCGCAAGAACTTCGTCGCGCAGGTGTGGGACTGGAGGGCGACGAGCGGCTCGACGATCACCCGGCAGATGCGCCGCATGGGGGACTCGGTGGCCTGGAAGTACGAGTACTTCACGATGGACGCGCGGCTCTCGGAGGTCGTCACCGACACGTTCGTCAAGCTGCACGACCAGGGCCTGATCTACCGCGGCAAGCGCCTGGTGAACTGGGACCCGGTGCTGCTCTCGGCCGTCTCCGACCTCGAAGTCGAGAACGAGGAGCGTGCCGGGACGATGTGGCACATCCTCTATCCGTTCAGCGACGGCCCGCAGCCCGACGCGGACGGGCAGCCGATGCGCGGCATGCACATCGCAACCACCCGGCCCGAAACCATGCTCGCCGACGGCGCGCTCGCGGTGCATCCGGACGACGAGCGCTACCGGCATCTGGTCGGCAAGCTGGTCGACCTGCCGCTCTGCGACCGCAGGATCCCGGTCATCGCCGATGCCTACGTCGACAAGGACTTCGGGTCGGGCTGCGTGAAGATCACCGGCGCGCACGACTTCAACGACTACCAGGTCGCGATGCGGCACGGCCTGCCGCTGATCACCATCTTCACGCTCGACGCGAAGATCAACGAGCAGGGACCGGCCGCCTACCAGGGCCTCGACCGATACGACGCGCGCAAGGCGGTGCTGCGCGACCTCGAGGCGCAGGGCTTTCTCGAGAAGGCGGTGCCGCACCAGCACGCGGTGCCGATCTGCGTGCGCACCGGCC
>JBDTUG010000443.1:0-2970 GCA_040007855.1 Caldimonas sp.
CCGAGTACCTCGGCAAGAAGTACGGCGGCTGGTATCCGGCCGGCCAGGCCTTCCTCAAGCAGAACGACAAGAAATGGATCGGTTTGCCGCTCGGCGCCGCCGGGGCGATGATGGTCTACCGCGAAAGCATGGTGAAGGCCGTCGGCTTCGATGCCTTCCCGAAGACCACCGATGACTTCCTGAAGATGATGAAGGCGCTGCACGCCAAGGGTACGCCGGGCGGCATGGCGCTCGGCAACGCCACCGGCGACGGCCTGTGGTGCAACTGGCTGGTCTGGGCCTTCGGCGGCAAGCTCGTCGACAAGAACAACAAGGTCGTGATCGACAGCCCGGAGACGCTGAAGGCGCTCGAGTACGGCAAGGAGCTCTACGCCACCTTCATCCCCGGCACGCTGTCCTGGCTCGACCCGAACAACAACAAGGCCTTCCTCGACGGCCAGATTTCGGTCACCAACAACGGCATCTCGATCTACGTCGCCGCAAAGAACAACGCCGATCCGAAGATCAAGGAGATGGCCGCCGACATCCAGCACGCCGTGTACCCGATCGGACCGGTCGGCGTACCGACGGAGTCGACCATTTTCTTCAACCAGATGATCATGAAGTACACGAAGTATCCGAACGCCGCGAAGGAGTTCCTGCGCTTCATGATGGAGCAGGAGCAGTTCGGTCCGTGGCTGACGGGTGCTCAAGCCTACGTCGCGACTCCGCTCGATGGCTACTCCAAGCTTCCCATCTGGACCTCGGACCCAAAGAACACCCCCTACCGCGACGCCGTGAAGAACATGCGGCCGGCCGGGTATGCCGGCAAGCTGGGCTACGCCTCGGCGGGCGCAGCCGCCGACTTCATCGTCATCAACATGGTCGCCGAGGCGATCAGCGGCTCGAAGACGCCGAAGGAGGCGATGGAGCGGGCCCAGAAGCGCGCCGAACGCTACTACCGCGTTTGACGAGCACCACCCGGCCGGCGAAAGCCGGCCGGTGTCGCAAACGCCAGCCTCGTTCGAGGGATCACGCTTCGCTTCGCTCGCACGTCCCGCAACTCGGCCTCGGCTCGCATGCGCGAGCCGTCGCTTTTCCTGACCTATGAGCTTTCTCGAACGACTCCAGAACAACCGCAACGCGCTCGGGCTGCTGTTCATGCTGCCTGGCGCAGTGCTGTTGCTGCTTTTCCTCACCTATCCGCTGGGGCTGGGGTTCTGGCTGGGGTTCACGGACACGAAGGTCGGGCGCGCGGGGGAGTGGGTCGGGCTCGAGAACTACCAGTTCCTCTGGGGCGACTCGGTGACGCGGCTGGCGCTCTTCAACACCCTCTTCTATACCTTCGTCGCCAGCGTCATCAAGTTCGTGCTGGGCCTGTGGCTGGCGATGCTGCTCAACCGCAACATCCGCTTCAAGACCTTCTTTCGCGCCGTCATCCTGCTGCCCTACATCGTGCCGACGGCGCTGTCGGCGATCGCCTTCTGGTGGATCTACGACGCCCAGTTCTCGATCATCAGCTGGATGCTCGTGAAGATGGGCCTGATCGACACCTACATCGATTTCCTCGGCGTGCCGTGGCATG
The DNA here is from genome assembly GCA_040007855.1 of Caldimonas sp. Taxonomy (GTDB): domain Bacteria; phylum Pseudomonadota; class Gammaproteobacteria; order Burkholderiales; family Burkholderiaceae_C; genus Schlegelella_A. The sequence goes on from JBDTUG010000443.1 coordinate 1,565, forward strand.
CCCGCTTCGCCGTGATCGCCGCCAACGTCTGGCGCGGCGTGCCGTTCGTCGCCATCACTCTGCTCGCCGGCCTGCAGACGATATCGCCTTCGTACTATGAAGCCTCGGCGATCGACGGTGCAACGCGCTGGCAGCAGTTCCGCCATGTGACGCTGCCGCTGCTGACGCCGATCATCGCCGTCGTCATGACCTTCTCGGTGCTGTTCACCTTCACCGACTTCCAGCTGATCTACGTCATCACCCGCGGCGGGCCGCTCAACGCCACCCACCTGATGGCGACGCTCTCGTTCCAGCGCGCGATCTCGGGCGGCGCGCTCGGCGAGGGGGCGGCGATCTCGATCGCGATGGTGCCGTTCCTGCTGGCGGCGATCATGTTCAGCTACTTCGGGCTGCAGCGCCGTGCCTGGCAGCAGGGCGGGGCGGACAAATGAAGCCCCCAGGCTCGCGGCTTCGCCGTTGCACTGCCGCCCGAGGGGGCGCATGCCGCCTCGGGGCGGCCCGGTGGTCGGCATGAGCGATTCCGCCACGGGCACCGTGACCTCGCCGCAGGCCGGTGAGAGCGTCGGCATGAGCTACCTCGACACACCGTCGCGCAAGTTCGTGACGATCTACCTGCCGCTGATCGCCTTCCTGATCATCCTGCTGTTCCCGTTCTACTGGATGGCGATCACCTCGGTGAAGCCCGACAACGAGCTGCTTTCGCGCGCCGGCAACCCGTTCTGGGTGATCACGCCGACCCTGGCGCACTTCGACAAGCTGCTCTTCCACACCTCGTACCCGGAGTGGATGTGGAACACGGTGCTGGTGTCGGTGGTCGCGACTTTCGTCTCGCTGGTCTGCTCGGTGTTCGCCGCCTATGCGATCGAGCGGCTGCGCTTTCGCGGCGCCAAGCAGGTAGGCCTGTCGATCTTCCTCGCCTACCTGGTGCCGCCCTCGATCCTGTTCATCCCGCTGGCGGCGATCGTGTTCCAGCTCGGCCTGTTCGACACCCGCTGGGCACTGATCCTCACCTACCCGACCTTCCTGATCCCGTTCTCCACCTGGCTGCTGATGGGTTACTTCCGCTCGATTCCCTACGAGCTCGAGGAGTGCGCCCTGATCGACGGCGCCAACCGCTGGCAGATCCTCACCAAGATCGTCCTGCCGCTGGCGGTGCCGGGCCTGATCTCGGCCGGCATCTTCGCCTTCACGCTGTCGTGGAACGAGTTCATCTACGCGCTGACCTTCATCTCCTCGTCGGAGATCAAGACGGTGCCGGTCGGCGTGGTCACCGAGCTGGTCGAGGGCGATGTCTACCACTGGGGCGCGCTGATGGCCGGTGCCCTGCTCGGGTCGCTGCCGGTGGCGTTCATCTATTCGTTCTTCGTCGAGTACTACGTCTCGGGGCTGACCGGGTCGGTCAAGGA
>JBDTUG010000444.1:0-2962 GCA_040007855.1 Caldimonas sp.
GCCTGCAGCATCGTCACCATCGCCTGGTAGTCGACGACGCCGTGCTGCAGGTCGATGGTCAGCGAGTCCCAGCCCTGGTGGGCCATGGTCTCGGCCGAGAAGCTGTTCGGGATCGCGAGCCAGCCGTTGACGGCGGCGCTGCCGGACTTCCAGAGACGACGGAGCTTGTTTTCACGCATGGTGCTTGCCGGTTGGGGCGCGCTCAGCGGTCGAGCGCCGGACGCTTGGGGTTGAAGGTCCAGCCCGGGATCAGGTACTGCATCGCCATCGCGTCGTCGCGGGCGCCCAGGCCGTGCTGCCGGTAGAGCTGATGCGCCTTCTCGACCTCGACCATGTCGAGCTCGACGCCGAGGCCGGGCCGGGCCGGCACCTTGACGTGGCCGCCCTGGATCTGCAGCGGCTCCTTTGTCAGGCGCTGCCCGTCCTGCCAGATCCAGTGGGTGTCGATCGCGGTGACGCGCCCGGGCGCCGCCGCGCCGACGTGGGTAAACATCGCCAGCGAGACGTCGAAGTGGTTGTTCGAGTGCGAGCCCCAGGTCAGGCCCCAGTCGCGGCAGGTCTGGGCGACCCGGACCGAGCCGGCCATCGTCCAGAAGTGCGGGTCGGCGAGCGGGATGTCGACCGATTGCAGGGCGAGCGCGTGGCTCAACTGGCGCCAGTCGGTGGCGATCATGTTGGTCGCGGTCGGCAGCCCCGTGGCGCGGCGGAACTCGGCCATCACCTCGCGCCCGGAAAAGCCGTCCTCGGCGCCGCACGGGTCCTCGGCGTAGGCGACCACGCCGCGCATGTCGCGCATCAGGCGAACCGCGTCCTCGAGCAGCCAGCCGCCGTTCGGATCGAGGGTGACCCGGGCGTCGGGAAAGCGCTCGTGCAGGGCGACGATCGCCTCGATCTCCTCCTCGGCGCGCAGGGCTCCGCCCTTCAGCTTGAAGTCGTTGAAGCCGTAGCGCTCGCGCGCCGCCTCGGCCAACTGCACCACCGCCGCAGGTGTCAGCGCCTTCTCGTGGCGCAGGCGGAACCAGGCGTTGCCGGCGTCGCGGTCGCTGGCGTACGGCAGGTCCGTGCGGGCCTTGTCGCCGACGTAGAACAGGTAGCCGAGCATCTCGACCGCGTCGCGCTGCTGGCCTTCGCCGAGCAGGGCCGCCACCGGCACGTCGAGGTGCTGGCCGAGCAGGTCGAGCAGCGCCGACTCGATTGCCGTGACGGCGTGGATGGTGGTGCGCAGGTCGAAGGTCTGCAGGCCGCGGCCGCCGCGGTCGCGGTCGGCGAACGTCTTCTGCACTTCCTGCAGCAGCCGCTGCTGCGAGCCGATCGGCCGGCCGACCACCAGCGGCCGGGCGTCTTCGAGCGTCTGGCGGATCTTCTCGCCGCCCGGCACCTCGCCGACGCCGGTGCGGCCGGCGCTGTCGGTGAGGACCAGCAGGTTGCGGGTGAAGAACGGGCCGTGCGCGCCGCTCAGGTTGAGCAGCATGCTGTCGCGCCCGGCGACCGGAATCACGCGCAATCCGGTGATCAGGGGGGTGGACGGTGTCATGGCGTGATTTCGGGCTGGGCGGCGGGTGAAACGCTAGCGGTAGAAGGCTTCGACCCGGCCCTTCAGGGTGATCAGCATCGGCCGGCCGTGCCGGTCGACGGTCTTGCCGGCCGGCACCTTCACCCAGCCCTCGCTGAGGCAGTACTCCTGGACGTCGAAGCGCTCCTTGTCGTTCAGGCGGATGCCGATGCCGTGCTCGAACACGGCCGCCACGAAGTGCGGGCTGCGCGGATCGCTCGACAGCCGGTCGGGCAGCGGCGGTGCTTCGGCGGCGTCGCTCATGACAGCGCTGCCGCGGTCGGGCCCAGCATGAAGCTCGACACGGTACCGCTGCCGAAGAAGTCGTCCTGGTGGTGGAAGCGGGTCGCCGGCTCGTTCTCGGCCGCGCCCACGGCCACCATCAGCGGCAGAAGGTGCTCTTCGCGCGGATGCGACTCGCGCGCCGCCGGCGCGGCGCTCCAGGCCGCCAGGGCGGCAGCGCGCTGTGCCGGCGGGTCGTCGAGCAGGGTCCGGCCCAGCCAGGCGTCGAAGGTGGCCGAGGGCACCCGGCCCTCCGGTCCCATGGCGCGCAGGTTGTGATAGCTCGAGCCGCTGCCGATCACGAGCACGCCCCGGTCGCGCAGCGGTGCCAGGGCCCGGCCGACCGCCAGGTGCTCGGCCGGATCGAGCCCCTGCCTGAGCGAGAGCTGCAGGATGGGCAGGTCGGCCTCGGGCCAGGCGACGTGCATCGGCACGAAGGTGCCGTGGTCGTAGCCGCGCGCAGGGTCGCGCCGGACGGCGACGCCGGCGCCTTCCAGCAGCGCCTGCGCCTCGTCGACGAGCTCGGCCGGCGCGCCCGGCGCCGGGTAGCTGACCCGGTAGGTGTTCTCGGGAAAGTTGTTGTAGTCGTAGAGCATCCGCGGCCGCGGGCTCGTCATCAGGGAGAACTCGGGCGCTTCCCAGTGCGCCGAGACCATCAGCACCGCCCGCGGCCGGGCGCCGGCGAGCCCGGGGACCTCGCGCAGGCCGCGCGCGAGGCCGGCGTGCGCCTCGGCCGACCGGCCCTCCATCCAGGGCCAGGGGCCACCGCCATGCGTGACGTAGAAAGCGGGAAGCCGGGTTGCGCTCATCGGATCGCCTTGTCTGCTGCGAGCCCCCGATGTTGCCAGCCCAACGCTCACTCCGGCTCGATGCCCGCCGCCTTGATCACTTTGCCCCACTTCTGCGCCTCGACCGCCTGGAAGCGAGCCAGCTCCTCCGAGGTCGCGGTCGTCCACGCGTCGGTGCCGGTGCTCTCGTAGAACGACTTGGCCGCCGCGCTCTTCGTCGCCGCCGCAAGCAGGTCGTGCAGCCGCGCCACCACCGCCGGGGGCGTGTTGGCCGGCACGTAGGCGGCGAACCAGTAGCCCATGTCGTAGCCCTTGACGCCGGCCTCGTCGATCGTCGGCA
>JBDTUG010000445.1:0-2950 GCA_040007855.1 Caldimonas sp.
CGTTGGCGACGCCGACGATCTTCAGCTTGTGGCGGATCGCGGCGTCGAGCGCCGGGCCGAGCTTCACGGCCTCGTCGATCTTGCTGAGGACGACGCCGGCGCAGGTCGCGGCCTTGTAGGCGACGATCACGTCCTCGATCGTCTCGCCCTGCGACGCGGCGCTGACCACCAGCAGACGCTGGATCGAGCGGTGCGACAGCATCTCGAGCAGCTCGCGGGTCCGGCTGTCGCGCTGCGCCATCCCGGCGGTGTCGATCAGGACCATCTTCTTGGCGCCGAGCAGCTCGAGCAGGTCTTCGAGCGAGGCGCGGTCGTGCGCGGTGTGCACCGGCACGCCGAGGATGCGGCCGTAGGCGCGCAGCTGCTCGTGGGCGCCGACCCGGTAGGCATCGAGCGTCACCAGGCCGAGGCTGGCCGCGCCGTGGCGAGCCGCGAAAGCGGCAGCGATCTTCGCCGTGGTGGTCGTCTTGCCGACGCCGGTGGCGCCGATCAGGGCGAACACGCCGCCCTGCTCCTCGAGCGGGCTGTCGCCTTCGTGGGCGTGCAGGTTGCGCTCGAGGACCTGGGTCGCCCAGGCGGTCTCGTCGCCGACCTCGGCGGTCAGGCCTTCGGAGAGCTTCCGGATCAACGCCGGCGAGAAGCCGCAATCGAGCAGCTTCTGGGTCAGGCGGGCTTCGGCCGGGCGGCGCTGCAGCTTCTCCATGAAGGCGAGCGCACCGAAGCGCTCCTCGATCAGGCCCTTCATCGAGCGCAGCTCGGCCAGCACATCGACGTGCTCGCCGAGCGAAGGCGAATGGCGGATCGGGTCGGCGGCGACCGGCGGCGTCGCCGGAGCACGCACCGGCGCGGCGCCGTCGGCCATGCGTTGCTCGAGGATCCGACTGTCGGCCCGGCTCTCCGCCGGCAGCGGCAGGTCGGCCGGGGCGCGCGAGGCGGCGGCCGCAGCGGCGTAGATCTCGGACGGCGTGGCCGAGCGCTCGGTCGCGAGCTCGCTCTCCTCGGCGATGCGCACGTCGAGGGTCCTGGCTCTGCCCGGCTCGCGCACAGGCGTCGCGGCGAAGGCGGGCGCGGGAGCCCCTTCGCCTTCCATCGCCGCCTTGCGGCGCTTCAGCATGCGGGTGCGCACGTAGTCCTGGAACGAGAGCGTGCTCATCTGCATCTGCACCACGTCCTGCTCGACGCTGGTCGGCGCAGCCGCGGGCTCGGCCCGCAGCGCGCCGGCCGGCGCCTCGGCGGCGAGCTGCTCGACCTGGCGCATGCCTTCCGGTGCCATCGCAAGCACCTCGACGCCCGCTCCAGCGGGCTTGGTCGAGAGGATGACCGCGTCTTCGCCGAGCGTCTCGCGGACCTGGCGAAGTGCTTCGCGGGAGGTGCGTGCGGTAAAGCGTTTGACGTTCATGCCGCCTCCTGCCGAGCCGCCTCGAGGGAGGCGAGCCCCCCGCGGGGGGGGAGCGATCGAATGTGGGCGTGGGGGGTCATGCTGTGCTCCCGATGATCGAACCGATGCGGATGGAATGCGTTTCAGGGATCTCGCTGTGCGAGAGCACCTTGAGGCGCGGCGCGGCGCGCTTGAGCAGACGCGCCATCGGCGCGCGGATCAGGTCGGGCACGAGCAGGCAGGCCGGGTGGCCCAGGTCTTCCTGGCGCTTGGCCGAATCGGCGGCGCTGCGGCTCAGGGTGTCGGCGACGCCCGGGTCGAGCGCGGCGCCGTGCGGCGAGTTGAGGGCGTTGGTGACCATCCGCTCGAGCTCGGGCTCGAGGGCGATCACTTCCAGCTCCCTGATCGGCCCGTAGATCTGCTGGACGATCGAGGGCGCCAGGTGGACCCGGATCCGCCTGGCGAGCTCGGCCGGATCGGTGACGGTGGCGGCAAACTCGGCCAGGCACTCGACGATCGAGCGCATGTCGCGGATGTGCACGCCTTCCTCGAGCAGGAGCTGAAGAACTTTCTGCAGTGCAGCGATGCCGACCATCTTGGGGATCACGTCTTCCATGAGTTTGGGAGCCAGCCTGGTGACGTGCTCGACGAGCTGCTGGGTCTCGACCCGGCCGAGCAGACGAGCCGCGTGCAGTTGCATCAAGTGTGAAAGGTGGGTGGCGATGACGGTCGAGCAATCAACGACCGTAAATCCGGCCATCTGCGCCTGCTCGCGCTGCCGTTCCTCGATCCAGGTGGCGGGCAGGCCGAACGCGGGGTCGGTGGTGGCGGTGCCGAGCAGGGGGGTGTTCGCGTGCCCGGCGCCGCCCGGGTTGATGGCCAGCCACATGCCCGGGAAGGCCTCGCCTTCGCCGACGATGGCGCCGCGCAGGGTGAGCCGGTAGGCGCTCGGCTTGAGCTCGAGGTTGTCGCGGATATGCACCGGCGGCGGCAGGAAGCCGACGTCCTGGGCGAACTTGCGGCGCACCCCCTTGATCCGGCCGAGCAGGTCGCCCTGCCTGGCCTTGTCGACCAGGGCGATCAGGCGGTAGCCGACCTCGAGGCCGAGGGTGTCGATCGGCTGCAGGTCGTCCCAGCTCGCCTCGGCATTCGCTTCGGGCGGCGCGGGCGCGGGCTTGGGCGCGTCCTTCGCGCGCCGCTGGTGCTCGCGCAGCAGCCAGGCACCGTAGCCGAGGCCGGCGGCGAGCAGCAGGAAGACGACGTGCGGCATGCCTGGGATCGCGCCCAGCACGCCGAGCACGCCGGCGACGATCGCCAGCGAGCGCGGCGACGAGAACACCTGGCTGGTGATCTGGCTGCCGACGTCGGTGCCCTTGCCGACCCGCGAGACGACCATCGCCGCCGCCACCGAGATCAGCAGCGCCGGGATCTGCGCGACCAGCGCGTCGCCGACCGCCAGCAGGATGTAGCTGTCGGCCGCCTGCGCCGCCGACAGGTCGTGCTGGAGCACGCCGATCACGAAGCCGCCGATGATGTTGATGAAGAGGATGAGCAGGCCCGCCATCGCGTCGC
>JBDTUG010000446.1:0-2948 GCA_040007855.1 Caldimonas sp.
GCCGCGCTCGAATCCGTGACCACCGCGACGCTCACCACGGTGCTGCTGAAGAAGGGTCTGCGCCGGGTCTGGATCCGCGGCGCCCGGCCGGTCGGTGCTGCGGCCGCGGCGCAACGGCGCGCCGGTCGCGCCTTCACGCTGCGCTTCGTCCCCGCCCGGGAGGACCTCGCCACACCGGCTTCATGGGCATCGCCGATCTCGACCCGCAGCGCGATCGAGGCGATGCCGGCCGGCGCGATCGCGGTGGTCGACGCGATGGGCGTCACCGATGCCGGCATCTTCGGCGACATCCTGTGCGCCCGGATGGCGCGGCGCGGCGTCGCCGCGCTGGTCAGCGACGGCGTGGTGCGCGATCTCGCCGGCGTTGTCGCGACCGGCCTGCCGGTCTGGTGCCGGGGCACGGCGGCGCCCGCCTCCGTGGCCGGGCTCACCTTTGTCGGCTGGCAGGAGACGATCGGTTGCGGCGGCGTCGCGGTGCTGCCGAACGACATCGTCGTCGCCGACGGCGACGGCGCGGTGGTCATCCCCGCGGCCCTGCTCGACGAGGTGCTCGAGAGCGCGCTCGAGCAGGAGCGGCTCGAGGGCTGGATCATGCGCGAGGTCGAGGCGGGCGTGCCCTTGCCCGGCCTGTACCCGGCCGACGCGGCGACCCAGGCGCGCTACGCGGCCTGGCGCAAGACCGCGAGCAAGGACTGAGCCTCCTGCGCCGCAGGCGCGGCGGCGCGCTCGAGTCTCAGCCCGGTCGATCCGGTCGATCGCGCGTTGGGTGCGCGGTGCGCGGGATCCAGTACCAGAGAGCGCCGCCCGCCGCGAACGCCAGCAGCGCGGTGCACCAGACGCCGACGGCGAGCGACAGCAGGGCCGTGACGCCGGCCAGCACGCCCGGCCCGGCGGTCGCGCCGAGGTCCGACATCAGGCGCCAGAGGCCGAGGAAGTGGGCCCGCCCGGCGGCCGGCGAGTAGTCGGCGCCGAGCGTCATGATCATCCCCGAGCCGATCCCGTTGCCGAAGCCGACCAGCAGGGCGGCGAGCAGCAGGGTGGTCGCGCCGTGCGTGAAGGGCATCGCCGCCAGCGCCGTGCCCATGCACAGCATCGACGGCACGGCGACCCAGGTGCGGCCCTTCTGGTCCATCACCTTGCCGGCCGGGTAGAAGACCAGCATGTCGATGCCGTTGGACAGGCCGTAGATCAGTGAGGTGGTCGCGGCGTCGAGGCCGATCTGCTCGGCCCAGAGCGGCACGACCGCCTGGCGCGAGGCACGCACGGCGCTGACCAGCAAGGTGCCGACGCCGACCGTGAGGAAGAGGCGGGCGTGGCCGCGGCTCACCGAGGCCAGGCTCGGCGTGCGCTCGGCGGCGGCGGCGCCGGCCGCGCCGGCCCGCCGTTCGCCGGGCAGCTCCGGCATGCCGAGCGCGAGCATCGCGGCGAGCATGAGCGCTGCGACGCCGACTCCATAGGCACCGTCCAGTCCCGCGAACGGAATCACCGCGGCGCCGAGGAAGGGGCCGATGAAGAGTCCGATCCGCATGACTCCACCCAGCGTCGACAGGGCGCGCGCGCGATACTGGAAGGGCACCGCCTCGGCGAGATAGCTCTGCCGGGCCAGGCCGAACACGGCAGCGGCCATGCCGATCATGAACACGCCGACGGCGAACGCGGCGAGGTGATGGACGAACATGCAGATCGCCATCGCGATTGCGCACCACGCGCTGGCGCCGACGATCGCCCAGCGCTCGCCGTAGCGCGTGGTGAGGATCGAGGCCGGGATGTTGCAGAGCAGCGAGCCGATGCCGATCAGCGTGACCATCAGCGCCGCCAACGCGACCGAGCCGCCGAGGTCGCGAACGCTGAGGGCGACGATCGGCAGGATCGCGCCCTCGCCGATGCCGAACAGCAGCGAGGGCCCGAACGCCGGCACGGCGATCCGGCGCAGCGAGAACGGCTCGGCCTCGGGGTCGGTCACGTCGTTCGCAGGGCCCGGGCGGCGTCGTCCCAGGCCGATGCGGCGGCGCGCTCGCCCCAGAGGTCGACCTCGAGCGGCGTGCCTTCGTGGCGCGCCGCCGCGGCCGCGCCGCGCAGGTAGCCGAGGGCGACACAGGTGCCGAGCTTCGGGCTCCAGCCGGCGGAGGTGAGCTCGCCGATCGCTTCGCCCTGCCGCGTGAGCGCCTCGCCGCCCCAGGCCCAGGCATGCGGCGATTCGAGCACGAGCGAGACGAGGCGCTTGGCCGGCGCCTGCGAGCGCCGCGCCAGCAACGCGTCGCGGCCGATGAAGTCTGCCGCCTTGTCGAGCTTCACCGCGAACAGCGTCCCGGCCTCGAACGGCGTCTCGTCGGGTCCGAGCTCGGCTCCCCAGGCGCGCCGGCCGGCCTCGATGCGCAAGGCGTCGAGGGCGTAGTAGCCGGCGTCGGCGAGGCCGAGCCCCTCGCTCGCCTCGTGCAGGGCTCGCCAGACGTGGCGCGCCATCTCGGACGGCACGTAGAGCTCGAAGCCGGGCCCGCCGACGTAGCTCATGCGTGCGGCGCGGACGCGGGCGAAGCCGACGTCGATCCCGGTCGTCGACGAGAACTTCAGCCGCTCTGGCGCCAGCTGCGCCGCGGTGTCGGGCGCGCCGACCCGGCAGAGAAGCTCGCGGGCGTTCGGCCCCATCAGCGAGAGCACCGCGGTCAGGGCGCCGACGTCGGTCAGCACGGCCGACTGGTCGGCCCGGATGTGCCGGACTATCCAGTCGGCGTCGCGCGTTGGCTGCGCCGAGCCGGTGACGAGCAGAAAGCTCTCGGCGCCGAGCCGGGTGATCGTCAGGTCGCTCTCGAAGCCGCCGCGCTCGTTCAGCATCGGTGTGTAGACCATGCGGCCCGGCGCCACGTCGATCGCGTTGGCGCACAGCCGCTCCAGCACGGCGAGCGCGTCGCGGCCCTGCAGCAGCAGCTTGCCGAACGAGGTCTGGTCGT
>JBDTUG010000447.1:0-2943 GCA_040007855.1 Caldimonas sp.
ACGCGCTCACGCACGAGGCTGCCGACCCTCTACTGATGAAATATCCGGGCTAGCTAGGAGCCGCTCGCCGCCGTGGCCGGTTCGGCGACGAAGCCGATCCTTCCGAGCCCGGCTTTCTGGACGATGCCGATCAGCTCGGCGACGCGTCCGTACGGCACGCTCCGGTCGGCACGCAACTGCACCTCGGTCTGCGGATTGCGTTTCGCGGCGGCCGCGACGCGCATCGCGAACTGGGCCGGATCGACCGCTTCGTCGCCGAAGAAGTACTGCCCGTCGCGATCGAGCGCGACGGCGATGAACTGGGGCGTGTCACTCGGCTGGGCGGCGTCGGTCTTGGGCAGGTCGAGCTTGAGGCTCGAGGTCATGAGCGGCGCGGTGATCATGAAGATGACCAGCAGCACCAGCATCACGTCGATCAGCGGCGTCATGTTGATGTCGCTCATCGGCGAGGCGCCAGGGGTCCGTTCGAGGCGGCCGAATTTCATGTCAGCGGATCGTGTTCGGCAGCCTTCCGCCTTCGTCGACGATCATCTCGCGCAGGTCGTGGGCAAAGCCCTCGAGCTCGGCCTCGCTCGCCGCGACCCGCTTGCCGAATACGTTGTAGGCGAGCACCGCCGGGATCGCGACGGCCAGGCCGGCCGCCGTCATGACCAGCGATTCACCGACCGGCCCGGACACCTTCTCGATCGTGATCGCGCCGGCGGCCGAGATGCTGAGCAGTGCGTGATAGATGCCCCAGACCGTGCCGAACAGGCCGATGAAGGGCGCCGTGCTGCCGATCGACGCGAGCAGCACCTGGCCGAACTGCAACTGCGCCAGCACGCCATGCAAGGCATCGCGCAGGCGCCGCGTCAGCTGCGAATCGGCGTGGCCCTTGGCTTCCAGCGTGCCGCCGGGCGGCACCGTCAGGGCGGCGTCGAGCAGGGGCGTCAGCACAGCTTCCCGGTCGAACGCCACCAGCTGCTCATGGCCGGCTTCGAGCGATGCCGCGGCCCAGAACGCCGGCACGGCGCGCTGCAGGTCGAGCTGGACCCGGCGCAGCAGCCAGCCCTTCCAGAAGATGACGACCCAGGCGCTGATCGACATTGCCAGCAGGAGGACCGCGACGCTGCGCGTGATGGCATCGCCTTGCGACCAGAAGGTGGCGAACCCGGTCATGACGTCGCCCGCTGGCGCGCCCCTGAGGGCGGCGCAGCGCCCGCGGCCGACCGCTGCGTGGCCGGCGGCGCCGGGTCGAGGCCGAGCACCTGGGCCATGTCGAACAGGCCGGAGGTGCGGCCGCTCAGGAAGCGCGCCGCGCGCAGGCTGCCCTGCGCGTAGTTCGCCCGGCTCGACGAGCGATGGGTGATCTCGATCCGCTCGCCGCCGCCGGCGAACAGCACGGTGTGGTCGCCGACGATGTCGCCGCCGCGCAGCGACGCGAAGCCGATCGTGCCGGCGCGCCGCGCGCCGGTGTCGCCGTGCCGCGCCGGCACCGCCGAGGCCGCCAGCGTCGTCCCGCGCGCCGCGGCGATGACCTCGCCCATCTGCAGCGCGGTGCCGCTCGGCGCGTCGACCTTCAGCCGGTGATGCGTCTCGACGATCTCGGCGTCGTAGCTCTCGTCGAGGGCGCACGCGGCGACCTCGAGCAGCTTCATGACGACGTTGACGCCGACGCTCATGTTGGGCGCCATGACGATCGCGATGCACTCGGCAAGGCTCGCCACCTCGGCCTTCTGGGCCGCCGTGAATCCGGTCGTCCCGACCACCGCGTTGACGCCCAGCTCGCGGCAGATCGCCAGGTGGGCGAGCGTGCCTTCGGGGCGGGTGAAGTCGATCAGGACGTCGGCGCCGGCCAGGCCCGCGTGGGGGTCGGGGGTGACGAGGATGCCGCTGGCGCGGCCGAGAAAGGCCGCCGCGTCATGACCGATGCCGGCGCCGCCGGCGACGTCGAGGGCGCCGGCGAGGACGAGGTCGGGACTGGCCCAGGTCGCCTCGATCAGCGCCTGCCCCATCCGCCCCGAAGCGCCGGCCACGGCGACGCGCAGGCGCTCGCCGGTCATGAGCGCGGCTCGAGCGGCGGGTAGCTGCGGCTCGGTGCAGGCACGACCGGCTCGGGCGGTGCCGGGGGCGGCGGCGCTGGCAGCGCCTTCAGCTGCTCGTCGCTCAGGGCCAGCGGCGGGACGCTGCGCGCGGTCTTGAAGGTGTCGATCGAGGCGACGAACTCGCGCTCGCCCGGCAGCGGGCCGCCGGTGTCGATGCTGTCCAGCGTGTCGCCCTGGAACAGCACGACGACGCGGCGCAGTTGCGGCTCGGCGCCCTGGCGCCGGATCGTGAAGACGTAGTCCCAGCGGTTGGCGTGGAAGGCGTCGGTCAGGAGCGGCGAGCCGAGCACGTCGCGCACCTGAGCGCGGGTCAGGCCCGGCTTGACCGCCTCGGCCTGTTCGCGGGTGATGACGTTGCCCTGGACGATCTCGAGCCGGTACGGCGTGATCACGCCCAGGAAGCTGTCCGACGATTGCAGCGACTGGCAACCGGAGAGCGCAGCGAGCAGCACGGCGGCCGACGTGGCGAGCGCCGATCGGCCCGCCGGACGGGAGGGGGGGGTCAATGTCATGGAGGTGGGCGACCGGCCGGCGCCGCAGCGCCCGCCAAGCTCGTATGATGAAACGATTCTATCGGCTCGCCCCGGCGTCCTCCCCTCCATGACCCATGCTGACGAACTGAAGAACAGCGGTCTGAAGGCGACGCTGCCGCGCATCAAGGTGCTCGAAGTCTTCCAGAAGACCAAGGAGCGGCACATGAGCGCCGAGGACGTGTTTCGCGTCCTGCTCGCCGAGCACGCCGACGTCGGCCTGGCCACGGTCTACCGCGTCCTGATGCAGTTCGAGCAGGCAGGTATCCTGTCGCGCAACCATTTCGAGACCGGCAAGGCGGTGTTCGAGCTCAACGAGGGCAAGCACC
>JBDTUG010000448.1:0-2923 GCA_040007855.1 Caldimonas sp.
TTGTGCACTTCGTCGATCGGCACGCCGTCGTACAGGTTGCGCTTGGTCTCGGCCAGGATCGGCTCGGGCCGGACGTCGGCGCCGAGGCCGGCGCACGAGGTTTCGATCAGCGTCTGCAGGCGCGCCGCATCGAGCGGAACGCGGTTGCCGCGGTCGGTGACCATGAGCACCGGCTCGGCTCTGGCGGCCACCGGTGACTGCTTGGCTCGCTCCTGCGAGCGTCGCTCGCGATAGAGCACGTAGGCGCGCGCGACTTCGTGGTGGCCGCCGCGCATCAGGCCGAGCTCGACCTGGTCCTGCACGTCTTCGATATGGAAGGTGCCGCCGCCGGGCCGCGAGCGCAGCAGCGCGCGCACCACCGACTCGGTCAGCCCGTCGACGGTCTCGCGGACGCTGGCCGAGGCCGCGCCCTGGGTGCCGTGAACCGCGAGAAACGCCTTCATCAGGGCGACCGCGATCTTGTTCGGCTCGAACGAAACGACCGCACCGTTGCGGCGCAGGATCTGATAGCCCTGATACGCGGACACGGCAGTTGGCGGGCGCCCCGCAGAGCGCACAACAGCAGCCGTCGCCGGCGTCGCCTGAGCGGGTGTAGCTTGCATGAAATCTCCTCTTGGGAACCTGGCTGGCCCATCGGCCGCCGAGGCTTCTGTTCAATTGCCGGACAAGAGCGCGAGGGCCGCTTTCCGGTCTGAAATCAGAGTCTGGACGAAAGATCCAGCATAGCACTGCCGGACACTATATCTGGGGTCAGTAACCCCAACAAGCACTACCTATAGTGTACGAACCGTACATATTTCACGGCAGGATTTCCAGCGAAAAAGCTCGCATCCGGTACGCGAGACGGACCCAGTCGAAGCCCGCTCCGGGGTCGCTCTTGCGGCCCGGAGCGATGTGCTCGTGGCCGGTGACTGCGGCCACCGGATAGCGCGCGGCGATGCTGTCCAGGGTCGCGCCGAGGCACTCGTACTGGGCCGCCTCGAACAGCCCGCCTTCCAGACCTTCGAGCTCGATGCCAATCGAAAAATCGTTGCAATCGGCGCGCCCGCGCCAGCTCGAAACGCCGGCATGCCAGGCGCGCTCGTCGCACGAGACGAACTGCAGCAAGGTGCCGTCGCGACGCACCAGGAAGTGAGCGGAAACACGGACACCGGCGAGCGTTTCGAAGTAGGGATCCGCCGCGGGATCGAGCCGGTTCGTGAACAGCCGTTCGATCGCATCGCCTTCGTAGATGCCGGGCGGCAGGCTGATCGAATGGACGACGACGAGGTCGATCGTCATGCCGTCCGGGCGCGGCCCGAAGTTCGGCGAAGCGACGCGCCGGGCCTGTCGCAGCCAGCCCGCCCGCCACGCGGCGCGGTGCCCTGCGGGCGCTGGCGGGCGCCCGGTCACTCGCGGTCGGTTCCGGCCAGATCGCCGCCGACGTTGACGTTCAACCGCGCCATCCGGTAGCGCATCTGGCGCAGCGACAAGCCCAGGCTGATGCCGGCGGCGGTGCGGTTGTAGCGGTGATGCTCCAGGGCACGGACCAGGATGTCGCGCTCGACGTCGTCGAGGTATTCCGCCAGGTCCTTCGGCAGGGGCTCTTCGACCGGCAAGGCAGGCGCCGCGGTGCGCTCGGCGACGCTCGCGTCGGTGGGCAGGCGGTCGAGCTCCTGCGCCGCGCTGTCGGTGAACACCGACTCCGGCAGGTCGAGGTCGTAGACGTCGATCTCCTCGCCGCCCGACAGCGCCACCGCGCGGTGCAGCATGTTCTCGAGCTCGCGCACGTTGCCCGGGAACGGGTAGCGGGCGAGGTGGACGAGGGCGTCGCGGGTCAGGCGCGGCGCCGGCCACACGCCGGCGTCGCGGGCCAGCCGCTCGAGCACGCGCTCGCTGATGCCCATCAGGTCCTCGAGCCGCTCGCGCAAGGGCGGCACGCGGATCTGGATCACGTTGAGGCGGTAATAGAGGTCCTGTCGGAACTGGCCGGCCTGGACCTCGGCACCGAGGTCCTTGTGGGTGGCGCTCAACAGGCGCACGTCGACCGGCTGCTCGGTCACTGCGCCGACCGGACGGACCGAACGCTCCTGGATAGCGCGCAGCAGCTTGGACTGCATCGACAAGGGCAGGTCGCCGATCTCGTCGAGGAACAGGGTGCCGCCGTTGGCGGCCTGGAAGAAGCCTTCGCGGTCGTCGTTGGCGCCGGTGAAGGCACCCTTGCGGTAGCCGAAGAACTCGGCCTCGAGCAGCTGCTCGGGAATCGCGCTGCAGTTGACCGGAACGAACGGCATCGCGCCCCGCACGCTCACTTCGTGGATGGCGCGCGCGACCAGCTCCTTGCCGGTGCCCGATTCGCCCGCCACCAGCACCGGCGCCATGCTGCGCGCGACCTTCTCGACCAGCGAGCGAACCTGCTGCATCGCCGTGGAGTTGCCGGCCATCCGGCCGAGCGCGTGGCTGACCGGCAGCGCCGGGGGCGCGGCGACCGGCCGCGCCGGGCGCGGCGGCGGCATGGCGCGGTGCTGCTCCGACGGCAGGCTCGAAGGATCGACCGTCGGCCCGCCGCCGCCGCGCCCGAGGGCCGAGGCGACGACGCCGCGGAACTGCTTCAGGTCGACCGGCTTGGTCAGGTAGTCGTAGGCGCCCGCCTTGAGCGCCTCGACCGCGTTCTCCGAGGAGCCGTAGGCGGTGATGACGATCGTCTTCTCGCGCCGGCCGCTCTCTTCCAGCCAGTGCAGCACGTCGAGCCCCGAGCCGTCGGGCAGGCGCATGTCGGTGATGACCGCGCTGTAGGTCCGGTCCTTGAGGTGGAGCAGCGCCTCCTGCACGGTGCCCGCGGTGTCCAGGTCGTAGCCTTCGCGCAGCAGCGTCAGCTCGTACAGGGTGCGCAGATCCGGCTCGTCGTCAACGACGAGCAGGCTGAAGTGCGAAGCGGTGGTCA
>JBDTUG010000449.1:0-2903 GCA_040007855.1 Caldimonas sp.
AGGCTAGACCCACTCAAGCAAGGCGTGCCAGTAGAGTGCGGTCCACGAACCGCATCCCGGCAGGAGAAAGTCCGGGTTTGCTTCGAGCCGTGCCTCTCCTTCCGACCCCGGCCCTCCGGTCAGCAAGTAGCTTGTCTTGTCGAGCGCCGTCGTCTTGTCCGGGTAAAAGAGAAGCGACTTCATCCACGACGCGAGACCGATCCCGAGGACAGCTCCGCCGATTGTGTCCATGGGATAGTGAACACCCGCGACGACTCGATTCTGGGAGACGATGAGGGCCAGGTTGAGAAGGTGTGCCGAGTAAGGTCCTGGTAGCACGCCTGCCTCGTTGAGAAACCAGAACAAGGCGAATGCCAATGACGAATGGCCGCCAGGGAACGAGAAGTGTTGCGGCGCTTCGATCATGGGTACGACGGTCTCGTACGAGACGGGCCGCTTGACGGCAAAGGTGTGCTTCATCGCATGCAAGATGCACTCGAGCGTCTCTGCCATCACCAGCAGCAGCTCGACAGTCGATGCTTTCGTTTGCAAGCCGATGCCGCGCTCCGCCAGAAAAAAGCCCGGCATGCCTTCGCACTGCGCAAGGATCTGTTCGCGTTGAGCGTTACGGTGGTCGGCTGCTGCAAGGACCAGTTGGGCCTGCGCTGCAGCCATCGCATCGGTTGGACGGGTAATCACAACAAGGTCTGCGCCGGGACAGTTTCGGTCTCTGCAGACGATCTGAGGATTGCCATTCGGATCGCTGCGGTAGACGAGCTCGAGACGGTCGATGAGAACCCTTGAAATCAGGTAGCGGCGCAGAGCCGAATCGTAGAGCCACAGATTCGAATATTCGGCCCCGGGTGAAGGCGACAGGGCGGGGCGCTCTTCATCCTTGAGCTTGCGCGTCCTGGACGTCGACGAATGCGCTTGAATCGCGCCAAAGAACGTTGCGGTCGCATCCGCCTTGCTGCTCTTCTTCTTGATCGTCGATGCTGGGAGAAGAGGAAACGGACTGTTCTTCTCCTGCGTGCGCGCGGCTTCCAAGGCACGGCTGACTACATCGTCTCCAAGGGTCGGAGACCCCGTGGCAGAAAGGCTGGCGCCAGCGCCGAGAAGTCGCTTGCCGATCGGTCCGCCCCACGAAGGCGAAAGGGAAAAATCAGTTTGATCGTAGGCCATCGACATCTCCAGTTGGGCCGGTCAGGCCGGCAAACCAGCGTCGCGCAGCAGACGCGCCGACAAATCCACAAAGTGTCTCGGGCCGCGATGCCGCGCGGCATACGCCGCCGTCGACATCGCCGGGTGCATCCGGAGGAACTCGCTGGCATGTCGACGAGCTTCATCCTCATGGCCCACGAGCATTTCAGCCACGATCAAGATCGGGTAGGTGGGCAAGTGCTGCCGGTTGCCTCGAACAGCGGCAACGGCAGCGGCGTGAGCCTCTTGGTGCCGGCCCGCCACAAGCAACGCGTAGGACGACAGATTGTCAAAGAGGAATTTCAGCGGGTCCAATGGCGCCAGACTGTTGGCGCGGTCCAAAGATGCAATTGCGTCCGGCACGCGAGCCTCGTTCACCAGCGCGTTGGAATAGAACAGCCAGGCCAGAGACTCGTTCGGATTGTGATCAATGGCAAGTTGAAGGCGCTCGATGCCGCGCCGGCGGTCGCCGTCGGCGAACAACGCGATCTGGCCGTCGATGGCGAGCGCGAGCGAGTGGTGCGGACACATTTCCAGCGACCGCGCGATCGCTGCCTTGGCCTTCCTCGTATCGAGAGCAGCGTCGTCGCTCCAACCTTGCGCAACGCGCAGCATCAGCCATTTGGCTTGCCACGCATAGGGCTCCGCCGTTCGAGGAAAGCGCTCGATGAGATGTTCGAGCCCCTGGCGGGCCCTTTCGGCCTGTGGTCGGGCCATCTTGTGCATGAAGGCAATGCAGCCCAGCAGAGCCGAATACCCATGCATATGCGTGAACGGCGCGTCGACGAAGCTTCGCAGCTCGAGCCCCAGAACGCTCGCATGAATGTCGCGCGCGGCGACCTGCGCGATTCGTTCGTCCGAACCGAGCAGCTCCTTGACATCGACCCTCGGTCGGGCCGACCAGATGGTGTCGCCGCTCGCGACGTCACGGACGACGAGTTCGACTTCGAATTGCGGGCCGGACCTCTCGACCAGGCCCGAAACTACGTATCTCGCGCCGAGTAGCCGAAACAACTCGCGCGGTGGCAGGTTGCGTCCACTCAACGCGACGGTAGAGAGTCGCGAGACGACCCGGCACTCCGCATGACGGGCCAAGGCTTGGGTCAAGTCGTCGGCAAATACGTCGCCCAGCCTGCTGGCCTCCAAGTCGCCTTCGCGGGCTGCAAAAGGAAGGACCGCCATGCTCGCGCGAAACAGGTCCTGCGTTGCCGCGGGAACCGCTTGTTCGTGATGTGGCGGCAGGATCTTCCACGCCCGTACCGGCAATTCGATGTGCTTCAAAAAGCACTCGCCGAGATCCTCGACCTCGGCATCCAAGCCGGCAACTGCCGCGTCACGAACTTCGTCGGACACCACAATGGTCCCTGGCAGCGCAAGGCCGGCGAGCCTGGCCGCGAGATTCACGCCGCTCCCGTACACGTCGAGCTCGTCGACGACCACGTCCGCTGCATGCGCACCGAGGCGGAGCTGCATGACCGAGTCGGCTGACTTGCCTGCGTTGTAGGGTGCGATCAGCGTCTGGATGTGCAGACAGGCGGCAATCGCCTCGCGCATCTGCAAGAACTCGAGCAACAGACCGTCGCCCAAGCTCTTGACGAGACGCCCGTGATGAAGCGGCAGCACTTCGAGACGCACATCCTCTACGAAACCGATCCAGCGCCCGATCACTTCTTCCTCGTTCTCTCGCATCAGCCGAACCGACTCGACGAGATCGACGATCACCA
>JBDTUG010000450.1:0-2901 GCA_040007855.1 Caldimonas sp.
CTAGTCGCCCAACGCCTGTTTCGACGCCAGCCGGGCCACCGCTTCGTCGGGCGTGTCCAGCTCGTGCACGAGCTGCCGCACGGCGTCTTCGGTTTCCCGGCCGGCCTGTGCCACCCGGGCGTTGACATGGCATTTCAGGGCGAGGCTCTCGTTTAGCTCATGCCTGAAGAACTCGCGGCTCGGTACGCCGAGTTCCGTCGCCTTCGACAGCCGTATCCGCATCACATCGACCACACTCATGCTGGCGACTTTAGGGAAGATGCGACTTTCATTCCGTGCGCTGGCGCACATGCGCAGAAACTTCTTCCGCCAGGACAGTCAGCCGGCAGGCAACGACCGCAGCCAGCCGAAACTTCGCTGCAGCTGGCCGGCTGGCATCGGGCGGGCCTCCGGATTGCCGGGCCGCTTCCTCCCCCTTTTTCGAATCGAGGCTTGTCATGCAGGAAAAACCAGGCGATCCGCACCCTCTCAGTGACCTGGCCTACGACTGGATCACACTGATCCAGAACAAGGCGCAGGCGCTGATGGCCTACGACCAGTACATCGAGGACGCCGAGCAGGCCGGTTCGCCCGAGTGCGCCGCGTTCTTCCGCAAGGTGCACGACGCCGACAAGGCCCAGCTCGCCGAGGCAAAGGGCCACCTGGTGGCGGTGCTGCAGGGGAAGATGGGACGGGGCTGACTCCGCGTCCCGCACCGTCATCGCGGCAGTGCGTTCCGGATGACGCGAACCTCGACGAACAGCGGATACGCGTCACCCCTCAGGCAGGTGCCCATGGTCCGGGGACTGGCCTGCGAATCGACGACGGCGGCATAGCGCGCACATCGATGGTGATGAAGGCAGGCGACGCCGAAGCACGCCTGCAAGGGAGATAGAACGCCGTTCGCCACTGAATCCGCTCCAAACGCCTGCCGAGGGAAGGCTGCACGCTCGCCGGAGCCGGAGGTTCGATTCGACAGCGAGCGCATGCAGTGGAAACGATCTTTACGCGCCGGTCGTTGACGCACAAGGGCTGGGAGCTGCAATTCCCCACGCCTCGCGAGCGGGCGTGGCGGCTTCGCAACGTATTCCGTCGCGATAGGCAGGCAGTTCAGAACCCCGCCGATGAGGACCCTCGTCGTCGGCGCCACCGGCGCACTCGGCCGGCCGGCGGTGCAGTTGCTGCGCGCGCAGGGCGTCGCGGTTCGCGCCCTCAACCGACACCCCGACCAAGCGACGGACCTGGCGGCGCAGGGCGCCGAGGTCATGGCCGGCGACCTCACCAACCCCGCGTCGCTGCAGCGAGCCTGCGCCGGCGTCGAGCGGGTGCTGGCCGGCAGCGGCCTCGACGCGGTCGTCCTGCGGCCGACCGCCTTCATGGAGCAGCACGCCCACCTGTTTCTCGGCAAGGGCGTGCTCGAGAAGGGCAAGGCGCAGCTGATCGGCCCGGGCACCAAGCCGCGCAACTTCGTCTGCGCCGCCGACGTCGCCCGGCTCGCGGTGCGCGCGCTGCTCGAAGACCCGCCGCCGTTTCGCTCCCTGGGCATCGGTGGGCCGGGGCACTACAGCAATGCCGACGTGGCTGCGCTCTATGCGCGCACCGCCGGCATCGCGCCCCGGGCCTCGCACCTGCCGAGCGGGCTGGCCGCCCTGCTGGCGGTGCTGGCCCGGCCGCTGCACCTGGGCGTGGCGCGCGTGCTGCGTCTCTCCAGCCTGCCGGACGACGCATTCTCCGAGCGCTTCGAGCCCGCCCTGGACTTCGAGCGCGATCTCGGCGTGCGCGGCTGCGGCGACGATGCAGTGCGCGCACGGATACTCGGGTGCATGGGTGTCGATACCGCCAGCAATGCATCGTCTGCGGCCTGCGCCACCGCCGCGATGAGTCGCGCGTTCTGGGTCACCTCGCGACCGGGAACCTCGACGACCGACAGGACGATGCCGTTGTACGTTGTAGATGGGAGGCAAGGTCGCTTCCCAGAAGCCCAGCGGGCGATGCGAATGTTGCCGTTGCCCGGCGGCCTGCCGCCCGACGTCGAAGCACGCTTCAACCTGTTGCTGGGTTCGGTCGGCTACAGCGGCGCACGGCGCGAGTGCTTCGTTGCTTCATTACGCGCGCCGAGGTGTATCGCACGTAGCGCAATCCGCTACGCCTGATCGATGCCCTGATCTTCGCGTCGCAGATCGGTTCGCGGCTCGGTGAATCCCGGCAGGTCGCCGCTGCAATCGCCGAGGCCGACGCCTTGATCGGTCCCGACGCGCCGCCGCGGTGAACCACTTTTACCCGGGAGAGCATGAACAGGCGGTGGAGGTGCCCTGCTTCAGGCTGCGTTCTACCGCCAGGGCGGCCACGAGTGGGGCGTGCAGCTGGCGATGCTCAACGTGGCGTTCCACGAGTGCGGGCTGGGTCGGTTCGACGCCGCGATCGCGAGGCTGCGGTGCGCCATCGACGACATCCGGAGGATCAATGCGACCTACGGGTTCAGAACAGGCTTGCGCTCGCCTTCGACGCTGCTCGCACCCCGACCTGAATTTCGCCGCTGCGTGCACTGCCGGCGCGCCGCGCCGGGAAGGCGCACGCGCAGTCGCCGAGCGCTTGTCGTCCTGCCGCCCGGGGTCCGCTTGTCCGACCTGCTCGCCCGCGCTGCGGCTCAAGAATGCGGCTCGTCCATTTCTCGAGCCCACGATGACCGACCCCCGCAACATCGCCCACGACAAGAAGGTTCAACAGGAGAAGAAGCATCGGCACGAGGAGATCGCGCCCGGGGCCGACGCGAAGCCGCAGCCCGGCAGGAAGACGCACATGGAGCAGCACGCCTCCGACGTGCCGAAGGTGCCTGACGAGGCCGCTCCGGAAAGCGTCGCAGACAAGCCCTAGGAGTCTGTCGGACTTTGGAGACTTTCAATAAGTGAGGCGAGCCGAGAC
>JBDTUG010000451.1:0-2888 GCA_040007855.1 Caldimonas sp.
TTCCAGCCGCAGGCATCGATCATCCAGGCCGCCGCCAGCTTGACGCTGCCGTCGGGCATCGGGTAGTGAACGATCTCCGGGTCGCGGCCGATGATGTCGCGGCACTGCTCGGGGGTGACGACCGGGTTCTTGAAGAAGCTGCCGGCGTTGCCGATCGCGGCCGGGTCCGGCAGCTTGTTGCGCCGGATCGCCGACACCCACTCGAAGATCTGCCGGGCATCCGGGGCGGCGATGCCGGTCTCGGCGATCTTCTTCTGCAGCTCGAGGTAGCCGAGCACAGGCCGCCACGGCCGCGGCAGGCGAAAGCGGACCCGCGTGATCAGGCTGCGCCCGGCAAGTGCATGTTTGAACACGCTGTCGCGGTAGCCGAAGTCGCAGATCCCGGGGCCGATCACGACGCTGCGCCCGGTGACGAGGTCGACCGCGTCGAGCGACTCGAAGCGGTCCTTCAACTCGACCCCGTAGGCGCCGATGTTCTGCACCGGGCCGGCACCGACCGTGCCCGGGATCAGGGCGAGGTTCTCCAGGCCGGGGCTGCCGGCATCGAGCGTGAAGCGGACGAAGTCGTCCCAGTTCTCGCCGGCGCCGGCTTCGACGATCCAGGCGTCGCTGCGCGTCTCGAGCAGGCGCATGCCGCGCACCTCGACCTTGAGCACGACCTGCGGCATGTCGCGCGTCAGGATGATGTTGCTGCCGCCGCCGAGGATGAACTTGGGCGCCAGGCCGAGCTTGGGATCGTCGACGACGCGCCGCACGTCGGCGTCGCTGGCGATCCGCACGAGCGTCTGCGCCACCGCCGGAAGGCCGAAGGTGTTGTAGGGCTTGAGGCTGACGCCCCGGTCGATCTGCATGTGAGAATTTTCACCCATCCGCCGCAGCGCTTCGGCGATGATCCCGCACTCCCGGAAAGCGCCCCATGCCCAGCTTCGATGCCGTGCTCGACCCGAACCTCGTCGAGGTCAGGAACGCGGTCGACCAGACCGCCAAGGAGATCGGCACGCGCTTCGACTTCAAGGGCTCGTCGGCACGGGTCGAGCTCAAGGACAAGGAGATCACCCTGTTCGGCGACAGCGACTTCCAGATCGGCCAGGTGACCGATGTCCTGCTCGGCAAGCTGACCAAACGCAATGTCGATGCCCGCTTCCTCGACCGCGAGGCCAAGGTCGAGAAGATCGGCGGCGACAAGGTCAAGCAGCTGGTCGTCGTCAAGAGCGGCATCGACAGCGAGACGGCGAAGAAGCTGCAGACCCTCGTCAAGCAGAGCAAGCTCAAGGTGCAGGCCTCGATCCAGGGCGACACCGTGCGCGTCGTCGGCGCCAAGCGCGACGACCTGCAGGCGGCGATGGCCCTGATCAGGAAGGAAATCGTCGATCAGCCGCTCTCCTTCACCAACTTTCGTGACTGAATGAAGCCCGATGGCGGCTCCCTTCGGACGCGGCCTGCCGAGGGGGCGTGGCCGGGCCTGGGGCGGCCCGGCGCCCGGCCAGCCTCGCTCGGCGTCGTCATCGCGCTCGCCCTGGGCTGCGCTGCCGCGAGCGCACAAAGTGTCTCGATGGCCGGCAGCCTGGGCAGCCGCGCCCTCCTCGTCATCGACGGCAAGCCGCGCCAGCTGGCGGTCGGCGGCACGGTCGACGGGGTGCGGCTGGTCAGCGTCAACGGCAACGACGCGGTGGTCGAGGTGCAGGGCAAGCGGGTCGCGCTGCAGCTGGGCGGCGCGCCGGCCAACCTGGGCGGCGCGGCCAGCGAGGGCACCGGTGACAGGATCGTCCTCACCTCGGCGAGCGGCGGCCATTTCCTGACCTCGGGAACGATCAACGGCCAGGCGGTCCGGTTCGTCGTCGATACCGGCGCCACCACCGTCACCATGAGTGCCGCCGACGCCGAGCGGATCGGCATCGACTTCAGGAAAGGCCAGCCCGGCTACACCGGCACCGCCAACGGCTCGGTGCCGGCCTACCGGGTCTCGCTGGCCGCGGTGCGGATCGGCGACGTCCAGGTCTACAACGTCGAGGCGACGGTCTTGCCGGCGCCGATGCCCTTCATCCTGCTCGGCAACAGCTACCTCGACCGCTTCCAGATGCGGCGCGAGAACGACCGCCTCACCCTCGAGAAGAAGTAGCCGGCGGGCCGCCCTGGCGCCGAGGCGACAGGCATTTGCGAACGATCGTGCTAAAAAGTCCCCCGGCTGGATGGCCGAACGCGACGGGAGATATCGATGGACCTCAACTTCACCGCCGACGAGCAGTCCTTTCGCGAGCGGATCCGCGCCTGGGTCAAGGAGAACCTGCCCGCCGAGATCAGCGACAAGGTCCGCCACTCGATCCGGCTGACTCGCGACGACATGCAGGGCTGGGCCAGGATCCTCGGCAAGCAGGGCTGGCTCGGCTGGGGCTGGCCGAAGGCCTTCGGCGGCCCGGGCTGGAACGCGATCCAGAAGCACCTGTTCGAGGAAGAGACCGCGCTCGCCGGCGCGCCGCGGATCGTCCCGTTCGGGCCGGTGATGGTGGCGCCGGTGATCATGGCGTTCGGCACGGCCGAGCAGCAGCAGCGCTTCCTGCCCGGCATCGCCAGCGGCGAGATCTGGTGGAGCCAGGGCTACAGCGAGCCGGGATCGGGCTCCGACCTGGCGTCGCTCAAGACCAAGGCCGAGCGGCGCGGCGACTTCTATGTCGTCAACGGCCAGAAGACCTGGACCACCCTCGGCCAGTACGGCGACTGGATCTTCTGCCTGGTCCGGACCTCGAACGATGGCAAGCCGCAGACGGGCATCAGCTTCCTCCTGATCGACATGAAGAGCCCGGGAATCACGGTGCGGCCCATCATCACCATGGAGGGCGAGCACGAGGTCAACGAGGTCTGGTTCGACAACGTCGAGGTGCCGGCCGACC
>JBDTUG010000452.1:0-2885 GCA_040007855.1 Caldimonas sp.
CGAGCAGGGCGATGTCCTGCGGCGTCGTCACGATCACCGCGCCGGTCAGCGGCACCCGCTGCGACAGGGTCAGCTGGATGTCGCCGGTGCCCGGCGGCATGTCGACGATCAGGTAGTCGAGATCGCCCCAGCGCGTCTGCCGCAGCAGCTGCTCGAGCGCCTGGGTGGCCATCGGGCCGCGCCAGATCATCGGGTTGTCGGCCTCGACCAGGAAGCCGATAGACATCACCTGGACGCCGTAGTTCTCCATCGGCTCCATGGTCTTGCCGTCGGCCGAATCGGGCCGGCCCTCGATGCCCATCATCATCGGCTGGCTCGGCCCGTAGATGTCGGCGTCGAGGATGCCCACGCTGGCGCCTTCGGCGGCGAGCGCGAGCGCAAGGTTCACGGCGGTGGTGCTCTTGCCGACGCCGCCCTTGCCCGACGCCACGGCGACGATGTTCTTCACGCTCGGCAGCAGTTGCACGCCGCGCTGCACGGCATGGGCGACGACCTTCGAGCTGACGGTGACGCTGACGTTGCCGACTCCGGCCACGCTGCGCGCCGCGTCGATGAGCTTGCGACGCAGGCTCTCGTGCAGCGACTTGGCCGGGTAGCCGAGCTCGACGTCGAAGGCGACGTCGGCGCCCGTGACGCGAAGGTTGCGCAGCTGCCTGGAAGCGACCAGGTCGCGGCCGGTCTCGGGATCGACGACGCCTTGGAGCGCCTGCAACAGGTCGGGTTCGGAAATGGTCATGGGCGTAGTGTGGCGGAAGTCGCCGCCCGCCACCGGCAACCGGATCTGCCGTCGCCGCGCGTGCAGGCCAGCGTCGCGTTGACTGCAAAAGAGGCAAGAGGTACGGCCGCGGCGGCCACGAGCTTGCGGTCGAGGGTTTCCTGCACAGGGAGGATTCTGGCAGAGCCTCTCCCTCGGGCTGCCTAAAATCACCGCTCCTTCCCGCCGGCTCCGCCATGCCACGCAAGCTCTTCGTCACGACCGCGCTGCCCTACGCGAACGCGCCGTTCCACATCGGCCACATGATGGAGTACATCCAGGCCGACATCTGGGTGCGCTTCCAGCGCATGCAGGGCCACGCCGTGCACTTCGTCTGCGCCGACGACGCGCACGGCGCGGCGATCATGATCGCCGCCGACAAGGCGGGCAAGACGCCGCAGCAGTTCGTCGCCGAGGTCGCCGCCGGCCGCCGCGCCTATCTCGATGGCTTCGCCATCTCGTTCGACAACTGGAGCTCGACCGACAGTCCCGAGAACCACGCGCTTGCCCGGGACATCTACCTGCAGCTGCGCAAAGAAGGACTGATCGCGGTCAAGAGCGTCGAACAGTTCTTCGACCCGGTGAAGGCGATGTTCCTGGCCGATCGCTACATCAAGGGCGAGTGCCCGGTATGCGGCGCCAGGGACCAGAACGGCGACAACTGCGAGGTCTGCGCCTCGGTCTACGCCCCGACCGACCTGAAGAATCCGTATTCGGCGCTGAGCGGCGCGGTGCCGGTGCTGAAGTCGAGCGAGCACTACTTCTTCCAGCTCTCGGCGCAGCGCTGCCTCGACTTCCTCGAGGACTGGACCCACGCGCCGGGCCGCCTGCAGCCCGAGGTGCTCAACAAGATCAGCGAGTGGTTCAAGGTCGACGAGCACGGCCACGGCGGCCTTGCCGACTGGGACATCAGCCGCGACGCGCCCTACTTCGGCATCGAGATCCCGGACGCGCCGGGCAAGTACTTCTACGTCTGGCTCGACGCGCCGGTCGGCTACCTGGCCTCGCTGAAGAACTACTTCGACAAGGGCGCCGCGAAGGCGCGCGGCGAGCCGCGCTCGTTCGACGAATTCCTCGCCGATCCAGCGGTCGAGCAGATCCATTTCATCGGCAAGGACATCACCTACTTCCACACCCTGTTCTGGCCGGCGATGCTGAAGTTCAGCGGCCGCAAGGTGCCCGACAAGGTGTTCGTGCACGGCTTCATCACGCTCGGCGGCGGCGAGAAGATGAGCAAGAGCCGCGGCACCGGCATCTCGCCGCTGCGCTACCTCGAGCTCGGCATGAACCCGGAGTGGCTGCGCTACTACATCGCCGCCAAGCTCAACTCGCACGTCGAGGACATCGAGTTCAATCCGGAGGACTTCGTCGCCCGCATCAACAGCGACCTGGTCGGCAAGTACGTGAACATCGCCAGCCGGGCGGCGAACTTCATCAACAAGCGCTTCGCCGGCGAGCTGCGCTTGCAGGGCGACACGGCGGCCCTTCTCGATGCCGCCCGCGCCACCGCCGACGCGGTCCGGGAAAGCTACGACGGCCGCGAGTTCGGCAAGGCCTTGCGCGACATCATGGCCGCCGCCGACCGCGTCAACGCCGCCTTCGACGCCGCCCAGCCGTGGGTGCTGGCCAAGGACGAGTCCCGGCTGGCAGAGCTGCAGGACGTCTGCTCGCGGGCGCTGCACGGCTTCCTGCTGCTCTCGGTGCTGCTCGCGCCGGTGCTGCCGACGCTGACGCGACGGGTGGCGCGCGAGCTGTTCCAGCTCGGGCGCGACTTCACCTGGAGCGATGCCCTGACCTTGCCGACGCGGGTCGCCCCCTACCAGCACCTGATGCACCGGGTCGATCCGAAGCAGCTAGATGCCCTGTTCGAGCCGCCGCCTTCCACCGCCGATGCGCCATCGTCGGCCGTCGCCACCGCCGCGGCCGGATCGATCGTCCTGCCCCTGCCCGGCGGCGAGGCGATCGCCCCGACCATCGGTATCGACGATTTCGCCAAGATCGACCTGCGCATCGCCCGGATCGTGGCCTGCGAGAAGGTCGAGGGCTCGACCAAGCTGCTCAAGCTCACCCTCGACGTCGGCGAGGCGGCGACTCGCACGGTGTTCAGCGGCATCCAGTCGGCCTATGCGCC
>JBDTUG010000453.1:0-2884 GCA_040007855.1 Caldimonas sp.
TCTCGGCGCTCGTGCCGGGATGCGTGCTCAGCTCGACGACCGGGATCAGGTAGGCCGGGTTCAGCCAGTGCAGGTTGAGGAAGCGCTCGGGGCGCGCGACCAGCGGCGCGAGCCGGGTGACGAGGATGCTGCTGGTCGTCGAGGTGACGACGGCGTCGGCGCGGCAGTGGCGGCCGATCTCCGCGAGCGCGTCGCCCTTGGCGGCCAGCGTCTCCGGCACGCCTTCGAAGACCATCCCGGCGCCGGCCAGCGCGGCCGGCGCATCCGCCGCGTCGACCCACTCGACGCGGCCGGCGATCGCCTCGATCGCGCCGGCGTCCATCGCCCCGAGTCCGGCGAGGCTTTCGAGGCTTTGCCGGATCTCGGTGAATGCCTCGGCGCGCCGTTGCACCGCCGTCGCGGGTTCGCGCCGGCGCGAGTCGACCAGGGCCACCGCGTGGCCGGCGTAGGCGAAGGCAAGCGCGATGCCGCGGCCCATGCGGCCGGCGCCGTAGGCGACGAAGCGGGGCATGCGCGCGCTCACGGGTGAACGCTAAGGCCTGCGGCCGGTCCCGCCGAGCGGGAACAGCGCCCCCTTCGGAGCGGCCGTGCGGGGTAGCTCACTCGCCTTCGTGCAGCAGCCGCTGCACCGCGGCGCGGTCGAGACCGGCGAGGCCGAGCGACTCGAAGGTGCGCGGCCCGAGACGCAGGTCGCGCCCGAGAAAGCCGCCGGTGACGGCGAGCAGGCCGTGCGCGATCGGCGCGTCGACGCCGCACCAGCGCGCGACCGAGGCGAGGAAGGCGAGGCCGAGCTCGGTGTCCTCGGTGACGTAGCGGTGCGTGTGCAGGTCGATGTGCTCGCGCCAGTCGCCCGAGTCGACCAGCCGCTTGTGCGCGTCGCCGTACATCCAGCGGTCGCTGGCGTAGTGGTCGGCGAGCGGATAGTGGGGCGCGCCGTAGCCGAGTGCCTCGCGCACCGCGATGCGCTCGCGGTCGAGCCGGTCGGTCACCGCGCGCACCGCCGGCTGCGTGCCCTCGGCGTGGATGTCCCAGCGTTCGAAGTGCTGCAGCGGCGCGGCGTTCATCACCATCAGCGGCGGATGGATGACCGGCCCGGCGTTCATCAGCGCGCCCGAGAGGGCGTCGCCGCAGGCGTGGACGGCGGGGAAGGCGCGCGCGATCACGGCCAGGGCGGCGTCGCTGCGCCGGGCCGGGTAGACGCCGGTGGGCAAGCGCACCGCCCGGATCGTCACGCGCACCTCGCGCGGCCCGAGCTTCCTTGCCAGGTAGGGCAGGGTGCCGGTTTCGGCCCAGGCCACCTCCGCGCGCGAGCCGTGTTCGCGGACCAGGCGCGCCATGACGAAGCTGCCGAAGGTGCCGGGCGCGAGGAAAGCGACCTGGCCGTCTTCGAGGTGCGGTGCCATCGCCCGGGCGATGTCGGCCTGGGCGTGCGCCGGCGTCGGCAGGACGATCAGCTCGGCGCCGGCGATCGCCGCGCCGATCTCGGCCGTGGCACCGCCGAATGCGACCTCGCGCTTGCCGCGCTCGTCGACCAGGCCGATCGCGCCGGCATCGGCGACCGCCGCCAGCGCCGCCGCGTCGCGGCGCCAGAGGCGGACCGTGTGGCCCGCCTCGGCGAGGTCGGCGGCGGCGGCGTAGCAGCCGTGGCCGCCGCCAAGGACGGCGATCCTCATCGTCGTTGCCGTCCCGAGCCGGGTTCGTATGCAGTCATGCCGGGCGAGGCTACG
Organism: Caldimonas sp.; assembly: GCA_040007855.1. Taxonomy (GTDB): domain Bacteria; phylum Pseudomonadota; class Gammaproteobacteria; order Burkholderiales; family Burkholderiaceae_C; genus Schlegelella_A. Next base: position 1,728 of record JBDTUG010000453.1, read on the forward strand.
CTGCCTGCCTCCCAAAGTAAATTGGCCGGCGCTGCGCCAATGCAACTCGGCGCAGGGGAGTCGGCCCGGCGGGCCGACCGCTTCCGTAGCGCGTCGCGGCCCGCGCCCCCGCGCCCTCGCCCCTCTGCCGCTGCCGCTCTGCCGCATGGCCTCAGGCCCGCATCGAACGACGATGCCCGATCGCCTCACCCTCGAGCATCCCCTTGCCAGACGCGAGCAACCCCGCTAGACTGCTTTACTGGTCAACTATTCAGACCTCATGAAGATCGTCTGCATCGGCGGCGGCCCGTCCGGCCTCTATTTCGCGCTGCTGATGAAGCGGCAGGACCCCTCGCACGAGATCGTCGTCGTCGAGCGGAACAAGCCGTACGACACCTTCGGCTGGGGTGTTGTCTTCTCCGACCAGACTCTCGGCAACCTGCAGCAGGCCGACCCCGAGAGCGCCGCGCAGATCCTCGACAGCTTCTCCCACTGGGACGACATCGAGGTCAATATCCGCGGCCACAGGGTCCGCTCCGGCGGTCACGGCTTCTGCGGCATCGGCAGGAAGCGCCTGCTCAACATCCTGCAGGCGCGCTGCGAGGCGCTCGGCGTCGAGCTGCGCTTCGAGACCGACGTGCAGGGCGACGAGCAGTATCCCGATGCCGACCTCATCATCGCCAGCGACGGCCTCAACAGCCGTATCCGCGCGAGGCACGCAGCCACCTACAAGCCCGACATCGACCTGCGCGACTGCCGCTTCGTCTGGCTAGGCACCAGGAAGCTGTTCGAGGCCTTTACCTTCGCCTTCGAGGAAACCGAGTGGGGCTGGTTCCAGGCCCACGCCTACCGCTTCGACGACGAGACCTCCACCTTCATCGTCGAGACGCCGGAGCGCGTGTGGCGCGCCGCCGGCCTCGAGACGATGGAGAAGGAAGACGCGATCGCCTTCTGCGAGAAGCTGTTCGCCAGGTATCTCGATGGGCACGCGCTGATGTCGAACGCCAGCCACCTGCGCGGCTCGGCGCAGTGGATCCGCTTTCCGCGCGTGGTCTGCGAAAGCTGGGTGCACCACAACGGCCGCGCGCCGGTGGTGCTGATGGGCGACGCCGCGCACACCGCACACTTCTCGATCGGCTCCGGCACCAAGCTCGCGCTCGAGGACTCGATCGAGCTGG
>JBDTUG010000454.1:0-2882 GCA_040007855.1 Caldimonas sp.
CGCCGGCGATCTCGAGCCGGCCTTCGGGCGAGCGGTCGGCCATGTTGTCGATCGAGCTGAGCGACGCGCCGAAGTACTCCTCGAAGCCGGGGCCGACGTCGTTGAGCTTGACGAAGATGAAGCCGCGGTAGAGGCGCACGTTCTTCACCGTCGCCACGCCCCGCGCCGACTCGCAGTCGGGCAGGGCCGTGCCTTCGTAGCCGGCCTTGAGCGGGATGTTGAGCAGCGACCCGTCGGTGCGGAAGGTCCAGGCGTGGTACGGGCAGCGGAAGTGCTTGCCGGTGTTGCCGCACGGCGCCGTGACCAGCCGCGAGCCTTTGTGCGCGCAGCGGTTCATCAGCACGCGCACCGAATCGTCCTGGTGGCGCACCACGATCAGCGGCTGGCCGGCGATCTCGTTGCGGATCCAGTCGCCGCGGTTCGGCAGCTGCGAGTCGTGGCCGACGTAGTTCCAGGTGTTGGCGAAGAAGTGCTCCTGCTCGAGGTCGAACAGCCCGGGGTCGATGTAGAGGTCGCGGTGGACGCGATCGGGCTGTACCAGCGCCCGGACCGCCGCCGGCTCGTCTCGGTAGGAAGTGCCCATGCGCTCCTAGCGTTCCGTCAGGCCAGCGCGTGGCGGGCCAGGGTGGCGCCGAGCGCGCTGCCGTGCTCGTCGGCGAGCGCCGCCTCGCGCAGCTCGCGCAGGGTGGCCGGCGCCAGCGTCGGGCCGGCCTTCTGCAGCGCCGCCATCACCGTCTCGAAGTTGCGCACGCCCCGCTCGTGGGTGTCGCTGTAGCCCTTGACGAGGCGCTGGCACCGCGCCACCTCGACGGCCAGCGCCGGATGAGTCGCCGCGGTGGCGGCGATCCGCGCCAGCCAGCGTTCGATCGCCGCGTTCTCGGCGGCGTAGCGAGTCGTCGAGCGGCGCCAGCGCTTCATGCCGGCGACCGCGTAGAGCATCAGAAAGCCGCTCAGCGAGCTGGTCGTGACGATCCGGCCCTTGCGGGTCGCGCGCTCGACCCGGCGGCGCAGCCAGCCGGGCCGCTCGAGCCGGCGACCGATCGCCGCCGGCAGGGTCTCGGCGATCTCGCGCACGCCCGGATGCAGGTACTCGTCGATCGCCAGCACCTGGTCGCGGCCGGCGCGCACCTCGCCACGCACCCGCTCGAAGCGCGAGCCGCGCGTCTTCAGCGCGGCGACCCGGATCGTGTCTTCGTACGACATCCAGAGCGCCAGGTGGCGCGCAGTCTCGTCGATGAGGCGCCCTTCGGCGCCGGGCAGCGCGGCGATCTTCGCCAGGCGGTCGAGGTAGAGGTCGGCATAGGCGGGGTCCTGGTAGTCGATCAGGCGGCGCACGCCTTCGCGCAGTGTCGCCCGCGCCGAGACGGGGAAAGCGGTCCCGACCCGATCCAGCAGGGCGCGAACGCGGCCGTCGAGCGGCGCCGCCGGTGCGCGGTCTTCCGGGCGCGACGAAACCGGAGCGATTCCGGGGGTCGCGGGCGGCGCGTCCGTCGTCCCGTCGAGCGCCGCCGCCGCAGGCTGCGCCACCGTGTCGCCGTGGGCCCGGTCGACCGACGCCGGGGGATGGTCGACGGCGCCGCCGTGCACCTGCGCATACGCGGCCCGAAACGCCTTCAGGCTGCTCGCGACGCCGACGCCGCCACGCTCGATCGTCGCTTCGAACCGGTCCTGGCTGAACGGCAGGACGCCGGTGCCGGAAAGCGCGCCGAACAGCACCGCGCTGATGACGCTGCCGCTCTCTTCCGCCGCCGCGGCCATGTCGAAGCGGACGAAGCGCTTCGCCGCCGCCGCGGCGTGCGCGAGCAGGGCCGCGCTGTCGACCCGGCCGTCGCCGAGCGCGCTCTTCTCGGTGATCGAATAAATCCGGTGGGTCGAGGCGAGCAGGGTCGTCCGCTCCGGCGTAACGAGGCCGCGCTGAACGGCGCGGCCGCATTCCATCAGCTCGGAGGCGAGCACGACGTCGACATCGCCGGGCAGCGGCATCAGCGCCAGCACCGGCTGGCCGCCGTCGGCCTCGGCCTGGCGCGCCGGGTAGAGCTCGACGTAGTAGATGGTCGCACCGGTGCGCTGGGCGACGCCGGGCACCGAGGTCGTCTGCGCCAGGTGGCCGTTCGCTTCGCCCAGGTCGACGATCCAGTCGGCAAGCACGCCGCCGCCCTCGCCGCCCATGGCCATGATCGCGATCTTCAACGGCTGCATGGTTCGGGTGTCCTGTGGGAAGGGGCCTCAGAACGCGAAGCGCGCCCGCCGCTTCGCGTCGCGGGCCTGCAGCCAGCCGATCAGGGCGCCGCGCAGCCGTTCGGCGAGCCGGTCCCAGCCGCTCGGGTTGCTGACGATGCGCGCCTTGTAGAACGACGGGCAGAGCACCGCGGCGTGCGCGACCTCGCCGCAGACGCCGCAGCCGACGCAGCTGTCGAGCACGGTGGCGACCGGGTCGGTGCGGAGCGGATCGGGGTTCGGCTTGATCGACAGCGACGGGCAGCCGGAGAGGCGGATGCACGAGTGGTCGCCGGTGCAGGTGTCGGCATCGACGCCGAAGCGCTCGCGTACCACCCGCTCGCCGCGCGCGACCGCCGCCTTCAGCAGCGGCTTGATGCGGCGCTGCCGGTTGAGCTGGCATTCCGATTGCGCGATCAGCACCTTCGGCCCCTTCTCCTTCGAGGTCAGCGCCTCGCGCAGGGCGTCGCGCATGCCGGCGACGTCGTAGGTGCGGCGGATGGTGCGCACCCAGTCGACGCCGACGCCGCGCACCGCCTTCTCGATCGCGTGGCCGGTGCTGCGCGTCGGATGCGCCGTCCGCGACGACAGCAGGTCCTGGCCGCCGGTGGCCGAGGTGTAGTTGTTGTCGACGACGATGGTCAGGTTGTCGCTGCGGTTGAAGA
>JBDTUG010000455.1:0-2871 GCA_040007855.1 Caldimonas sp.
TGGCCATGGCCTCGGGCATGGCCGCCATCATGGCCAAGGAAACGCTGGCCCAGCCCCTGCGCGAATTCGTGGGCACCGGCCCGTACAAGTTCAAGGAGCGCAAGCCCGATCAGTACGTGCTCCTGACTCGCTTCGACGCCTACTCGGCGCGCAAGGAAGCGGCCAGCGGCTACGGCGGCAAGCGCGTGGCGACGATGGAAGAGCTGCGCTTCGTGCCGGTGCCGAACGCCAACACGCGCGTCGAGGGCGCACTGGCCGGCCAGTTCCACTACGTCGACCTGCTGCCGATCGAGGCCCTCGGGCGCCTCGAGAAGGCCACCGACAGGGTGGTGCCGATCATGACGCCGTCGTTCGGCTTTCCCTACCTCGTGTTCAACACCAAGGAAGGCGCGATGGCCCAGCAGCCATGGCGCAAGTCGGTGCAGACCGCGATCGGCGAAGGCGAGATGCTCGCGGCCGGGTTCGGCGACACGCGCTTCTTCATCGTCGAGGGGAATCACTTCCCGAAAGGCACGCCGTTCTATTCCGACGCCGGCACCGGCGCCTACAACCAGCGCGATGCCAAGAAGTCGAAGGACCAGGCCGAACAGGCCGGCTACAAGGGCGAGCCGGTGCGCATCCTCACCAGCCGGCAATACGACTTCCACTACAACATGGCGCTGATCATGGCCGAGCAGCTCAAGCGCGCCGGCTTCAAGGCCGAGCTGAACGTCGTCGAGTGGGCGACGTTGCTGCAGCGCCGCGCCGACCCGAAGCTGTGGGACATCTACATCACCCACTCGGGCCTGTTCCCGGAGCCGATGCTGTCGCCGCCGCAACTCGGCGAGGGCGCGCCGGGCTGGTGGAGCTCGCCGGCCAAGCAGGCCGCGCTTGCCGCCCTGAACCAGGAACCCAACCCGGCCAAGCGCGGCCCGCTGTGGGCCAAGGTGCAGCAGGTGGTGTACGACGAAGTGCCCTACATCCAGGTCGGCAAGTTCGCGAGCCTGTCGGCACGCTCGCCGGCGCTTCAGGGCTACACCCCCTACACCTACCCATTCTTCTGGAACACCAGCCTGAAGAACTGACCTTCCGGGCTCGGGCGCATGGCGCGTCACCTGCTCACCCGACTGGGCGGCATGCTCGTTGTCATGGCCATCGTGGCCGTGCTCGTGTTCGTGCTCACGCGCGCTGCACCGGGCGACCCGATCGCGGTGCTGCTGGGCGACCAGGCCACTGCCGACGATATCGCCCGCGTGCAGAAGGTGTACGGCCTCGACCGGCCGCTTCCGGTGCAGTTCGGGCTCTGGCTGCGGCAACTCGCGCACGGCAACCTCGGTGAATCGATCTTCCTGCAGCGGCCGGTGACGCAGGCGCTGTGGGAGCGGGCCGAGCCCACCGCGCTGCTGTCGCTGATGGCGATCGCCCTCGCCGCACTGATCGGCGTGCCCTGCGGCATCGTCTCGGCGGTGTACCGGGGCTCGGCCGTCGACCAGACGTTCACCGGCTTCGCGATGCTCGGCGCCAGCGTGCCCAGCTTCTGGTTCGGCCTCGTGCTGATGCAGATCTTCGCCGTGTCGCTGGGCTGGTTCCCGGTCTCGGGCTACGGGGAGCCCGGGGCCTCGCTGGCCGCGCGCATTCATTGCCTGGTGCTGCCGGCCACCGTGCTGGGGGTGCTGAACTCGGCGCTGATCATCCGCTTCACCCGCGCCTCGATGCTCGACGTGCTCGGCGAAGACTACGTGCGCACGGCCCGCGCCAAGGGACTCCCCGAATCCGGCGTCGTGCTCAAGCACGCGCTGCGCAACGCGCTGGTGCCGATCGTCACGGTGCTCGGCCTCACGGTGGCGCTGATGATCGGCGGCGCGGTCGTGACCGAAACCGTCTTCGGCCTGCCCGGCGTCGGCAACCTGGTCGTGAGCGCGGTGATCCGGCGCGACTACCCGGTGATCCAGGGCGCGCTGCTGGTGGTGGCGGTGATCTACGTGCTCATCAACTTCGCGATCGACCTGCTCTACACCGTGGTCGATCCGCGCGTGAAGGTCTGACGCCGATGCGCCTGCCGCCGCTGCCGCTCGTGCTGCGAAAGCTGTTCCGCCGCCGCATCGTGCTCGCTGCCGCGATCGCACTCGCCGTCGTGGTGGTGGTGTCGCTGTTCGCCGGGCCGTTGAGCGGCTTCGATCCGACCGAAACCGCCGTCAGCCAGCGCCTGCACCAGCCTTCGGCCGAGCACCTGCTGGGCACCGACGAGCTTGGCCGCGACCTGTTCTCGCGCATCGCTTTCGGCGGCCGTTTCTCGCTGACGATCGCGCTGCTCACCGCCGTCGGCTCGGTCCTCGCCGGCACGCTGCTCGGTCTGGTGGCGGGCTATTTTCGCCGCCTCGACGCCCCGGTGATGCGGGTGGTCGACGCGATGATGTCCTTCCCCGACATCCTGCTCGCGATCGCGCTGGTGGGCATCCTCGGGCCCTCGATGCTGAACGTCGTGCTGGCGCTGGTGCTGGTCTACACGCCCCGCGTCGCGCGCGTGGTGCGCGCCTCGACGCTGGTGGTGCGCGAGCTGCTCTTCGTCGAGGCCGCGCGCGCCGTCGGCGTCTCGACGTCGCGCATCCTGTGGCGTCACGTGCTGCCCAACCTGATGTCGCCGATCCTGGTGCAGGCCTCGTTCATCTTCGCCTACGCGATCCTGGCCGAGGCCGCGCTGTCCTTCCTCGGCGTCGGCGTGCCGCCGGAAATCCCGACCTGGGGCACGATGGTCGCCGGCAGCCAGCAGTACGCGCACCAGGCGCTGTGGATCGTGCTGTTCCCGGGCCTGGCGATCATCGTCACCGCGCTCTCGCTGCAACTGCTGGGCGACGGCATCCGCGACCTGCTCGATCCGCGCTTGCGCAAGTC
>JBDTUG010000456.1:0-2870 GCA_040007855.1 Caldimonas sp.
CGCACCGGCAAGATCGGCGACGGCAAGGTCTTCGTCTCGACGCTGGAACAGGTCGTTCGCATCCGCACCGGCGAGACCGGCAAGGACGCCCTCTGAGGCCGGGAAAAGAACAACACGCCATGAACAAACTCCTCGCCGCCTTCATTCTCAGCCTGTTCGCGCTCTCCTTCGGCGAAAGCGCGTTCGCCCAGGCCACCTCCGACGCCGCCGCAGCCGCTTCGGCGGCCGCGACCGACGTAGCGTCCGCGCCGATGGCCGCAGGTTCCGCCGCGGACGCTGCATCGGCCGGCGCACCCGCCGCCTCCGCACCCGTCGCCAACAAGGGCGACGTCGCCTGGATGATCGTCGCCACCCTGCTCGTCATCATGATGTCGATCCCGGGCCTGGCGCTGTTCTATGGCGGCCTGGTCCGCAGCAAGAACATGCTGTCGGTCCTGATGCAGGTGTTCGTCACCTTCTCGATGATCGTCGTGCTGTGGTGCATCTACGGCTACAGCCTGGCCTTCAGCGAGGGCAACGCCTTCTTCGGCGGCTTCGACCGGCTCTTCATGAAGGGCATGTTCGATCCCGCGACCGGCACCTTCGCGATGGGCGCGACCTTCAGCAAGGGGGTCTACATCCCCGAGCTGCTGTTCCTGGCCTTCCAGGCGACCTTCGCGGCGATCACCTGCTGCCTGATCGTCGGCGCCTTTGCCGAGCGCATGAAGTTCAGCGCGGTGCTGGCCTTCATGGCGCTGTGGTTCACCTTCAGCTATGCGCCGATGGCCCACATGGTCTGGTTCTGGATGGGTCCGGACGCCTACACCGGCAAGGAAGTCGTCGATGCGATGAACGGCAAGGCCGGCTTCATCTGGCAGATGGGCGCCCTCGACTTCGCCGGCGGCACGGTCGTGCACATCAACGCGGCGGTCGCCGGCCTGGTCGGCGCCTACATGATCGGCAAGCGGATCGGCTATGGACGCGAGTCGTTCACGCCGCACTCGCTGACGCTGACCATGGTCGGTGCTGCCCTGCTGTGGGTCGGCTGGTTCGGCTTCAACGCCGGCTCGGCGCTCGAAGCCGGCAACTCGGCGGTGCTCGCCTTCATCAACACCTTCTCGGCCACCTCGGCGGCGGTGCTGGCGTGGTGCATCGGCGAGGCGCTGTTGAAGGGCAAGGCCTCGATGCTCGGCGCGGCATCCGGCGCGGTCGCCGGCCTGGTGGCGATCACCCCGGCCTGCGGCAACGTCGGCCTGATGGGCGCGATCGTCGTCGGCTTCATCGCCGGCTTCGCCTGCCTCTGGGGCGTGAGCGGGCTGAAGAAGATGCTCGGCGCGGACGACTCGCTCGACGTGTTCGGCGTCCACGGCGTCGGCGGCATCGTCGGTGCGCTGCTGACCGGCGTGTTCAACAACCAGGCGCTCGGCGGCCCGGGCCTGGTCGGCGACTGGGTGACGGCGTCGGTGTCGTCGGTGGACATCCTGTCGCAGGTCTGGATCCAGCTGAAGGCGGTGCTGATCACCATCGTCTGGTCCGGCGCGGTCTCCCTGATCGCCTACAAGCTGGTCGACATGACGATCGGCCTGCGCGTCAGCGAGGAAGACGAGCGCGAGGGCCTGGACATCACCGCCCACGGCGAGACCGCGTACCACAACTGAGCGGTCTTCTGCTCTGACCAGGGCCGCCGCGAGGCGGCCCTTTTTTTGTCCGGGCGCCGGCCGGACCGGCGGCGCTTGCGGCGGCTCCCCGGCCCCCCATATGCCTAGAATCCTCGCTCCCTCTCCCGCACGCCTCACCGCCCGCCGCGGGCCCCGCCATGGTTCCCCATCTCATCACCGCGCTCACTGGCCCGATCAACGAGCTCGAGCAGCGCATGCTGGAGTCGCTGCCGGCGATCGAGCGCTGGTTCCGGCTCGAGTGGATGGAGCACACGCCGCCGTTCTATACCTCGGTCGACCTGCGCAACGCCGGCTTCAAGCTGGCGCCGGTCGATACCAACCTGTTCCCGGGCGGCTTCAACAACCTCACCACCGAGATGCTGCCGCTCGCAGTGCAGGCGGCGATGGCGGCGATCGAGAAGATCTGCCCGGAAGCGAAGAACCTGCTCCTGATTCCCGAGAAGCACACCCGCAACTCGTTCTACCTGATGAACGTGGCGCGGCTGATGGAGATCTTTCACCAGGCCGGGCTCAACGTGCGACTGGGCACGCTCGACGAATCGATCACCGCGCCGACGCCGGTGCCGCTGCCCGACGGCAGCACGCTCACGGTCGAGCCGCTGGTGCGGACGAGGAACCGCCTGGGTCTGAAGGATTTCGATCCCTGCACCATCCTGCTCAACAACGACCTCTCGGCCGGCATCCCGAAGATCCTGGAAGGCCTGCACGAGCAGTACCTGCTGCCGCCGCTGCACGCCGGCTGGGCGGTGCGCCGCAAGACCAACCACTTCGCGGCCTACGAGGAGGTGGCGAAGAAGTTCGCCAAGCTGCTCGGCATGGACCCGTGGCTGATCAATCCGATGTTCGCGCGCTGCGGCGAGGTGAACTTCAGCGACGGCTCGGGTGCCGAATGCCTGACCAGCAACGCCGAGACGCTGCTCGGCAAGATCCGGCGCAAGTACAAGGAGTACGGCATCCAGGAAAAGCCGTTCATCATCGTCAAGGCCGACGCCGGCACCTACGGCATGGGCATCATGACCGTGCGCGACCCGAAGGACCTGGCCGACCTGAACCGGCGCTCGCGCAACAAGATGAGCGTCATCAAGGACGGCCAGGAGGTGAGCGAGGTCATCCTGCAGGAGGGCGTGCCCACCTATGAGCGGGTCAACGACTCGGTGGCCGAGCCGGTCGTCTACATGATCGACCGCTACGTCGTCGGCGGCTTCTACCGCG
>JBDTUG010000457.1:0-2860 GCA_040007855.1 Caldimonas sp.
GCTAGCGATGCTCGAAGTGGCGCAGCAGCAGCGCCGCGAGTTCCGCGGGACGCTCCTCGGGAACGAAGTGGCCGCACTCGGCGATGACCGCGCCCGCCACGTCGTCGGCAATTTCCTTCATCGACGCCTCGGGCTCGCTGCCGCGGCCGCGCGCTTCCGCCCGGCCGCCGCCGACCGCCAACACGGGCATCTTCAGGCGCAGGCCCGAGGCGAGGAGGGCGCGGTTGTCGGCGATGTCGACGGGGATGTTGCGATAGAGGGCGAAGCCGGCACGCAGCGCGCCCGGCTGGGTGTAGGTGCGCAGGTACTCGTCGATGTCGGCGGCGGCGAACACGCCGCGCTGCCAGGAGAACGACTCGTAGAACCAGGTGAGGTAGGCACGCTCCCGGCCCTGGACCAGCGCCTCGGGCAGGTCGGGGGTCATGTGGAAGGCGTGGTGCCAGCGCTTGCCCCCCTGCGAGATGTCGGGGCCGATGCCCGGCAGGGTGACGTCGACGATCGTCAGCGTGCGGATCGCTTCGGGATGCGCCGCCGCAAGGGCGAAGGCCACCGGGCCGCCCCAGTCGTGGCCGACCAGGTGCCAGCGATCCAGGCCGAGCGTTCCGGAGAACAACTGCCACAGGTCGGCGGCGACGGTCTTCTTGTCGTAGCCGGCGGCGGGACGCGAGCTGTCGCCGAGGCCGCGCAGGTCGGGCGCGATCACGCGGTAGCGTCCGGCCAGCAACTGCATCACCTGCCGCCACTCGTACCAGGTCGAGGGCCAGCCGTGCAGCAGCACCACTGGCTCGCCTTGGCCCGCGGTCGCGTAGTGCAGCGACACCTCGCCGAGCCGGGCGTGATGGTGCTCGATGCGAAGGGGAGCCGGGTCGTGCGCGCTCATTGCAGTGAATCCGGCCAGGCGAGCGGCACGCCCTCGTCGGCCAGGCTCTGCTGGAACGGCGCCAGCCGCTCGGCCCGAACCGCCGCCGGCGTGAGGCCGTGCTCGAGGGCGAAAGCCGCCAGGGCACCGGCCGCCTCGCCGATGTTCCATTCGACCGGATGCAGCCGGTAGCAGCCGTTGGTGAGATGGGTCGTGCCGATGTTCTTGCAGGCGGCGATCAGGTTGTCGATCCGCAACGGGATCAGGGCGCCGAGCGGAATCTGGAACGGCCGGGTCCGGCAACTGAGGCCGACGTCGTCGTCGCCGGACCGGTGGATGTCGATCGGGTACCAGCCGATGCCGACCGAATCGGCGAACGGCGCGGCCCGCGGTCCGGGCTGATGCTGCACGGAGACCTCGGGCTCGATGATCGTCTTCAGGGCGACGATGCGCCGCGACTCGCGGATGTAGGGATGCTTCGAAAGGCCGTCGGCCGTGCCCATCGCGTCGGGCCGCAGCATGATCTCCGGCGCGCCGTGTCGTCCGGCGGTGGCGGGCGCCTCGGTCTGCAGCCAGTGGAGAAAGCCGAGGCTCACCCGCTTGGCATCCTGCAGGCTCGCCGCGACTTCGGCCGCGGGCCGGTCGATGATGCTGCGGTCACGGTAGTCGTTGCCGGGCCAGTTGAAGAGCGTCAGGTCGTGGGCCGCCCGAGCGCCGAGCAACTCGGCCGAAAGCAGCCGGCGATAGGTCCACAGGCCCCCCTTGGTGCCGGGCATGCGCTCGTAGAGGCGGTATTCGAGTCGGCCGCTTTCCTCGCCGTAGATCTCGCCGCCGTGGACATCGATGGTGAGCGAGTAGGGTTGGGCGGCGCGGTAGTGGCGATATCGCGCTGGCTCCGGGAGGACGTGCCGCTCGCCTTCGGGCCGCCGCTCCGCGGCGAAGGTGTAGGTGAAGCTCTGCACGCAATGCGCCTTCGCCTCGTGCGGCTGGGCATGGGCCTCGCCGGTCTCGGCCATCGCTTCGGCGCCGACCCGGTACTCGGCGCCGGCCAATGGCAGGAGGTCGCCGAGCTCGGTCGCGTCGATCGTCATCGCCGCGCGGAAGCGGATCGTCCGGCCGGTGTCGAGATCGAGGGCGAGCAGCGAACGGATCCGGGTTTCGTCGCTGTCGACGGCGACCGTCTTGCTGCGCAGGAAGAGCTGTAGCCGGCCGCTCGCGAGATGCGGCGCGAGCAGATCGAGCATCGCCTTCGCGCCGACGGCGGGCTCGAAGGCGAGCCGCGTCACCCAGCAATCGCCGGGATTGAAGTCGGGCCGGCTGCCGGCGCCGCCGGTGCCTTGGCGATAGTGGTCGCGCAGCGCTGCGCGCAGCGCGTAGTAGCTGGCGGTGCCGCCGAAGCTTTCGATGTGCTCGTGCTCGTCGAGCGCCGGCACGCCCTGGGCGCTGAGCTGGCCGCCGAGCCAGTCGGTCTCCTCGAGCAGGCAGGTGCGGCAGCCGCGCCGCGCTGCCGCCAGTGCGGCGGCGACCCCGCCCATGCCACCGCCGGCGATGAGGACCTCGCATTCGATCTCTCGCTCCGGCGGTGCGTTCGCGACCTTCCTCACCGCCACGCCGGGATCGCCCGACGCCGGCACCCGCATCACGTCGACAACCTCGTCGAGCCGCCGCTCCACGACGCCTACCTCGCCATGGTGCTCGGCAGCCAGAGCGCGATCTGCGGGAACGCGATCACGATCCCGAGCGCGAGCGCCTGCAGGCCGAGGTACGGCCAGATCGAGCGGAAGATGTCGCCGAGCGAGATGTCGGACGGCACGACCCCCTTCAGATAGAAGGCGGCCGGACCGAACGGCGGCGAGATGTAGGAGATCTGCATGTTCATGCAGAACAGCACACCCAGCCAGACTATGTCGAAGCCGAGGGTGGAGGCCACCGGCACGAAGATCGGGGCGGTGAGCAGCAGGATGCCGATCCAGTCGATGAAGCAGCCGAGGATGATCCAGA
>JBDTUG010000458.1:0-2854 GCA_040007855.1 Caldimonas sp.
GCCGAGGTCCTTCTGGAAGGCGATCGCGCCCATCATCGAGCTCATCATCATGTCGGCGCGGGCCTCGATGTTGCCTGGCTCGCGCACCGCCGTCGCCAGCGAGCGCGCGGCGATCCGCACGCCCTCGAGGGCGATCCCGTCGCACAACGGGTGGTAGGCGGGCGAGAGGTAGCTCTCGACGTTGTGGGTGAGCGCGTCCATGCCGGTGGCGGCGGTCACCGCCGGCGGCAGGCCGAGCGTCAGCTCGGGGTCGGCGAACACCACCTTCGCCAGGATCTGCGCCGAGAAAACGACCCGCTTGAGGTGCGTGTCTTCCTCGCTGATGACGCTGCTGCGGCCGACCTCGCTGCCGGTGCCGGAGGTGGTCGGCAGGGCGACGAAGTACGGCAGGCTTTCGCCGATCGGCCGCACCTGCGGATGGTCCCAGACGTACTCCATCACGTCGCCGGGATGGGTGGCGAGCAGGCCGACGATCTTGGCGACGTCGAGCGCGGCGCCGCCGCCGATGCCGACCACGCAATCGGCGCCATGCGCCCGGTACGCCGCCGCGCCGTTCATCACCTGGCTGCCGGTCGGATTGCCGAACACGCCGGCGTAGATCGACGGCGCCAGCCCGGCTTCGGCGAGGCCGGCCGCCAGCTCGGCGAGCAGCGGCAGCGCCGCCAGCCCCTTGTCGGTGACGATCAGCGGCCGGGCGAGGCCGCGCTCCTTCAGATGCGGCCCGACCAGCCGGCGCGCGCCGGGGCCGAAATGGATCGTGGTCGGAAACGAGAAGCGGGTGATGGTCATGGGATGCGGTCCGGGGCAGAGACGAGGGTCAGGGCTGCACGCGCAGCCAGCGCAGCTCGGGCGCGTCGTTCGGCCACTGCACGGCGCGCAGGTTCTTCTTCATCGCCCAGTTCAGGGTGCGACGATAGAGCGGAATCGAGGGCAGCTCGTCGGCCACCAGCCGCAGCACGGTCGCGACCATCGCCCGGCGCCGGGTCGGGTCGGGCTCGACCCGCATCGCGTCGATCAGCGTGTCGAGCTTCGGGTTGCTGTAGCGCCCGGCGTTGAAGGTGCCCAGGCCGCTCCGGTCCCAGCTTCGGAACAGCGCGTTCAGCGACGCCCAGGCGTCGGTGGTCGGCGTCCAGCCGAACTCGACCAGACTGGCCGTGCCCTGGCTCAGCTTGGGGAAGAACTGGTTGGTCGGCGAGGATCGCAGGGTGGCGCGGATGCCCACCTGGGTGAGCATCGCCGTCATCGCCTGGCAGACCGCTTCGCGCCAGGCGACATTGACGCAGTCGAGCGGCACCGAGAAGCCGTTCGGATAGCCGGCCTCGGCAAGCAGCGCCCTGGCTTTCGCCGGATCGTAGGGAAGCCGCTTGTCGAGCTCGGCGAGCGAGCCGTCGACCCGGGTCGAGAGATACGCGCCGGTCGGCAGGGCCAGGCCGCGCATCACCTTCTGGGCGATCAGATCGACGTTGATCGCGTGGTAGACGGCGCGCCGGACGCGCAGGTCCTTGAACGGATTGCGGCCCTTGACGTCGGAGCCCTCGAGCTCGTCGCGCGCCAGGTCGAACACCAGATACTGCTCGCCGAGGTCGGGGCCCTGCAGCACGCTGAGCGCGCCTTCGCCCTTGAGGCGGGCAACGTCGGGGATCGGCGGGTCGAGCACCATGTCGACCTCGCCCGAGATCAGCGCCGCCAGCCGGGTGGCGTCGGAGCGGATCGACAGCCAGACGACCTCGTCGACGTTGCCCGAGCGCTTCTCGCCCCAGCCCCACCAGCGCGGGTTCTTCCTGAGCACGGTGCGGATGTCGGGCTCGAATCGATCGAGCATGTACGGCCCGGTCCCGTTCGCGTTGCGGACCGCGAAGGTTTCCTGCTTGCCGTTGAAGTCCTGGGCGATCTCGACCTTGTGCTGCTGCGCCCAGGCCCGGCTCATCATCGGCAGGTTGAGGAACTTCTCGGGCAGCACCGCGTCGGGCGCCTCGAGCGCGATCTCGAGCGTCTGCTCGTCGATCTTCTTCGCCGCCGTCACGCCCTTGAGCTGGAAGGCCCGCTGCGAAGGCGGCGTCATCGCCCGCTGGATCGAGAACACCGCGTCGTCGACGCTGAACGGCGAGCCGTCGTGGAACACCACCCCGGGGCGCATCTTGAAACGCCAGGTGCGAGCATCGACCGCGCTCCACGAGAGCGCCAGCGAAGGCTCGATCCGGAACTGCTCGTCGCGGTTGAGCAGCGAGTCGTGCGTCTGGAAGGTGATCCGCGAGTGGTACAGCAAGGCCAGCGCATGCGGATCCATGGTCTGCGGATCGAACGCGGTGGCGATCTTCACCGTGACGGCATGGACGGGGGCAGCGACGAACAGCGTCAGCGCTGCGGCGGAGACCGCGAGGGCCCTGGTGAGCCTGGCCTTCGCCGAAGACCAAGGAGCGCAGGCCAAGGGCAGCGGGACGTGTTGTTTGCGCACGCCGGCCAAGGGCAGCGGGCGGCCGACTGCGCTCATGTCCCCCGATGCCGGCCTGCGGCCGCCATCTCCTCCTTTACTTCGCTCCGCCGGCCACCCACTGCCCTTGGCCCGAACCGTGCCGCGCGTCGCAGCGGACGGCGGTGGCGGATCGGGACGGTGGGGCGCTCTGCGGAGCGAAGTAAAGGAGGAGATCCGGCGCGCAGCGGCGGATCGGGGGACATGAGCGCAGCAGAGCGCCCCGCCGGCACGAGCCTGCTCGACTCCAAGAGCAATCGGACGACGCATCAGACGAACTCGCAATATGGCCTGCGCACGCAGACCAAGGGCAGCGGGAAGTGTTGTCCGCGCACGCCGGCCAAGGGCAGCGGGCGGCCGACTGCGCTCATGTCCCCCGATGCC
>JBDTUG010000459.1:0-2842 GCA_040007855.1 Caldimonas sp.
GCCTTCGAGCAGGCGCTCAACCGCGCCTACGACGCGGCGCGCAACGGCCTGCTCGATCGCGTCCAGCATCGCATCCGTGCCACCCTGGCGGCCCTGCCGGGCGCTGCCGGCCGCACCGCCGCGCCGCTCGAGCGACCACTGCTCGCCACGGAACAGATCGCCTGATGCCCGCCATGGCCGGCTACTCCCGGATCACCGGCACCGGCAGCTTCCTGCCACCGAACCGGGTCAGCAACGATCAGCTCGCGGCCCGGCTGGCCGCCGACGGCGTCGAGACCTCCGACGAATGGATCGTCGGCCGCACCGGCATCCGCTTTCGCCACTTCGCCGAGAGCGAGGTCACCTGCAGCGATCTCGCGGTCGAGGCAGCCCGGCGCGCTCTCGCGGCCGCCGATTGCGACCCGCAGGCGATCGACCTGATCATCGTCGCCACCTCGACGCCGGACATGATCTTCCCCTCGGCGGCCTGCATGGTCCAGGCGAAGCTGGGCCTGCACGGCTGCGCCGCGTTCGACGTGCAGGCGGTGTGCTCGGGCTTCGTCTACGCGCTCACCGTGGCCGACGCGATGATCCGCACCGGCAGCGCCTCGAAGGCGCTGGTGATCGGCTCGGAGGTCTTCTCGCGCATTCTCGACTTCAAGGACCGCGGCACCTGCGTCCTGTTCGGCGACGGGGCCGGGGCGGTCGTCCTCGAGGCCAGCGAATCGCCCGGCATCCTCGCCACCGAGTTGCACGCCGACGGCCGGCATGCCGGCATCCTGTGCGTGCCGGGGACGGTCGCGGGCGGGCGCGTGCTCGGCGACCCGCTGCTGAAGATGGACGGGCCGGCGGTCTTCAAGCTCGCCGTCTCGGTGCTCGACAGCGTCGCCCGCGCCGTGCTCGCCAAGGCCGACCGGAGCGAAGCCGACATCGACTGGCTGATCCCGCACCAGGCCAACATCCGGATCATGCAGAGCACCGCCAGGAAGCTGAAGCTCACTCCGGAGAAGCTGGTCGTGACCGTCGACCGGCATGGCAACACCTCGGCGGCGTCGATCCCGATGGCCCTCGACGAGGCGGTTCGCGACGGCCGGATCAAGCCGGGCGACACGGTGATGCTCGAAGGCGTCGGCGGCGGCTTCACCTGGGGCGCCGTGCTCTTCGATCTGTAGCCTCTCGGGGCCATCGCCATGACACCTTTCGCGTTCGTCTTCCCGGGCCAGGGCTCGCAGTCGGTGGGGATGCTCGATGTCTGGGGCGACAACGCCGCGGTTCGCCGGACGCTCGAAGAAGCGTCGGCGGCGCTGGGCGAAGACATCGGCCGCCTGATCCACGACGGCCCGAAGGACCAGCTCGACCTCACCGAAAACACCCAGCCGGTCATGTTGACGGCGGGCGTCGCCTGCTACCGCGCCTGGCTGGCCGAGACCGGGGCGCCGCCCGAGGTCGTCGCCGGGCATTCGCTGGGCGAATACAGCGCCCTCGTCGTCGCCGGCGCGCTCTCGCTGGCCGACGCGCTGCCGCTGGTGCGCTTTCGCGCCCAGGCGATGCAGGCCGCGGTGCCGGTCGGGGCGGGGGCGATGGCGGCGATCCTCGGCCTCGACGCCGACGCGGTGCGCGCCGGCTGCGCTGCCGCCGCCGAGGCGAGCGGCGAAATCGTCGCCGCCGCCAACTACAACGATCCCCGGCAGATCGTCATCGCCGGCACGCGGGCCGCGGTCGACAAGGCGTGCGAGCTGCTCAAGGCGGCGGGCGCCAAGCGGACCCTGCTGCTGGCCGTCTCGGCGCCGTTCCATTCGCAGCTGATGAAGCCGGCCGCCGACCGCCTGCGCGACCGGCTCGCGACCTTGGCGATCGTCGCCCCGGCCATCCCGGTCATCGACAACATCGACGTCGAGAGCGAGACCGAGCCGGCGGCGATCCGCGACGCGCTCTATCGCCAGGCCTACGGCGCGGTGCGCTGGGAAGAGACGATCCGGGCGATCCGCGGCCGTGGTGTGCGCCACGTGTTCGAGTGCGGGCCGGGCAAGGTGCTCGCCGGAATGGTCAGGCGGATCGATGCCGACGCGGTGTCTGCGTCGGTGGCCGATCCGGCTTCGCTGGCCGCCGCGGCGGCGCTGCTGCAATGAGCGCCGCCGAAGCCCAGGTCGCGCTCGTCACCGGCGCGTCGAGGGGGATCGGCCGGGCGATCGCCGCCGAGCTGGCCAGGAAGGGCTTCCGGGTCACCGGCACGGCGACGACCGGACCGGGCGCCGCGGCGATCGGCGAGGCGCTCGCTGCTTTCACCGGCTGCCACGGCGTCGTCCTCGACGTCACCGACGGCGCAGCGGTCTCCGCCACGATCGATGCCGTCATCAAGCAATGGGGCGCCCTGCACGTGCTCGTCAACAACGCCGGCATCACCCGCGACATGCTGTCGATGCGCATGAAGGACGACGACTGGAGCGCCGTCCTGGCGACCAACCTGACGGCGGTCTTCAGCGCCTGCCGGGCCGCGCTGCGGCCGATGATGAAGCAGCGCTACGGGCGGATCGTCAACATCACCTCGGTGGTCGGGGCGAGCGGCAATCCCGGGCAGGCCAACTATGCCGCGGCCAAGGCCGGTGTCGCCGGCATGACGCGCTCGCTGGCGCGCGAGGTCGGCAGCCGCGGGATCACGGTCAA
Source organism: Caldimonas sp. (assembly GCA_040007855.1). Classification (GTDB taxonomy): domain Bacteria; phylum Pseudomonadota; class Gammaproteobacteria; order Burkholderiales; family Burkholderiaceae_C; genus Schlegelella_A. Next base: position 2,644 of record JBDTUG010000459.1, read on the forward strand.
CTGCGTGGCGCCCGGCTTCATCGAGACCGACATGACCAAGGCGCTCGGCGAGGCGCAGACCGCGGCCCTGCTGGCGCAGATTCCGCTCGGCCGGCTCGGCCAGGCCGCCGAGATCGCCCACGCGGTCGCCTTTCTCGCCTCGCCCGAGGCCGGCTACATCACCGGCACCGAGCTGCACGTCAACGGCGGCATGCTGATG
>JBDTUG010000460.1:0-2841 GCA_040007855.1 Caldimonas sp.
TCGTTCCCTGCGGCTAGTGGTCTGCGCCCAGATCTGGGTGGCGCAGGCCACTAGCGGTCTGTCCGGTCCGGCGCCGAGTCCTCCGTGTCGGCGCGCCTCCTGACCTGGCTCTACCTGGCGTGGGCGCTGCCGTGCATCGGCATCGTCCTGCTCAGGGACCCGCGCACTCCCGACGCGCTCACCCACTACGCCGTGTCCGCCTGGCTCGGCCTCGCCCTGCTGTTTGTGCGCTGGCTGCGGCGGCTCGGCTCACGCCGCTCGCCCCGGCTCGTCTTCATTGCCGCCTGCGTCGCCTCGGCGGCGGTGGTCGAAGGCTGCTACATGATCAGTGCGCCGCTCCATCCAGCGCTCCGGATCACCGCCCAGACCAGCGCCGGCGAGGCCCTGCGCTCGCTCGCCATCGACCTGGCGCTGACGACTCCGGCTTACATCGCGATCTTCTGGGCGGTGTCGGCGCTGCTGCGCCGCTATGCCTATCGGCCGATCGAGTTCGTCGTGCTGATGGGCGCCGGCCAGGCGCTCGGCGACGGCATCGCCTATCTGTCGGCGAATCCCGGGATGCTGGTCTTCCTGCCCTGGCTGATGGTGAGCTACCACGCGATGACCCTGGCGCCGTACCTGGCGCTGCGCGACCGCCTCGGCGGCCCGACCGTGCGGCGCCGGCCGGCGATGTTCGTGCTGCCGCTCGTGGTGCTGCCGGCGGTGTACTGGCTTGCCGGCGGGTCGATCATCGTCGTTGGCCGGGCGCTCGGCTGGACGAGCAGCTAGTGGTCTGCGCTACCCATATCTGGGCGCAGACCACTAGCTGGCGAGCTCCAACGGGTCCGGCGGCGCGCTGCCGCCCTGGGCCGCCGAGCGTTCGTTCAGCAGCCGCTCGAGGCACTGCTCGCGGATGCCGTAGAAGGCCTTGATCGCGTCGGCCTCGGCCAGGGCGCGCCGCGCCGCAACGCCGGCATCGGCGGGGCGCCGGGTCGCCAGGATCATCTTGTTCTTGCCGGTGTGCTCGAGCGAGACGAACTCGAACACCTGCGCCGAATAGCCGCACGACTCCAGGAACAGGGCACGCAGGCCGTCGGTGACCATCTCGGCCTCCTGGCCGAGGTGGATGCCGTGCCGGAACAGCGGCGCGAGCGGCCGTGGGCTCGTCATCTGCGGGCGCAGCTCCTTGTGGCAGCACGGCGAGGCGATCAGGATGCGCGCGCCGGCGCGCAGGCCGAGGTCGAGCGCGTGGTCGGTCGCCGTGTCGCAGGCGTGCAGGGCGATCATCAGGTCGACCGCCTCCGGCCGGTAACTGCGCAGGTCGCCCTGGACGAAGCGCAGGCCGGCGCAGCCCGAGCGCGCCGCGGCGCGCTTGCACAGCGCGACCAGGTCGGCGCGCAACTCGACGCCGGTGACCTGCGGCGCGCCGCCGTAGCGCTGGCGCAGGTACTCGTGCACGGCAAAAGTGAGGTAGCCTTTGCCGCAGCCGAAATCGACGACGCGCAGGGCGGTGCCGTCGGCCACGCCGGCGGCGTCCAGGGCGTGCGCGATCACCTCGATGAACTTGTCGATCTGCTTCCACTTGCGCGCCATCGACGGGACCAGGCGATGCCGCTCGTCGGCAATGCCGAGGTCGACCAGGAAGGGCAAGTCGAGGGACAGGGCACGCGGCTTGACGCGGTCGTGCGAGAGGCGGGACACGTCGGCCTCGCCTTCGGAGTCGCCATCGGCCCCGACGGTGCGGGCCAGCGCGGCGCCTTGCGGCATCCGGACGAGCGCCTGCCGGCCCTTGCGACTCGCCCGCAACTGCAGCGAGTCGTCGCTGGCATGCAGGGTCGCGTGCCCGAACCGGGTCTCGGCGGCCGGATCGAGCAGGCCGGCGATCGCCGCCAGGGCTTCGGCGCGGGCGAAATTCTTCGTCACGTCGCGGGTCGCGTGGCGATGCACGAAGGACAAGGCCGGTTCGCCGCGCAGCATGATCGGGCGCACCCGCACGTCCTGCAGGTCGGCCGCGCCGGCCAGCTTCTTCGAGAGCACCAGCGAGGCAAAGCCGCCGGCGTCGATCGACCGGGCGAGGGCAGCGAGAAACTCGTCGAGAGGCGTCACGGTGCGATTGTCCCGCGCCGCCGGGCCGGCCCGTGACAGCGGCGCCCGCCTCAACGACACTTCGCCCCCATGTTCTTCGGCATCGCCGACTATCCTTCCTTCGTCGTCGCCGTGATCGTCTTCCTGATGATCCCGGGGCCGGGCAACCTCGCCCTGATCACCTCCACCGGCAAGGGCGGCGTGCGCGGCGGCCTGGCGGCGACGCTCGGCCTCATCGTCGGCGACCAGGTCCTGATGTGGCTGGCGGTGGCCGGCGTCGCTGCCTTGCTGGCCGCGTATCCGCCGGCCTTTCGGGGCGTGCAATGGCTGGGCGCCGGCTACCTCGCCTGGCTCGGCCTGCGCCTGATCCTGGCCAGGCCGGGCGACAAGCCGGTGCTGCACATCCGCGCCGGCCAGTACTTCCGCCAGGCGTTCGCGATCACCCTCCTGAATCCGAAGGCGATCGTCTTCTACATGGCGTTCTTTCCACTGTTCGTCGACCCGGCGCGGCACGCCGGGCTGCTGACCTTCGCCGTCATGGCGGCGACGATCGCCGCACTGACCTTCCTCTATGGCCTGGTCGTCACCCTGCTGACACACCGGTTGGCCGAGCGGCTGCGCGCCAATCCGAAAGTGTCGCGGCTGCTTGGCCGGCTCGCGGGGCTCTTCATGATCGGCTTCGGCCTGAAGCTCGTGACGCGCTAGTGGTCTGCGCCACCCATATCTGTACTTTCGTTCGGTTCCTGCGGGGATGATCGGCGGGTGGTCGGGGCGGGT
>JBDTUG010000461.1:0-2840 GCA_040007855.1 Caldimonas sp.
GCCGAAGCCGCCCAAGCCGAAGCGGCGAAGGCCCAAGCCGCCCGCGCGCAAGCTCAGGCGAAGGCCGAAGCCGCCCAAGCCGAAGCGGCGAAGGCCCAAGCCGCCCGCGCGCAAGCTCAGGCGAAGGCCGAAGCGGCCAAGGCCGAGGCGGCCAAGGGCGAACCGGCCAAACCCGGCCGCGACAAGGACGCGGCCGGGAGGACGGTGCCAGGTGGCGCGTCCGGACCGCGGGCGGAGCCCCGCGGACCGGGGAAGGACGACGACCGCAAGCGCGGTGACGATGGTCGGCCGCGCCCGTGAGCTGGCGCGGCAGACGAAGCGCCCAGAGGGAGCGGAGCTGAGCGATGGAACAGCTGGCGATCGTCCTCGGCGCGCTGCTGGCGATCGGAATCGTCGCCGGAGTGATCGTCGTGCGCGTCAGGCGCGGCCCGACCGATGAAGTAAACGGCGGCACCGACGGGGTCGACCGGCGCCGTCCCGACACCGCGCTCGGTGCGCTCCGCGACCTGCGCGGCGCGCTCGGCCCGCTGAAGCACAACCGGATCGAGCGCCGTCGCCAGCCCAGCCCTCTCGTGACTGTGACGCCCGAGCGGCGGAAGAAGACGAGCCGCCGATCGGGCTGAGGTCGGCTGCGCCGGTTGCCGGGTATCCGCCGGCTCGGGATCTCAGGGCGGGAATAGGCGGGTCGGGGCGCTGCTTATCGAGCGTTCGGCGCGCGCCGGTGCTTGAAGAATGGAAGGCACACCCTGGTGCTTTGCCGATGACTCCCACCGACCGTTTCCTGCGCGCCTCGCTCGTCCTCGCCGCGTTCCTCGCCAGCGCCGCGCTCTGGTGGCCGGCGCCGGCGCACGCCGCGCGCATCAAGGAGGTCGTTTCGGTCCAGGGCGTTCGCATGAACCAGCTGGTCGGCTACGGCCTGGTGGTCGGCCTCGACGGCACCGGCGACCAGACCACCTCGGCGCCGTTCGCCACCCAGAGCCTGCTCGCCCTGCTGCAGCAGATGGGGGTGAGCGTGCCGCCCGGCACCAACATGCAGTTGAAGAACCTGGCCACGGTGATGGTGACGGCGCAGCTGCCGGCCTTCGCCCAGCCGGGCCAGACGATCGACATCAACGTGTCCTCGCTCGCCAACGCCAAGAGCCTGCGCGGCGGCACCCTGATCGCCACCCCGCTGAAGGGTGCCGACGGCCAGATCTACGCGATGGCGCAAGGCAACTTGATTGTCGGCGGCGCCGGCGCCTCGGCGGCGGGCTCCAAGGTCCAGATCAACCACCTCAGCGCCGGCCGCATCCCGGAAGGGGCGACCGTCGAGCGCAGCGTCGCCACGCCGATCGGCCAGGGCGACTCGATCCAGCTCGACCTCAACAGCAACGACTACGCCACCGCCCGCGAGGTCGTGCGGGCGATCAACAACCGGATGGGCAACGGCACCGCCGATGCGATCGACGGCCGTGCGGTGCGCGTGCGCATGCCGGCCTCGGCCGACGCGCGCGTCACCTTCATGGCCGAGATCGAGAACCTCGACGTCAAGCTGGCCACGCCGGCGGCCCGGGTCGTCATCAACGCGCGCACCGGCTCGGTGGTGATGAACCAGGCGGTCACGCTCGCCGCCTGCGCGGTGGCGCACGGCAGCCTGTCGGTGACGATCAGCACCACGCCCTCGGTCAGCCAGCCGTCGCCGCTCTCGCGCGGCGGCCAGACCGCAGTCACCGAGAAGGCCGACATCACGATCACCCAGCAGGCCGGCGCGCTGGTCCAGATGGCGCCCGGCGCCAAGCTGGCCGACGTCGTCAAGGCGCTCAACTCGCTCGGCGCGACGCCGCAGGACCTGCTCGCGATCCTGCAGGCGATGAAGTCGGCGGGCGCCCTGACGGCCGAGCTGGAAGTCATCTGATGAGCACCGGCCTGGCGCCCGCCCTCGCCAGCCTGCCGGCCGGCGCGGGCGGAACGCTCTCGGTCGCCGAGCTGCGCAGCGCCGCGGCGCGCGACCCGAAGGCGGCGATCCGCGAGACCGCCAAGCAGTTCGAGGCGCTCTTCATGCAGCAGCTGATGAAGAGCATGCGCGAGGCGACGGTCAGCTCGGGCATGCTCGACAACGAAGGCAGCAAGCTCGGCAACGAGCTGCTCGACGCCCAGTACGCGGCGAAGATGACCGGCCTGCCGGGCGGCCTCACCGACGCGATCGCGCGCCAGCTCGAGCGCCAGATGGGCGTCGGCGCGGCCGCGGCGCTGGCCGCTTCGGCAGCCGCGGCGAGCGGCGCGCCGGCAGCGGCCGGCGTGGCGGCGCCGCTTTCGCAGAAGCAGGCCGACTTCGTCCAGCTGCACGGCAGCGCGGCGCGCGCCGCCGAGGCGCAGAGCGGCATTCCGGCGGCCTTCATGATCGGCCAGGCGGCGCACGAGACCGGCTGGGGCCGGCAGGAGATCAGGAACGGCGACGGCAGCAACGCGCACAACCTGTTCGGCATCAAGGCCGGCGCCGGCTGGACCGGCCGGGTGGCCGAGATCACCACCACCGAGTACGTCGCCGGCGAGGCGCAGAAGGTGACCGCGAAGTTCCGCGCCTATGCCTCGTACCAGGAATCGTTCCGCGACTACGCGCGGATGCTGACCGAGAGCCCGCGCTACGCCGGCGTCGCCGCCCAGGCGGCGCAGGGCGCGGCCAGCGCCGCCTCGGCGGCCGGCTTCGCGCAGGGCCTGCAGCGCGCCGGCTACGCCACCGACCCGGCCTATGCCGACAAGCTGGCGCGCGTCATCAACACCACGCTGCGCGTGCAGCGGGCCTCGGCATGAGCGGGCGCCGGGCCGCTCCCAAGCCCGCTCGCGCCCCCTCGGGGGGCAGC
>JBDTUG010000462.1:0-2826 GCA_040007855.1 Caldimonas sp.
TTGGCGACGTTCATCTCGAACACGTTCGGCCGGTGCTGCTCGAGCAGCGCCGTCGTCTTGCCTTGCTGCCTGGCCGCCTCGTACTCGATGCGCGCCTGCTGCTTCTCGCGGATCTTCGCGGTCAGCAGGCGGTCGCCGAGCCGGACGTTCATCGCGTACACCGCCGAGGAGGTCGAGCCGGGGAAGACGTAGCGCGCCTCGATCGCGCGCTGCCCTTCGTTGCGGTAGTGCTGGGTCACCGTCACGTCGGCGATCACCCCGGCGATGCGCACGTCGACCCGGGTCGACTTCAGCGGCAGGCGGTCGGTCGACGGGTCGCTGCTGGCGACCTGGAAGTACGGGCTCTCGGCCTTCCTTGCCTCCGAGTCGTCGGCGTTGGCCGGCGACCAGGCGAGCAGCGCCGCGCAGGCGAGCACCGCCACCAGCACGTTGAGGATGACACGGCCGAGGCCGCTCTGCGGCGCCGGCGGGGTTTCGAAGATTCGCATCGCACTTGCTCCTGGACTCGGCCCACCGACGCGGCGGGCGTGGAGCGAAGGATCGGCAGCGCTCGCGAAGGCAATTCGAAGCGAGCGATCCCCTGTTCGGCGTGATGTGAAGCGGGCGTGAAGTCGGCGCGAAGAGGGCTATGCTGTGCATCGCCATGACCGCCTCGCATCCGTCCTTCGTTCTGCACGGGCCGGCCGAGCCGCGCACCCCGCTGGTCCTCGATTCGCCGCACTCCGGGGTCGACTTCCCGGCCGACTTCGGCACCGTGGTCAGTGAAACGGACCTTCGCAACGGCGAGGACTGCTATGTCGACGCGCTCTGGCTGCCCGCCACCGAGCGCGGTGTCGGCCTGCTCGCGGCGAGCGTGCCGCGCACCTACATCGACTACAACCGGCACGCCGGCGACATCGACCTCGCGCTGGTCGAAGGCGGTCACTGGCCGCACGAATACGTGCCGAGCGGCAAGGGCCGGCTCGGCAAGGCGCTGATCTGGCGCACGCTCGACGACGGCCGGCCGATCTACGACCGGCTGCTGGCAGTCGACGAGATCCACCGCCGCATCGAACGCTATCACCGGCCCTATCACCACGCGCTGGCCAAGCGGATCGAGGCGACGCACGCGCGCTTCGGCGCCAGCTGGCACATCGACTGCCATTCGATGAACGCCGTCGGCGGCGCTCAGGGCGAAGGCGGGGCCGGCAAGTCCCGCGCCGACATCATCCTCGGCGACCGCGACGGCACGACTTGCGAGCCGGCGTTCACCGCGCTGGTCCGCGACCACCTGGCGGCCCGCGGCTACGACGTCAAGGTCAACGATCCGTACAAGGGCGTCGAGCTGGTGCGCGCCTGGTCGAACCCGGCCGAGCGGCGCTCGAGCCTGCAGCTCGAGGTCAACAAGCGGCTCTACATGGACGAGAAGACGCTGCAGAAGACCGCCGGATTCGCGACCCTGCAGAGTGACCTGGCGTCGCTGGTCGACGCGGTGCTCGGGTACGCGGCGCAGGCGACGGCGCGTCGCTAGTCCACTGGACCAGGGCCGAAGAGTTGCCCATGCCCAAGCGGATCCAGCTCAAGCGCAGCAAGGGCTGGAAGATGCCGGCCAACGCGCTCAAGGTCGACCGGACGACGCGCTGGGGCAACCCGTTCACGATCGCCGATTGCGGCACGGCGGCGGTCGCCGTGGCCAAGCATGGCCGCTGGATGCGCGGCGAGATCCCGGCGCCGGACGGCGTCGAGCCGCCCTCGGCCGAGGCGATCCGCGCCGGCCTCGGCGGTCACGACCTGGCCTGCTGGTGCCCCGCCAACGGCCCCTGCCACGCCGACCTGCTGCTGACGCTCGCCAACCCGGCGGCCTCGTCCGGACGATAGCGCTCGTCAGTCCGCGGCGGCGGCGGCGCTGCGCGGCAGCGACAGCGTCGCCACCGCGCCGCCCTGCTCGCCGTTCTTCAGGGTGACCCGGCCGCGATGCAACTCGGCGATCTCCTTCACGAACGAGAGGCCGAGCCCGGTGCTCTTCTTGCGGGTCGCCGGCCGCGCCAGCGAATAGAACTTCTCGAACACCTTGCCTTCGGCGTACTCCGGAATGCCCGGCCCGGCGTCGCGGACGAGCACGTCGAAGCTGCGCCCATGCGCCACCAGCTCGACCGTCACCCGGCCGCCCGGCGGCGAGAAGTCGAGCGCGTTGTCGATCAGGTTGGCGACGGCGCGCTGCAGCAGGAAGGCATCGCCGTCGACGACGGCCGCGGCGCCGTCGTCGCCAACCACCCCGATCGTCAGCCCGCGCGCCTGCGTCGAGGGTGCCGCGCTCGCCGCGACCTCGGCGACCAGCGTCCCCAGGGCGACCGGCACGGCCCGGTCGAGGCTCTTGCGCGACTCGAGCACGGTCAGCTCGAGCATGCGGTCGACCAGCTCCTGGATGCGGTGCGTCTCGCGGGCGATATTGGCGATGAAGCGCACCCGGTCGGCTTCCGGCATCGGCTCCTGGAGCAACTCGGCGGCGCCGCGGATCGCCGACAGCGGCCCCTTGACCTCGTGAGTCAGCGTCTGCACGTAGTCGGCCACGTAGTTGCGGCCGGCCAGCGCGTCGCGCATCTCGTCGTAGGCGGCGCCGATCGCGCCGAGCGCGCGCCGGCCAAGCCGCGGCAGGCTGAACGAGCGCTGCGCCCGGACGTAGCGGACGTAGTCGGCGAGCACGCCGAACGGGCGGACCAGCCAGACCGAGAGGATGACGACGAGCAGGAGCACGGCGACCACCGAAGTCGCGCCGAGCAGCAGCGTGTTGCGGCGCGCCGCCTCGACGAACTGGCCGAAGCTCTGCACCGGCTTGCCGACGCTGAC
>JBDTUG010000463.1:0-2815 GCA_040007855.1 Caldimonas sp.
CATGCGCATGAGCCTGGTCTCGCGCGAGCTGATCGCCGACTCGATCGAGGCGGTGGTGCGCGCCCACGCCTACGACGCGCTGGTCGGCTTTGCCGGCTGCGACAAGACCCTGCCGGGCGTGATGATGGCGATGGTGCGGCTGAACTGCCCGAGCGTCTTCGTCTACGGCGGCGCGATGCTGCCGGGGCGCTGGCGCGACCAGGACGTCACCATCCTCACCACCTACGAAGGGGTCGGCTCGGTGCTCGCCGGAACGATGACCGAGGCCGAGCTCGATCAGCTCGGCCACGCCTGCGCGCCGACGCTCGGCTCGTGCCCGGGCCAGTTCACCGCCAACACGATGGCGATGGTCGCAGAGACGCTCGGCCTGGCGATGCCCGGCTCGGCGATGCTGCCGGCGGCGTACGCCGAGCGGCTGGCGATGGCGCGCCGCGCCGGTCGCCGCGCCGCCGCGCTGGTGAGCGACGGCGGGCCGCTGCCGCGCGACCTGGTGACGCGCAAGTCGCTCGAGAACGCCTGCGCCGCGGTCGCCGCGACCGGCGGCTCGACCAACGCCGGCCTGCACCTGCCGGCGATCGCCCACGAGGCCGGCATTCGCTTCACGCTCGACGACGTCGCCGCGGTGTTCGCGCGCACGCCGCTGATCGCCGACCTGCAGCCGGGCGGGCGCTTCCTCGCCGTCGACCTGCATCGCGCCGGTGGTGTCGGCGTCGTCCTGAAGGCGTTGCTCGACGGCGGCCACCTGCACGGCGACACGCTCGCGCTGTCCGGGCGGTCGCTGGCCGACGAGCTGGCGTCGACCGGGCCGCCCGACGGCGAGGTCGTCCGCGGCGTCGACCGGGCCTTGCTCGCGACCGGCGGCGTGGTCGTGTTGAAGGGCAACCTCGCGCCCGACGGCGCGCTGATCAAGGTCGCCGGGCTGAAGAGCGCGGTGTTCGAAGGGCCGGCCCGGGTCTTCGAGTGCGAGGAGGACGCCTTCGCCGCGGTGAGCGGGCGCGCCTATGCCGCCGGCGAGGTGCTGGTGATCCGCAACGAGGGCCCGCGCGGCGGCCCGGGGATGCGCGAGATGCTCGGCGTCACGGCGCTGGTCTACGGCCAGGGCATGGGCGAGAAGGTCGCGCTCATCACCGACGGGCGCTTTTCCGGTGCGACCCGCGGTCTGATGGTCGGCTACATCGGCCCCGAAGCCGCCGACGGCGGGGCGATCGCCCTGGTGAGGAAGGGCGACCGGATCCGCATCGACGGCGAGGCGCGCACCCTCGACCTGCAGGTCGACGACGCGGAACTGGCACGGCGCCGCGCCGTGCACCGGCCGGCGCGGCGCGAGCGCTTGGCCGGCGTGCTCGAGAAGTACGCGAAGCTGGTCGGCCCGGCGCATCTCGGCGCGGTGACGCATTCCGGTGCGGTGGAGTGGCCCGAAGGCTGACGTGCGGGCCAAGGGGCGACGAGCATCGGGTGGCCTGCACCGAGTCTCCCGCTCCAGTCGAGGAGACTCGGGATCGGGGCGGTGGGGCGTGCTGCGGAGCGAAGTAAAGGAGGAGATCCGGCGCACAGCCGCGGATCGGGGGACATGAGCGCAGCAGCGCACCCCGCCGCCCCGATCCCGGGCCCCGACTGACGCGTACAGATCAGCTGCGCTCAGCCGCTCAGCCGATCCATGCCGGCAGCCAGGTCGCCACCGCCGGCACGAAGAAGACCAGCGCGAGCAGCAGCACGCTCATCGCGAGATAGGGGACGACGGCGCGAAAGATGTGCAGCATCGTCACCTGCGGTGGGGCGACGCCTTTCATCGTCATCAGCAGCAGGCCGTGCGGCGGCAACAGCAGGCCCATCTGCATGCAGATCAGGAACAGCACGCCGAACCAGACCAGGTCGACGCCGAGCGCATGCACCACCGGCATGAAGATCGGCAGGGTGATCATCATCATGCTGACCTGGTCGACGAAGATGCCGAGGAAGATCAGCATCGCCATCATCGCCACGATCACCGCCCAGGGCGCCAGGCCCGAGCCGGTGATCGCCTGGGCCAGGCCGTTCGAGGCGCCGGAAAAGGAGAGGATCTGCGCGAAGGTGGTCGCGCCGACGATGATGAAGAGGATCATGGCCGAGATCGCCACCGTGCCCTTCGCCGAGGCGAGCAGGATCTTCACGCTGAGGGCGCGGTAGACGAGCGCGAGGACGATCGTCGCCAGCGCGCCGACCGCCGCCGATTCGGTCGGCGTGCCCCAGCCGGCCGCCATCGCGCCGACCACCACGCCGAAGATCGAGACCAGCGGCAGCACGTAGAGCAGGAAGGGCTTGTACCGGTCGAAGCCAACGTGCCGCACCAGCTCGACGTTCGGCGCGAGGCTGGGCGTGATGCGCACCCGGACGATGATCCAGGCGACGAAGGCGAGCGCGAGCACCAGCCCCGGCACCACGCCGCCGATCAGCAGCTTGGAGATCGAGATGCCCGAGAGCGACCCGAGCAGCACCGTCAGCGCCGAAGGCGGGATCAGCATGTCGACCGCGCCGATCGCCATCACCGGGCCGGTCGCCAGGGTCGGGTGGTAGCCGCGCGCGAGCATCACCGGCACCATCAGCGAGCCGAGCATCGCGGTGGTGGCGATGGTCGAGCCGGAGATCGCCGAGAAGACGGTGCCGGCGACGACCGCCACCACCGCGAGCCGCCCGGGCACCTGGGTGATCAGCCGCTCGATGCCGTCGATCACCTTCACCGCCAGGCCGGTGTGGAAGAGGATCTCGCCCATCAGCACGAACAGCGGGATCGGCGTCAGCGAGAAGCTCATCACCGAGCTGACGCTGTTGCGCGCGA
>JBDTUG010000464.1:0-2810 GCA_040007855.1 Caldimonas sp.
CTCGCCGAGCTGCTGCCCCAGGTGGCGCGGCACGGCGTCTTCAACGCCATGCTGAGCAACGGCCAGGCGCTCTGGGCGCATTGCTCGACCCATCTGCATCACATCGTGCGCCAGCACCCGTTCGCCCGCGCCTCCCTGCAGGACGACGACCTGACCATCGACTTCGCCCAGCACACCTCGACGCGCGACCGGGTCGCGGTGGTCGTCACCGAGCCGCTCACCCGCGACGAAGAATGGTCGGCGTTCGCGCCCGGCGAGATCCGGGTCTTCGTCGACGGCGCACCGCTCGTGTCAGCCTGAGCGCAGCCGGTACCGCGCGCGCGTCGTTTCGCCCCTTTGCGCGTGGCGCTGCAGGGCGGCCGATCGAGAATCGGCCGATGACGATCCGGGCCGACGACAACTGGCTCCAGCGCCGCTATTTCGCCTGGGCCGAGCCGCACTACCGGCGCATGCCGCCGGTCACCCGCGCCGAGGTCGAGCGGATCGACCGCTGGCTCTACAGCCGGCGTGGTGCCGTCGTCTGGTTCTGTCTTGCCATGGCAATCGTCGCCAGCGTGCTGGGCCTCACCGCGACCGGCATGCCCTGGCTGCTGGCAGTGGCGTTGAGCCTGGTTGGCTGGCTGGCGATGCCGCTGGCGGTGCTCGGCGCCTGGCTCCAGCCCGAGCGCTTCGTCGGCCGCAAGGCGGTGCGCATCGGCATCGTCAGCTCGCTTGTCATCTACGCCGGTGCGGCGCTCGGCTTCTTCGTCGGCCGCATCTCGAAGCTCGGCGGCCTGGAGACAGCGACCCTGTGGCCCGCGTTTCGCGGCGCCTTCGCCGACGTCGCGCCGCTGCTGGCCCTCGCGGCGCTCGGCCTCGCCGCGGCCATGGAGCTCACCGCCTTCGCCCGCCGTCGGGTCCTGCGCGCCGACCTGGAGCGGGCCCGGCTGATCGGCGAGCGCGACGCGGCGGCGCGCCAGGCCGCCGAGGCGCGCCTGCGCCTGCTGCAAGGGCAGATCCGGCCCCATTTCATCTTCAACACCCTGGCCTCGCTGCAACACTGGGTCGACACCGGCGACGCGCGCGCCGGCCCCCTGCTGCGCTCTCTGACCGGACTGCTGCGCACCAGCACCGAAGCGATGGCGGCGCCGTTCGCCCCGCTCGGCGCCGAGTGCGACGCGGCCGGCCACTACCTGGCGATCATGCGTGCCCGGCTCGGCGAGCGGCTCGCCTGGCGGGTCGAGGTGGCCGCCGATTGCGCCGACGTCGAGGTGCCGGCCGGCCTCGTCCTCTCCCTGGTGGAAAACGCGGTCGAGCACGGCATCGAGCCGATGCTGGCCGGCGGCTCGGTGACAGTGACGGTGTTCCGCGACGGGCCGGCGCTCGTCCTGCAGGTCGACGACGACGGCGTCGGCCTCGCCGATCGCGCCGACTCGGCCGATGTGACTTCCGATGTGCCGAGCGCGCCCGGCGGTGTGGCCGGTGATGCGAACGCGCCGGGCGCGCCGACCGCGCGCGGTCCCGATCGGCCCGGCGTCGGTCTCGCCAACAGCCGCGAGCGCCTGCGCCACCGCTACGATGGCGCGGCGATGCTCGAGCTCTCGGCGCGGCCCGGCGCCCGGGGCACGCGGGCGCGCGTCCGGATCGACCTGTCGCCATGACCACTGCCCTGATCGCCGACGACGAGCAAGCGCCGCGCCAGCAATTGCGTGCCGCGCTGGCGGCCGCCTGGCCGCAGCTCGAGATCGTCGCCGAGGCCGGCAACGGGGTCGACGCCTGGGACCTCTTTCTCGGGCACGAGCCGGACGTCTGCTTTCTCGACGTCCGCATGCCCGGTCTGACCGGCCTCGAGGTCGCGCGCCGGATCGACGGGGCGGCCCGCGTCGTCTTCGTCACCGCCTACGGCGACCACGCGCTGGCCGCCTTCGACGCCGGCGCGGTCGACTACGTCATGAAGCCGGTCGATCCGCAGCGCCTCGCGCGCACCGTCGCCAAGCTGGGCTCCGGCCTGCCCGACGCCGCACCGGCCGCCGGCGGGCAGGCGGCCGCCCTCAGAGAGCTGCTCCGCCAGCTCGCCGGGCAGGCGCGCGGCGAGCCGTCACTCGAGGTCATCCAGGCCACCGTCGGCAAGGAGGTGCGGCTCATCCCGGTCGACGAGATCGACTACTTCGAGTCCGATACGCGCTACACGCGGGTCGTCCATCGCGGCGGTGAGGCGTTCATCCGGACGCCGCTCAAGGAATTGCTGGCCCGCCTGGCCCCCGACCGGTTCTGGCAGGTGCACCGCTCTATCATCGTGAATCAGCGTTCCATCGCCAGCGCGATCAGGCACGACGACGGCATGGTTCTCACGCTGCGCGACCGCAGCGAGCGGCTGCCGGTGTCGCGGCACTTCCAGAGCCTGTTCCGCGGCCAATGACCTTCAATGACCCAGACCGCCTCGCCGATCCCCCGCTTCGACGCCTTCTACAGATACGATGAACTGACCCGGCTGCTGTTCGCCTACGCCGAGGCGCACCCGACGCTGGTGGCGGTGCGCTCGATCGGCAAGAGCCACGAAGGCCGCGAGATCTGGGTCGCGACGATCACCAACATCGCCACCGGCGCCGCCGACGACAAGCCGGCGTTCTGGGCCGACGGCAACATCCACGCTGCCGAGCTCACCGCGTCGACGGCGGTGCTCTACTTCCTCGATCAGCTGGTCAAGAAGCACGGCAGCGACCGCGACATCACCGAGCTGCTCGACAGCCGCGCGATCTACCTCTGCCCGCGCCTGAATCCCGACGGCGCCGAGCTCGCGCTCGCCGACCGGCCGCGCCACATCCGCTCGT
>JBDTUG010000465.1:0-2798 GCA_040007855.1 Caldimonas sp.
GGATCGTCTGCCGCTTGGCGTTGGGCAGCTCGAGCGCCATCGTCGTCTTGCCGGGGATCGTCTCGACGACCCGGATCGACACCAGGCTCAGGCTGCGCGCCAGGTCCTTGGCGAGGTTGACGACCTGCGCGCCCTTCACGCCGACCGCCGGCTCGATCTCGTAGCGCGTGATCACCGGCCCGGGCGAGGCGGCGACGACACGCACCTCGACGCCGAAGTCCTTGAGCTTCTTCTCGATCAGGCGCGAGGTCATCTCGAGCGTCTCGGCGCTCACGCTCTCGATTCGTTGAGGCGCCGCGTCGAGCAGGTCGACCTGCGGCAGCCTGGTGTCGACCAGCTCGGTGAAGAGAGGCTTCTGCCGTTCCTTGACGACCCGCGTGCTCTTGGGCACGTCGACCAGGCTCGGTTCGATCACGATCGGCAGGTGCTGCTCATGCAGCTCGTGCTCGATTTCGACGATCTCCTCGCGCTCGCGCATCGCTTCCTCGCCGAGACGCACGTCCTCGGCCCGCTCGATGCGCGAGGCGCGCCGGGTGCGCAGCGACTCGATCGCCCGGCCGATCCGTTCGGCGGCGCGCAGCCAGGAAAAGCCGAGGCCGAGCGAGATGCCGGCCACCAGAACGGCGATCCAGAGCACGCCCGAGCCGGCGAACCCGAGGAAGGCCTGGCTCGCCTTGCCCAGGCTGTAGCCAAGCACGCCGCCGGCATTGCCGCCGGCGACCAGCGTTTCCCATTGATAGAGCCGGGTCCACTCGAGCGACGCGCTCGCGGCGAGCAGCAGGGCCAGGCCGAGCCAGAGGTGCCAGGCGGGCGTTTCCTTGCCCGGCGCAGCGCCGCCGGCGCTGGCACGCAGCACCCGCGCCAGCCCGCCGAGCCAGGCGCGGCCGCCGACCAGCATCGCCCACCAGACCGAATAGCCGACCAAGAAGAAGGCGAGGTCAGAGAACCAGGCGCCGGCGACCCCCGCCTTGTTGTGCAGCGCGCCGCCGCTGCCGGAGGTCGAAAAGCCCGGGTCGGCCGCGCCGTGCGTAGCCAGGGCGATCACGGCAAGCGTCCACGCAACCGCACCGGCCAGCAAGGCGAGTTGGGCTCGCCAGCTGGCGTGCGTGGCGGCAGGTGGGGCGGACGCGGCGTCGGCGGTGCCGTCGAAGCGGAGCGATCCCAGGGGAAAGGTCATCCGCGAATTGTGGCGGCTTGCCCGCCTAGGCGGTCAGCTGCTCCTTGATGATCACCCAGCCGTTCTCCTGGGTCTGGACCATGCCGCGCCCTTCCAGGTCTTTCATGACCCGGCTGACCATCTCGCGCGAGGCACCCACCACCTTGGCCAGATCCTGGCGCGAGACCTTGTTGCGGATGATCTTGACCTCGCCTTCCATCTCGGACATGTCGAGCAGGGTGCGCGCGACCCGGCCGTAGACGTCGAGCAGGGCGAGCGACTCGATCTGCCGGTCGGCGCTGCGCAGCCGCTGCACCAGGCCGCGCATGATCGCGTACGACAGGCTCGAGTTCTCCGGCAGGCAGCGCGCGAACTCGGCGCGGCCGAGGATCAGCATGTCGGTCTGCACCTCGGCGCGCACGGTCGCCGAATGCGGCTCGTTGTCGATCAGGCTCATCTCGCCGACGTAGTCGCCCGACTGCAGCACCGCCAGGATGACCTCGCGGCCGCGCGAATCGGCGGTCAGCACGCGGGCCCGTCCGGTGAGCAGGATGAAGAGGGCATTCGACTTCTTGCCGTGCTCGACGACGATCTCGCCGCGCCGAAAGCGCCGCTTGACGACGCTGTCCGCAATGCCCTGGGCCTGATCGTTGGTCAGCAGCGAGAACAGCGGCACGCGCCGGATGAGATCGAGATTCGAGAGCATTGCCATCGGTAGACCCTTTCTTGTGTGCCAGCGCGGCGACCAGCTCGACGTGAAAACATCACGCCGGTCCGCCCTAGGCTATTGTCGCCGTTACTTGCATTGATGCCAGCGGGTCGCAACCCCATGTCAGACTGGCAGGACCCGTGCCAGCGAACCCTCTCCTCGGAAGCCCATGACACCCACCGTCCAGCACGCCGGCGTTCTCATCCTCGGCTCCGGCCCGGCTGGCTACACCGCAGCCCTGTACGCGGCGCGCGCCAACCTGAAGCCGGTGCTGATTACCGGCATCGCCCAGGGTGGCCAGCTCATGACCACGACCGACGTCGACAACTGGCCGGCCGACGTCGAAGGCGTCATGGGCCCCGAGCTGATGGCGCGCTTTCTCAAGCACGTCGAGCGCTTCGACACGAAGATCGTCTTCGACCACATCAACGAGGTCGATCTCGCACAGCGCCCGTTCACCCTGCGCGGCGATTCCGGCCACTACACCTGCGACACGCTGATCATCGCCACCGGCGCGTCCGCCAAGTACCTCGGGCTGCCCTCGGAGCAGGCCTTCATGGGGCGCGGCGTCAGCGGCTGCGCCACCTGCGACGGCTTCTTCTACCGCGGCCAGGAGGTCGCGGTGGTCGGCGGCGGCAACACCGCGGTCGAGGAGGCGCTCTACCTCTCCAACATCGCGTCGAAGGTGCACGTCGTGCATCGCCGCGACAAGTTCCGCGCCGAGGCGATCCTGGTCGACAAGCTGATGGCCAAGGCGGCGAGCGGCAAGATGGAACTGCACCTGTGGTCGACGCTCGACGAGGTGCTGGGCAACGAGAGCGGCGTCACCGGCGTGCGGATCCGCAGCACCCAGGACGGCGCCACCTCGGAGATCCCGCTCACCGGCTGCTTCATCGCCATCGGCCACCAGCCGAACACCGACATCTTCAAGGG
>JBDTUG010000466.1:0-2792 GCA_040007855.1 Caldimonas sp.
GCGGTCGCCGACTCGATCACCGGCGACAAGTGGAACAAGTACATCTTCCGCACCGGCCGCAACAGCTCGCAGGACGCGATCTCCAACGCGGTCGCGTCCGACGCGGCGGGGGTCTCGATCTGCACGCTCGCGCAGGACTATGCGTTCGGCCGCGACGGCATCAAGGCCTTCAAGGAGAACCTGAAGAAGTCGAAGATCGTCCACGAGGAATATCTGCCGCCGGCGACGACCGACTTCACCGCCGGCATCCAGCGCTGCATCGACGCGCTCAAGGACAAGAGCGGCCGCAAGTTCATCGGCGTGGTCTGGGCCGGCGCGACGACGCCGTTCCCCTCGCTCGCCAACCTCGACCTGAAGAACCGTTTCGGCATCGAGGTCGGCAGCGGCGGCAACATCCTGCCGGCAATGACCGCCTACAAGCAGTTCCCTGGCATGGAAGGCGCGACCTACTATTACTTCGGCATCCCGAAGAATCCGGTCAACGAGTGGCTGGTCGCCAACCACTACAGCAAGTTCAAGGCTCCGCCCGACTTCTTCACTGCTGGCGGCATGTCGGCCGGCATCGCCCTCGTGGAAGCGCTGAAGAAGACCAACGGCGAGACCGGCACCGACAAGCTGATCGCCACCATGGAAGGCATGAGCTTCATGTCGCCCAAGGGCAAGATGACCTTTCGCAAGGAAGACCACCAGGCGATGCAGTCGATGTACCACTTCAGGATCAAGAACGACCCGGCCTTCACCTGGGGCGTGCCGGAACTGGTGCGGGAGATCAAGCCCGAAGAGATGGACGTGCCGATAAAGAACAAGCGCTGAAGCCGACGCATGAACCTGCTGCGCGACCCGATCTCGCAGCTGCGATGCTCGCCGTACCGCCGTACGGCTGCGCTTCTCTCTGCGACCTCGTGCCGCTCGCGACGGTTCCTGCGCCAGCTTCAACGTGCTTGAAACCCAGGACCTGACGATCCGCTTCGGCGGCCACGTCGCCGTCGATCGGGTGAGCTGTGCGTTCAAGCCCGGCACGCTGACGGCGATCGTCGGCCCGAACGGCGCCGGCAAGACCACCTACTTCAATCTCATCTCCGGCCAGCTTCGCGCCAGCGCCGGTTCGGTCTGGCTCGGCGGGGTCGACATCACCCATGAGCCGGTCTCGCAGCGCACCCACCGCGGCCTCGGCCGCGCCTTCCAGCTGACCCAGCTCTTCCCCAACCTCTCGGTGCTGGAGAACGTGCGCCTGGCGGTGCAGTCACGCAGAAAGCACGGCCTCGACCTCTGGTCGGTCTGGCTCGACCATCGCGGCACGCTCGAGCGGGCGCGCGAGCTGGTGCAGCGGGTGGCGCTCGGCGACCGGGCCGATGCCGCCGCCAGCAGCCTGCCGCACGGCGACCAGCGCAAGCTCGAGGTGGCGATGCTGATGGCCCTGGAGCCAAGCGTCTACATGTTCGACGAGCCGACCGCCGGCATGAGCACAGGCGACGTGCCGGTGATCCTCGACCTGATCCGCGGCCTGAAGGCCGATGCCGACAAGACGGTGTTGCTGGTCGAGCACAAGATGGACGTGGTGCGCGAGCTCGCCGACCGGATCATCGTGCTGCACAACGGCCAGCTGGTCGCCGACGGGGAGCCCGAGGCGGTGATCGCCTCGCCGATCGTGCAGGAAGCGTATCTCGGGCTGTCGCCCGAGACACGCTTCGCGCAGGAGGGTGCGGCGTGAGCGCGTTGCTCTCGCTGGTCGGCGTGCACACGCACATCGGCGCGTACCACATCCTTCACGGCGTCGACTTCGAGGTGCCGGCCGGACAGGTGACGATGCTGCTCGGCCGCAACGGCGCCGGCAAGACGACGACGCTGCGGACCATCATGGGTCTGTGGAGCGCGTCGCAGGGCACGGTGGCCTTCGACGGCCGGCGGATCGGCGGTCCGGCCGCGGCCGGCGCCAAGGGCGCCGCGCCGCGCACGCCCGAGATCGCCCAGCTCGGCATCGCCTACGTGCCCGAGAACATGGGCGTCTTCGCCGACCTGACGGTGTGCGAGAACATGCTGCTTGCGGCGCGCAAGGCGAAGAGCGCCGAGGAGCTCGACGCGGCCCGCCTCGAATGGCTGTTCGGCTTGTTCCCGGCGCTGAAGAAGTTCTGGCTCTATCCGGCCGGCAAGCTCTCGGGCGGCCAGAAGCAGATGCTGGCGATCGCCCGGGCGATGGTCGAGCCGCGCCGGCTCCTCCTGATCGACGAGCCGAGCAAGGGCCTGGCACCGGCGATCGTGCAGAACCTGATCAGTGCGCTGCGCGAGCTGAAGGCGACCGCGACGACGGTGCTCCTGGTCGAGCAGAACTTCGCGATGGCCAAGGCGCTCGGCGACACGGTCGCGGTGATGGACGACGGCCGCATCGTCCACCGCGGCCCGATGGCCGAGCTGGCTGGCGACGAAGCCCTGCAGCACCGGCTGCTCGGCCTCTCGCTGGCCGCCCACCAGTGACCTCCGACCGTGAGCTTGCGAGCCTCCCGGACGAACGCCGCGACGCGACGCGCCAAGGTGCTGCCATGACCGACGCTGCGTCCGCCGCCCCTGCCGCCGCTCCCGGGGCCGCCGAGGTCCTGCCGAAGACCCGCTTCGATGCCGTCCCGCTGCTGCTGATGGGGGCGATCGCCTTGGCCGCGTGGCCGGCGACCGGCTCGACCACGACCTGGCTGACGCTCACCTTCGCCGGCTTGGCGATGGGCATGATCGTCTTCATCGCCGCCTCCGGCCTGACGCTGGTGTTCGGCCTGATGGACGTGCTCAATTTCGGGCACAGC
>JBDTUG010000467.1:0-2792 GCA_040007855.1 Caldimonas sp.
CCGACCCGGCCGCTGCGCAGAGCGATCCAGTCGGGCGTGCTCTGGCCGAAGGCGTGGTCGAGGCGGGTGGCCGGGGCGGTGTCGAAGCACGTCGTGGCCGGCAGGCGGCTCGCGGCGACGCCGCCCAGCGCCGCTTCGCGCGAGGCGCTGCGCGAAGCCGTCGACGGGCCGATCCGGGCCGCGAGAAAGGCCCGTGCGAGCTCGCTCAGCGGAGCGTCTTCGGACTCGCGGCCCCACCCGTTCCAGCGCTTGCCCACGGTTCGTGCCCCCTGCTTCGGCGCGGCAGTATAGGCAGCAGTGCCCGCAGCAGTGACCGGGCGAGGACGGTGGCCGGCGTCAGCGCCTGGGCGAGGAAGGCCAGTCGACGGTGCCGGTGGCTGGGTCGACCAGCCTGGCGCGCATGCGCCAGGCCGTGCAGCTAAACCGGCCGATGCCGAAGATGCGGTCGAGCAGCGAGCCGTCGGCGCGAACGATGGTGCCGTCGGAGCAGACCATCACGCCGTTTTCCTGCGCGGCGGCGGCGAGCTCGGCGGGGATGCGCGCGCTGTCGCTCATGAGGCTGGCGACCCACAGGGCGGCCCACAGGAAGAGCACCAGGCCGATCGCGAACAGGGCCAGGCGCATCCCGGCGCGGGCCCGGCGCGGGGCGGTCGAGGCTCGGGCCGGGGTCATCGTTTCTTCTGGTGGGCGGTCGGTGGCGGGCTCGCATGTTAGAGGCCGCCGGCGTCGTGTGCGCCCAGGCCGCAGACCGCCCCGCCGATGCCGTGACCGAGTGGGCACTTCGGCCGCCGCGCGGCGACCTCCGTTAGCGCCGACGCAGGATGCGCGGCACGAGGTAGCGCAGCGCCAGCACCACGGCCAGCCCGGTGCCGATGTCGCGCCAGGGGGCCCCGTGCGCCCCGTGCGCCCCGTGCGACAGGGCGGAGCGCTGCCCCTTCGGCACGACTTCGGGCGGCGGCATCGGCTCTTCGCTGCGCGAGGGCAGGTCGGCGGCGTGCTCGTCTTCGTGGTTCGGCGTGAGCTTGCGCATCGAGCCGAAGGTGCGTGCGTAGACCCAGGTGAACTCGGCGCCCATCAGGAAGATCTGCGCCGAGTAGTACACCCAGACGAAGACGATGATCAGCGAGCCGGCGGCACCGAACCCGGAGGCGATGCCGCTCTTGCCGATGTAGAGACCGATCAGGAACTTGCCGACCGAGAACAGCGCCGAGGTCACCAGGGCGCCCAGCCAGACGTCGTGCCAGCGCACCTGCACGCGCGGCATGAGTTTGTAGATCATCGCGAACACGCCGGTCGTCAGCACGAAGCTGGCCAGCAGGTTGACGACCTGCGCCAGCACCTCCCAGCCGCCGAATACGTCGCCCCACCACTTGCCGAGCGCCGAGATCGCCGCACCGAGCACGAGCGAGACCATCAGCAGGAAGGCGATGCCGAGGATCATGCCGAACGAGAGCAGCCGGGTATGCAGCAGGCTCCACCAGCCGGCGGCGCGCTCGCGCGCCGGGGCGCGCCAGATCCGGTCGAGCGCGTCCTGCAGCTCGCCGAACACGCTGGTGGCGCCGAGCAGCAGCAGGCCGACGCCGAGCACGGTTGCCGCGATCCCCTCGGCCGGCCGGTTGACGCTCGTGAGCACGCCCTCGACTGCCTTGGCGGCGTCGCTGCCCATGAGGCCGCGCAGCTGGCCGAAGATCTCGCCGCGCGCCGCCTCCTCGCCGAACACCAGGCCGGCGATCGAGATGACGATCAGGAGCAGCGGCGCCAGCGAGAAAACCGTGTAGTACGACAGCGCTGCGCCCATGCTCGGCGCGTAGTCGTCGATCCACGCTTCGCCCGCGCCCTTGACGAGCTGCCACCACTGCGCGGGCGTGCCCCGCGTCGACAGGGCAGCCACGGTGGCGACGCTCCCCATCGCGCCCTCAGGCGGCCGGTATGCGCAGCATCTGGCCCGGGTAGATCTTGTTCGGATCCGAGAGCATCGGCTTGTTGGCCTCGAAGATCTTCATGTAGGCGTTGGCATCGCCGTACGCTTCCTTGGCGATCTTGGAGAGCGTGTCGCCCGACTTGACCGTGTGGTACTTCGACTCGGGCTGCGACGCAGACGCGACCGTCAGCATGTCGTTGACCTTGGTCACCGAGGCGACGTTGCCGCAGCACAGCACGATCTTCTCCTTGCTCGCCTGGTCGGGCGCAACGCCGCTGACCGTGACGGTCTCGGTGGCGCCGTCGTAGCCGACGTTCAGGCCGTCGGCCTTCAGGCCCTGCGAGGCGATGTACTTTTCGATCGCCGCGCCGGCCGTCGCGTTCAGCTTGGCGATGTCGGGCTGGGCCGGCGCGTTGGCGGCCGGCGCGGCAGCCGGGGCGTCGTGCTTGAACAGCTTTTCCCCGGCTTCCCTAATGAAACTGATCAGGCTCATGGCGGCTCTTTTCGAAAGTGTTGGATAGCGCCGATTATGGAAAGGCGCCGGCCCGGAACCTGCCGGCACAGCCCTTGCGCCGTCGTAGGTCAATGCCTCATCGCACGCCCGCGGCGGCCAGCAGATCGATCAGGGTGCGCGCGTTGCGCTGGCCCTGGTCTTCCATGTTGTTGTTGAAGATCACGTGGGTCTGCATCGCCGTCAGCGCCAGCTGGCCGATCTTCGACACCATCTCGGCGAGCTCGTCGTCCGGGTAGTCGTAGTTGAAGCGGTCCGACGCCGAGGTCTGACCCCGGATGTTCCAGGTGGCGCGGTTGCGGCCATGCAGGCGCAGCAGCGCGTAGCGCGGATGGGTCGCCTCCCAGAGGGCCGGCACGC
>JBDTUG010000468.1:0-2781 GCA_040007855.1 Caldimonas sp.
TGCCGGCGGTGATCTCGCCCTGCAGCGGCGGCAGCGCGCCGACGATGGTCTTGACCAGCGTCGACTTGCCCTGGCCGTTGGCGCCCAGGATGCCGATCCGCTGGCCGGCCAGCACCGAGCGGTCGATGTGGTCGACGATCCGTTTCTCGCTCGCGCACGGCCGGACGACCCCGGCGCCGGGCCGGCCCGAGCCGGGGTCGGCGGCCCCTGCCGGCGCGTCGCCGGCCGCGGCGGCCAGGGGCACCCGGTAGCCGCAGGCGACGTCGGCGAAGGCGAGCATCGGGTTGGGCAGGCTCAGCGGCTCGCGGAACTCGAACTGGAAGTCGGCGCTGGTCAGCACCGGGCCGATCTTTTCCATGCGCGCCAGCGCCTTGACGCGGCTCTGCGCCTGCTTGGCCTTGCTTGCCTTGGCCTTGAAGCGGTCGATGAACTTCTGCAGGTGCGCCATGCGCTCCTTCTGCTTCTCGAAGCTCTGCTGCGCCTGCTCGAGACGGATCGAGCGCATCTCCTCGAACGCGGTGTAGTTGCCGGTGTAGCGGACGAGCTTGGTCTCGTCGAGGTGGACCGTGACCTTGGTGACGGCGTCGAGGAACTCGCGGTCGTGGCTGATCACGATCATCGTGCCGGCGTAGCGCTGCAGCCAGGCCTCGAGCCAGACCAGGGCGTCGAGGTCGAGGTGGTTGGTCGGCTCGTCGAGCAGCATCAGGTCGGCCGGGCACATCAGGGCCCGGGCGAGCTGCAGGCGCATCCGCCAGCCGCCCGAAAAGCTGTTCACCGGCAGGTCGAGCTCGGCGCTCCTGAAGCCCAGGCCCATCAGCATCGACTGGGCGCGCGGCCGGGCGTCGAAGCCGCCGGCATCGCTGATCGCGTGGTGCGCATCGCCGATCGCGTGGCCATCGCCGCTCGCCTCGGCGGCGGCGAGCGCGGCGTTCGCCTCGGCGAGCACGGTGTCGCCCGCGAGGACGAAGTCGGTCGCGCCCTCGGCGGTCTCCGGCATCTCCTGCGCGACCTCGGCGATCCGCCAGCGCGGCGGCAGGGAGAGGTCACCGGCGTCGGCCGAGAGGCGGCTGGCGAGCAGGGAGAACAGCGAGGATTTGCCGGCGCCGTTGCGGCCGACCAGGCCGACCTTTTCGCCCGGGTTGACGGTGACGCTGGTGCGGTCGAGGACGAGCTTGACGCCGCGGCGCAGGGACAGTTGGCTGAGAACGAGCATGGGCGATTTTGACGGACGGACGAAAGACCGGGCACCGGCCCAGGTTGCCCGGAAGTTCAGGCGGCGAGGGCGCGCCGTTCCATCAGGACGACGCAATCCTCGCCGCCGCTGGTGTCCAGCCAGGCGCACTCGAGGCGCGGGAAGGCGGCCTCGAAGCCGTCTCGCTCGTGCCCCACCTCGAGGACGAGCACACCGTCGTCGGCCAGGAAGCGGGGTGCCTCGACGACGATGCGGCGGATCAGGTCCATGCCGTCGGCTCCGCCGGCCAGGGCCAGCGCCGGCTCGGCGCGGTACTCGGCGGGAAGGACAGCCATGCTGGCCGCAGTGACGTAGGGCGGGTTGCAGAGGACGAGGTCGTAGGGCCCGTGCAGGCCGGCGAACAGATCCGATTCGATCACGCGGATGCGCGCGCCCAGGCCATGGCGGGCGACGTTGGCGCGGGCGACCTCGAGCGCCGCTGCGCTGACGTCGGAGGCATCGACCACGATCTCCGGGTAGGCCATCGCCGCGATCACCGCCAGGCTGCCGTTGCCGGTGCACAGATCGAGGACGCGCCGGGTCCGGTCCGAGAGCCAGGCGTCGAGCGTGCCGCTCTCCTCGGCGTCGACCAGCAACTCGGCAATGTAGGAGCGCGGCACGATCACCCGCTCGTCGACGCTGAACGGAACGTTCTGCAGCCAGGCTTCGCCGGTCAGGTAGGCGGCCGGCCGGCGGCTGGCGATACGCTCGCCGATCAGGGCCTCGGCCTTGGCCGCTTCGGCGGCGGTGACCCCACGAGAGCCACGGGTCTCGAGGGCGTCGAGCGGCAGGCCGATCGCCCAGGTGACGAGCCAGGCCGCTTCGTCGAACGCATTGCCGGTGCCGTGGCCGAACGACACGCCGGCGCCCTTCAGGCGCTCGCTCTGGGCGACCACGAGCTCGACCAGGGTCATGCCGCGAGCCGCTCCAGGGTGCCCCGGTAGACGTCCTTCAGCACGTCCAGGCTGGCGATGTCGACCGATTCGTCGACCTGGTGGATGCTGGCGTTGACCGGCCCGAATTCGATCACCTCGTCGCAGATGCGGCGGATGAACCGGCCGTCGGAGGTGCCGCCGGTCGTCGAGAGCAGGCAGGTGATCTCGGCGTGCTCGCGGATCGAGGCGGCCAGCGCCTCGCTCAGGGCGCCGGGCGCGCTCAGGAACGGCTCGCCGCCGAGCGTCCAGGCGAGCTCGTGGCGGACGGCGTGCCGGGCGAGCAGGGCTTCGACGCGCGCCTTCAGCGAGTCGGGCGTCGATTCGGTGCTGAAGCGGAAGTTGAAGTCGACGACCAGCTCGCCGGGGATGACGTTGCCGGCGCCGGTGCCGGCATGGATGTTCGACATCTGCCAGGAGGTGGGCAGGAAATGCGCGTTGCCCGCGTCCCAGCTCACGCCGACCAGCTCGGCGAGCAGCGGCGCCGTCCGGTGAATCGGGTTGTCGGCCAGCTGCGGGTAGGCGATGTGGCCTTGCACGCCGAAGACGCGCAGCTTGCCGCTGAGGGTGCCGCGCCGGCCGTTCTTGATCGTGTCGCCGAGCCGCTCGACCGAGGTC
>JBDTUG010000469.1:0-2748 GCA_040007855.1 Caldimonas sp.
CGCAACCATTTCGAGACCGGCAAGGCGGTGTTCGAGCTCAACGAGGGCAAGCACCACGATCATCTGGTCTGCCTCGACTGCGGCCGGGTCGAGGAGTTCTTCGACGCCGAGATCGAGAAGCGCCAGCACAGCGTCGCCCTGGCGCGCGGCTTCGAGCTGCAGGACCATGCGCTCGCGCTCTACGCTGCCTGCACCAAGAAGAATTGCGAGTTCCGGATCAAGCGATGAGGGTGCTGCCTGCGGCAGCGCCTTCATCGTCCTGAGTGAAGGAAGGATCTCTCACTCCGGCTTGCTCATCGCCTTGTGGTGGCGGGCGATGAACTCGGTGTAGGTGTCGATGCCGCGCAGCTGGAGGATGGTGTTGCGCACCGCGGCCTCGACCAGCACGGCAAGGTTGCGCCCGGCGTCGACCGCGATCACGGTCTTCCTGATCGAGACGTCGAGGATGTCTTCGTTGAGCGGCTCGTAGGGCAAGCGCTCGAAGTCGCGGTCCATGGTCGCCTGGCGCACCAGGTGGACGATCAGCTTCAGGCGCATCTTCCGCCGCACCGCCGTCTCGCCGAAGATCGCCTTGATGTCGAGCAGGCCGATGCCGCGCACCTCGAGCAGGTTCATCAGCAGGTCGGGGCAGCGGCCCTCGAGCGCCGTCTGCGAGACGCGGTAGAGATCGACCGCGTCGTCGGCGACGAGGCCGTGGCCGCGCGAGATCAGCTCGAGGCCGAGCTCGCTCTTGCCGAGGCCCGATTCGCCGGTGAGGAGCACGCCGAGGCCGAGGATGTCCATGAAGACGCCGTGCCGCGTCGTCCGCTCGGCGAAGTGCTGGCTGAGGTAGCCGCGGACGACGTCGATGACGTGGCCGGCCGACTCGGCGGTGACGAAGAGAGGAATGTCGGCGCGATCGCACAGGGCGACCATGCGGTCGGGCGGCACCTGGCCGTCGGCGCAGATCAGGACCGGCGGGTCGAGCGTGACGATCCGCGAGATGCGCCGCTCGGTCGTCTCGGGTGAGTCGTTCTTCAGGTAGGCGACCTCGCGCTTGCCGACGATCTGGACCCGGTTCGGGTGGATGTAGTTCAGGTAGCCGACCAGGTCGGCCGACGAGCGCGCGTCGCGCACTGCGGCTTCGTCGAAATGGCGTTCCGGGTGGGCGTGGCCGGCGACCCACTCCCAGTGCAGGGCCGGGCGGAATTCCTCGAACAGCGCTTCCGCGCTGATGACGGTCGGTTTCACGACGGGCCTGCCCGGCCGCTGGCGTAAGGCTGCCCCTGCCCGCGGGCGCAGCGGATGCGGAGCGGCGGCGCCATCGGGCGCCGGTTCAGGCGACCGAGCGCAGCGGCTCCCACGCGGCGATCAGCCGGTGCACGGCGGAGGCGTCGGTTTCCGCCTTCAGGCGCTCCCGCAGGTCGCGGTCGGACAGCATCTCGGCGATCTCGGAGAGGATTTCCAGGTGGCGCTGTGTCGCCGCCTCGGGGACCAGCAGGAAGATCAGGAGCGCGACCGGCTCGTCGTCGGGGGCGTCGAAGGAGATCGGTTCGCGCACCCGCAGCACCGCGGCGAGCGGGTTCTTCAGGCCCTTGATGCGCCCGTGCGGGATCGCCACCCCGTGCCCGAGGCCGGTCGAGCCGAGCCGCTCGCGGGCGAACAGGTTGTCGGTGACGGTGGCGCGGGCGATCGCATGCTGGTTCTCGAACAGCAGCCCGGCGTGCTCGAAAACGCGCTTCTTGCTGGTGGCGTCGACGTCGATCAGCACGTCGCCGGCGGGCAGGATGGCAGCGAGACGATTCATGGAAGACGCCCGACCGCGACGCCGCGCTCGGCCGAAATGACAATGCGATGAATTATGGGCCGATGGTCCGCGTCACGCCGGGCCTGGGAGCGATTGGCGTGACGCAGGAGACGGATTTTGCTGCGTCGCGGCAACACCTGCCGCGACGCCAGCCGTCAGTTGAGGGTCGCGTCGGTCCGCTTGGGCGACTCGTGATGGTGGTTCTGGACCTTGTCCTTGTGACGGACGACCTGGCGGTCGAGCTTGTCCATCAGCTGGTCGATCGCCGCGTAAAGATCCTCCGCGGAACACTCGGCGAACAGGTCCTTGCCCTTGACGTGCAGCGTCACCTCGGCCCGTTGCCGGCGCTCCTTCTCGCTCAGCTTCTCGACACACAGCAGCACCGTGATGTCGACCACCTGATCGAAATGTCGCGTCACGCGATCCAGCTTTGCGAGCACGTACTCCCTGAGAGCTGGCGTGACTTCGAGGTGATGACCGCTGATCGTCAGATTCATGAAGGATCCTTTCGGGATACGGCAGGAGACAGTAGCAGACGCGTTCAAGCCTGCTTCGGGAAAAGGGTCGTTGCAGGGCCGAACCCAGTCTATCCCTCGCCGCCGCTGCGGCCCTGTGCCGCCCGGGCGGGCGCGGCGCCGATGCGATAATTTATGCACCGCATCTCTTCGACCGCGTCCTTGGACATCTTCCCCCCTTGGTGACCGTCCGCTCCGGCAGCGGACCCTGCTCGCCGGAGCGCACATGCTGAACGTGTTCACGCTGGCCAATGGCCGGCTTTTCCAGGAAGAGATCGAAAGCCACGCGGCGCTCGCCCACGTCAAGCCGGTATGGGTCGACCTCGACGCCCCGACCGACGAGGAAAAGGGCTGGATCGTCGAGCGCTTCGGCCTGACCATTCCGAGCGACGCGGTCGACGACGACCTCGAGGAATCGGCCCGCTTCTACGAGGAAGACAACGGCGA
>JBDTUG010000470.1:0-2727 GCA_040007855.1 Caldimonas sp.
TACCTGATCGACGGCTCGGTGTTCGTCGGCGACACGCTGTTCATGCCCGACGTCGGCAGCGCCCGCGCCGACTTTCCCGGCGGTGACGCGCATCAGCTGTACGCCTCGATGCGCAGGCTGCTGGCGCTGCCGCCCGAGACGACGATGTATGTCTGCCACGACTACCCGCCGGCCACGCGAGAGGCGCGCTGGCGGACGACGGTGGCCGAGCAAAGGGCGCACAACATCCACGTGCGCGACGGCATCGGCGAAGACGAGTTCGTCGCGATGCGACAGTCGCGCGATGCCACGCTCGAGGTGCCCACGCTGATCCTGCCGTCGATCCAGGTCAACGTGCGCGCCGGGCAGTTGCCACCGGCGGACGAGAACGGCGTGTCGTACCTGCGCATTCCGCTGAACGCGTTGCCGGTCCACCGCTGAGGCACAGTCTACGGGTGGTCGGCCCTGTCGCAAGACCTCCGGCGGGACGAAGCGACGCGCCACCGGGCGCCGCGCAAGGCGGCGGAGGAATGGCTCCGAAGCGGCATCCCCGATCCGAACTGGCGCAAGAGCTTGTTCACACGAGAAAGTCTCCTGGTTCGATGGCGAGCACAGCATGGCGGCCCACGAACGCCCCGCGAACCGGGAGAAGTGCGGCCAGCAACACCAGCAGCCAGTACAAAACGTCTTCATGGGGAGAGCAGGCAATACGGAGGTTCCCACCGTGACAGGGTCAAGCCCGAATTTCGCCCGGACGTCTGTGGTGCGCATGCGTACAGTGCGGCGGATGGAACACAAAGTCTCTGCCTGCATCGGATCGCTGGTTCTCGTCGTTGCCTGCGACCTCGCGAGCGCTCAGCTGGTTCCGGTCGCCTGGGATGCTGCGGGCCGATTCGCTCACAAGGCGAGCCTCGCTCCAGGCAAGTTCGTAGAGATCTGCGAGAAGCTGCCCCGAGGGACCAAGGTGGACTGGAGTTTCCGGTCGTCGGCACCGCTGAACTTCAACATCCACTATCACGAGGGCAAGGAGGTGGCGTTTGCGACCCGGCAAGACGCCAGTGCAGGTGCGGAGGGTCGCCTCGACACCTCTTCGGACCAGGACTATTGCTGGATGTGGACCAACAAGTACAACAAGGCGACAACTCTTGATCTTGCGCTCAAGCGCGAGTAAGAGGGTGCCTTCCCGGGCGCGCAGGCCCGCATTGGCGCGATGACCGTCGGCTTTGCCGTCCTGCGTGCGCTTGTGCGAGCGCCTTCACCTGGCGGCTCGGCCGTCGCCAGTTCGGCCAGAGTCCCCTCACGCCATTGCGGGACGGACCCGGTCAGTGTCCGTCGCCTTTGCTTCGCTGCCGGAGGCAGCCTCGCCAGCGTCGCAGGGTCAGCGCGTTCGCAACGACGCTCACGCTGCTGAACGCCATGGCGGCACCGGCGATGACCGTGCTCAGCATGCCGAGGGCGGCGAGCGGGATGCCGAGCGCGTTGTAGGCGAACGCCCAGAACAGTCCCTGCCTGATCTCAGCCAGGACACGGTCCTGCCCCGCCGCTCCAGCCGCTGTGCGGCCTGCACCAGGGCCCCGGCATCCACCGCGAGCTCGTTCAACATGCGCGTGCTTCCCAGGACCAGGGTCTGCTCGCGCGGAGGATGCTGCTGCGGTTGAGAGGCCACCGGAAGCCTGCATTGACATGCATCAATCGCAAAGGATTGGTTCGAGGGCAACCTGCTTACCTGGAGTGCTGTTTCAGCGCTCAGGCACACGGAGAGCGTTATGAAGTTCGTCCCGGGTTTGAGCGCAGTGGCGCTGGCACTGTTGGCCGGTTGTTCGTCGATGCCTGGCACGGCCGGCAAGGAAGCTGACGAGCACGCCGCTCACCATCCGTCGGGCTCAGTGCCCGCCGCGCCCGCTCCGGCGGGCTACGACGGGCAGATGAAGATGATGCAGGAGATGCATCAGAAGATGGCTGCCGCCAGGACGCCCGAGGAACGCGCCGCGCTGATGAAGGCCCACATGAAGACCATGCAGGACGGCATGGGAATGATGGGGCAGATGCGCGGCGGGATGATGGAACGCGCAATGGCCATGGACGGCGGCAAGGGCACGATGCCCATGGACCAGGGCACGATGAAGCGCCGTATGGACATGATGGAAATGATGATGCAGATGATGGTGGACCGTGAGGGGATGAATCCCCCTGCGACCAAATAGCAAGCGCGCAGCGGATTCCCGGCATCCAAGGTTCGTGCCATGGGATGCGATGGGGTGAACGACGCCCCGGGACTCAGTGCCGCCGAGGTCGGACTGGCGATGGGCACCGGGACGGACGTCGCCTTGGAAAGCGTCGGAATTACCCTGCTCACGGGCGACCTCATGGCATCGTTAGAGCGAGGACGCTGTCGCGCGCGGTGATGCGCAACATCAGGCAGAACCTGTTCTTGAGCTTTGCCTACAACGTTGCCGGAATCCCGCTGGCGGCAGGCGTGCTCTACCGTCTTCGGCCTGCTGCTTTGGCCTGTTGTCGCGGCGGCGGCGATGGCCCTGTCGTCTGTGAGCGTCATCGCCAACTCGCTGCGCCTGCGCACCGCGAGAGTGGACTGAGACGGGACACCGGCTTCGCCACGGCGCGGCCGAACGGCTCATCGTCTCGTGCAGCATCCGGAAGCTCGGCCTCGGGCCCTCCGAGACGAGCCGGATCCGCTAGCCCGGATATTTCATCAGTAGCTCGGTGAACCGGGGAGTCTTGCGTTGTGGG
>JBDTUG010000471.1:0-2708 GCA_040007855.1 Caldimonas sp.
ACGCGCTCACGCACGAGGCTGCCGACCCTCTACTGATGAAATATCCGGGCTAGCTTGCCCGCGCGTATTGGCCGCCGCGCTGGATTCCACGATCCGGACTTCGGCGTTGCGAACCGACAAGAGCGACGCGAAGCTTCGCGTGCGAAATGCCGCTCAGTTCGTCAAAGCGTCCTCGTCACGCGCAAGAGAACGCGATGCGGGCTACGGGAAGAGCCGAACTGCAGAAGTCGGGCGGCGGCGAAATGACTGTCAGGCGAGGCTCAACTCGAGCAGTCGTCCGATGGCGAGCGGGCCGCACGAGACTGCCAGGTCTGTCGGGCTGGCCTGCCACGTCGCGGAGCGCGGCGACGATCAGGCTCTCGTAGCGCAGTCGGGCGGCCTCGCCAAATTGCTCATGTGTCCAGGCGAGGATGCCGAGGACGTCACCCTGCGCGAAGTCGGACAGTCGATAACGAACCATCAACTCGCCGTCTTGGCAGGCTGCGCAGCGCGGCGACCCAGTTGTCCGACGAAGTCTTCGAGCCGATCATCCGCAACATCCACGTACCGCCCAGCGGACACATCCGCCCAGCCCTGGCGGGCTGCTTGCTTCAGGGCCTTCAGCTTGGCGCCCTCGAGACGCTCCCGCTCGTCGATGAGACGCAGCCCTTCTCGCAGTACCTCGCTGGCGTTCTGGTAGCGACCGGACTGCACCAAGGTCTCCACCCGCTGCTGTTGACGTTCACTCAGCACGACGTTCCGGGTGGGCATGTTCAGGCTCCAAGACTGCGAGCGGCAAGCCGGCGCGGCAATTGGCAGACTATTCCAGTAGCGTTCACCGCCGGGCTCAGCGAACGGAATCGAGGCGGGATGCGGCCTGCAGAGAATGCGATCCTCCTCACCAAGCATCTGGACAAACTCGGTATCACGGCCGAGCCGGAACTTCTGCTCGAGAAGTGACTTGCGACCTGCGCTTCGACTACCCGGAAGATGAACTCGACTTCTGGTTCGATGCCGAAACTCACGAAGGCGCGCTGCTGGTCACGGTGCAAGACCACGTCGAGATCGACGAGTAGCTTCTTCCTTGTGGCCGCGGCCTGGCGTGCTCATTTCCTGCAAGAGCCCATACAACCCGCTCGATCGCCTGGCGGTCTGCGCGATTCCTTCGAAAAATGCCGAAGGGGCCTTCGACACCAACGTCAGCGCCGATCGCGCCCGGGTGATGCCGGTGTAGATCAGTTCGCGGCTGCTCACCATGCCGGGCTCGGCGGGCAGCACGAGCACGGTGTGCTCGAACTCCGAACCCTGGGACTTGTGGACCGTCATCGCGAAGGCAGTCTCGACGTCGGCCAGGCGGCTCACCGCGACCGAGCGGACTGCGTCGCCGTCGACGAAGTAGGCGCGAAGGGTAGCGGCGTCGGGCGTCGGCTTGAGGGCGATGCCGATGTCGCCGTTGTAGACGCCCAGCGCGCGGTCGTTGCGGGTCACCATCACCGGGCGCCCTTCGTACCACTCGGCGCCGCCCGAAAGCAGGCCGTCTTCGCGCAGCCGCTTCTCGATCGCGCGATTCAGCCCGGCGACGCCCCAGTCGCCCTCGCGTACTGCGCACAGCACACGGAAGCGATCCAGTTCCGACAGGACCCGTCGAGCCCATTCATCCGTGCCCGAAGCGCCAGCGGCTGAAGGCCGATCGCTGATCGCTGCGAGGTAGCTGCGATAGCCACCGAGTGCGCCGCTCCGGCCGGCTGCCGCCAGGTCGACGATCGCCCCGGGTAAGGCAGAGGGCATCCAGCAGACAGGCGCACCACGATCTTCCGAGAGCAGATCCTTCGCAGCCGCCGCATCGCCGGCATTGACCGCCTGCGCCAGCGAGGCAATCGCGCCGCCGAAGCGCTGGCTCTGGCGCAGCATCACGGTTCGTTGCGCCAGCGCGGAACCGGCGTCGTCGAGGTACGGGGCGGGTACGACTTGCCCGGTGAGCGCCGCGATGAAGCCGGCTGTGCCGGACGCGTAGCGAACCGCTTCGGCGTCGCGACACAGCTCGCCCAGAACGGACCCGGCCTCCACGGAAGCCAGCTGATCTTTGTCGCCCAGCAGCACGACACGTGCCCCATCAGGCAGCGCGTCGAGCAGCGCCGCCATCATCTCGAGATGGACCATGGAGGCTTCGTCGACGACCAGCACGTCCACCTCGAGCGGATTGGCCGCGTCGTATCGAAAGTGGCGAGTGTCTGGCCGGGCACCGAGCAGCGAATGCAGGGTCCTGGCTGGACCGAGCGACGCAGCGAGATTCCCGAGAGCCAGCGTGTCGCCCAGGCGTTCCTGCAGGCCGACGAGCGCGGCATCGATGGACTGCTTCAACCGGGCGGCCGCCTTTCCGGTCGGCGCAGCCAGCGCAAAGCGCAAAGGCTTGCCTTCGGACGACATGGCGAAGAGCAGCGCGAGCAGGCGGGCCGCGGTGTACGTCTTGCCGGTGCCCGGGCCACCGGTGATGACGGTGAACCGCCCGCGTAGCGCGATCGCACAGGCAATCTTCTGCCAGTCGGGGCCGCTGTCTGCAGGCCGATCCGGAAACAGACGGTCCAGCCAGAGGCGCGCGATCGATTCATCGACGGGCTCCACGATCGCCGCGCGCCGAGCCACCTGTCGTGCCACCCGGCACTCGTAGTCCCAATAGCGGCGCAGGTAGAGCCGGCCGTGCCGCAGCACGAGCGGGCGGGCCGGGTCGG
>JBDTUG010000472.1:0-2657 GCA_040007855.1 Caldimonas sp.
CTGACCTCTTGCATGCCATGCAAGCGCTCTCCCAGCTGAGCTATACCCCCATCGAATTCATCGGAAAACCGAAGATTATAGCGAGGCCGGCGCGGCCGCCCGGAGCCGCTCCTGCACCGTAGCGCGGGCGAACAGGGCGAGCACGGCGTCGAGCGACGGCGTCTGCGCCCGTCCACAGACGACGACCCGCACCGCCGGGGCGAACTGGCCCATCTTCAGGCCGTGCGCGGCCAGGGTCTCCTTGACCACGGCGGCGATGCCCGCGGCGGTCCATTCGACGCCCACGAGTTTGTCGGCGAGCGTCGCGAACGCAGGCCGGACCGGCGCCGTCACGTGCTGCACCACGTCTTCGGGGCTCGGTGCGACCGGCTCGGTCAGCATCGCGATCCAGCCAGCGAGCTCGGCGCCGGTGCTGCAGCGGTCCTTGAACAGGCCGCAGGCGCTCGCCAGCGTCGCGTCGTCGCCGGCCACGATGCCGCGGCGGGCGAGCTGGGTCCGGGCGAGCGCGACGAGCTCCGCCTCGGGAAGCGCCTTCAGGTAGTGCGCGTTGACCCAGGCGAGCTTGGCCGCATCCCACTGCGCCGGGTGCTTCGCCAGATGGCTGCCGTCGAACCACGCGACCATCTGCTCGCGGCTGAACAGTTCCTCGTCGCCGTGGCTCCAGCCGAGGCGGGCCAGGTAGTTGAGCATCGCCTCGGGCAGAAAGCCCTCCTCCTCGTACGCGGTGACGCTGACCGCGCCGCGTCGCTTGGAGAGCTTTTGCCCGTCGTCACCCAGGATCACCGGCACGTGCGCGAACACCGGAAGCGGCGCGCCCAGGGCATGGAACAGGTTGATCTGCCAGGGCGTGTTGTTGACGTGCTCGTCGCCGCGGAACACGTGGCTGATCGCCATGTCCCGGTCGTCGACGACGACCGCGAAGTTGTAGGTCGGCACCCCGTCGGCGCGAACGATGACGAGGTCGTCGATCTCGCGGTTGGAGATCGAGATCGGGCCCTTGACCAGGTCGTCCCAGCTCACCAGGCCGTCGGCCGGATTGCGGAAGCGGATCACCGGCGGCACGCCCTCGGGCACGGGCGGCAGGGTCTTGCCCGGCTCGGGCCGCCAGCGGCCGTCGTACAGGGGCTTTTCGCCGCGCCCACGTTGCGCCTCGCGCATCGCCTCGAGCTCTCCGGGCGACGCGTAGCAGCGGTAGGCGCTGCCGTCGCCGAGCATCAGCTCGACGACCTGGCGATAGCGCTCGAGCCGCTGCATCTGGTAGATCGGCCCCTCGTCGTGATCGAGGCCGAGCCAGCGCATCGACGCGAGGATCTGGCTCACCGACTCCTGGGTCGAGCGCGCCACGTCGGTGTCTTCGATGCGCAGCACGAAGGTGCCGCCGTGATGGCGCGCGAACGCCCAGGAGAACAGCGCCGTGCGCGCCGTGCCGAGATGGAGAAAGCCCGTCGGCGACGGCGCGATGCGGGTGCGCACCGGGCCGGTCACCGCGAGCGCGGTCGGCGCGCCGCTCACGATCCCGACAGACCGCGCAGCAGGTCGGCCTTGATGTCTTCGATGTCGTCGAGGCCGACCGCCACCCGCACCATCCCCTGGACGATACCGGCCGCCTGGCGCTGCTCCTCGCTGAGCCGCCCGTGCGAGGTGCTGGCCGGGTGGGTGATGGTCGTCTTGGTGTCGCCGAGGTTGGCGGTGATCGAGATCACCTCGGTCGAGTCGATCAGGTGAAAGGCGCACCTGCGCGCCGCCGCTGGATCGCCCGCCGTTGCAACCACCACGAACGACACCACCGCGCCGCCGCCGCCGCGCTGCTGCGCCATCGCCAGCGCATGCTGCGGGTGCGAGGCCAGGCCCGGGTAGTAGACGCGCTCGACGCCGGGCTGCGCCTCGAGCCAGCGGGCGAGCTCGAGGGCGCGCTGGCTCTGCGCCTGCATCCGGATCGAGAGCGTCTCCAGGCCCTTGAGCACGACCCATGCGTTGAACGGCGACAGCGTCATGCCGGCGCTGCGCATCACCGGCACGAACTTCTCGTTGACCAGCTCCTCGCTGGCGCAGATCGCGCCGGCGATGACCCGGCCCTGCCCGTCGAGGTACTTGGTGCCGGAGTGGACGACCAGGTCGGCGCCGTACTCGACCGGCCGCTGCAGGGCCGGCGTGCAGAAGCAGTTGTCGACCGCGAGCCATGCGCCCGCATCGCGGGCGATCGCTGCCAGGGCGCGGATGTCGCACACCTCGGTGAGCGGGTTGGTCGGCGATTCGGCGAACAGCAGCTTCGTGTTCGGCTTGACGGCGGCCTGCCAGGCGGCGACGTCGGTCTGCGACACGAACGTCGTCGCGACCCCGAACTTGGCGAACTCGCGCCCGAACAGCATCACCGTCGAGCCGAACACGCTGTGCGAGCAGATGACATGGTCGCCTGCCTTCAGGAGCCCCATGCCGAGCAGCAGGATCGCGCTCATGCCCGACGAGGTGGCGATGCACGCGCCCATGCCTTCGAGCGCGGCCAGGCGGCGCTCGAACATCGTCACCGTGGGGTTGGTGAAGCGCGAGTAGATGAACGCTTCTTCCTCGTTGGCGAAGCGCGCCGCGGCGGTGGCGGCGTCGGGCTGCACGAAGCTGCTCGTGAGAAAGAGCGCCTCCGAGTTCTCGCCCCAGGCGCT
>JBDTUG010000473.1:0-2626 GCA_040007855.1 Caldimonas sp.
TCGCTGCCCCCCGAGGGGGCGCGGCCGGCCTTGGGGCGGCCCGGCGGCCGGCCGATGCCGGCACGCCAATTGTCCGTATGGGTGATGCCCGTTCGCCCATGTTGACGAAGCTGCTTGCCGGCTACGCGGCTCAGGGCGACCGCTACGACGAGCTGCTCGCCGCGCCCGGCGAGGCGCGGTCGCACTGGGACGCGTTCATGCGCTCGCTGGCCGAGCGCGGCGAACGCGAGGTGAGCGACACGCTTTCGCTGACCGAGCGGCAGATCAGC
The DNA here is from genome assembly GCA_040007855.1 of Caldimonas sp. Classification (GTDB taxonomy): domain Bacteria; phylum Pseudomonadota; class Gammaproteobacteria; order Burkholderiales; family Burkholderiaceae_C; genus Schlegelella_A. The sequence goes on from JBDTUG010000473.1 coordinate 270, forward strand.
GAGCAGGGCATCACCTACAACGTCTACGCCGACGCGATGGGTGCGCACCGGCCGTGGGAGGTCGACCCGCTGCCGCTCATGCTGCCGGCCGCGGAATGGGAGCAGATCGAAGCTGGGATCGCGCAGCGGGCCGACCTGCTCAACCGTGTGCTCGGCGACATCTACGGGGCGCAGACGCTGCTGCGGACCGGCGCGATCCCGCCGCCGGTGGTGTTCGGCCATCGCGGCTTTCTCGGTCCGGCCCAGGGCCTGATGCCGGTGAGCGGCATGCACCTGCTGCAGTACGCGGCCGACCTGGCGCGCTCGCCCGACGGCCGCTGGTGGGTGGTGAGCGACCGCACCCAGGCGCCCTCGGGGGCCGGCTACGCGCTCGAGAACCGGCTGGTGGTCTCACGCGTCTTCCCGCAGATGTTCCGCGAGCTGCCGGTCCAGCACCTCGCCTCGTACTTCGAGGCGCTGCGCTCGGCGCTGCTGCGCTGGGCGCCGCGCGGCGACGGCCCGGCGATGATCGTCCTGCTCACTCCCGGGCCCTACAACGAGACCTACTTCGAGCACGCGCTGCTTGCCCGCTACCTCGGCTTTGCGCTGGTCGAGGGCAGCGATCTCACGGTGCGCGACGACCGGGTCTGGTTGAAGACGATCGCCGGGCTGCAGCGAGTCCACGCGATCGTCCGCCGCCAGGACGACGACTACTGCGACCCGCTCGAGCTGCGCTCCGACTCGGCACTCGGCGTCGCCGGTCTGACCGAATGCGCGCGGCGCGGCAACGTGCTGCTTGCCAACGCGCTCGGCTCGGGCGTGCTCGAGTCGGGCGCGTTGCTCGGCTACCTGCCCAAGCTCGCCCGCTCGCTGCTCGGCGAGGAGCTGCGCCTGCCCTCGGTCGCCACCTGGTGGCTGGGTGAGCCGGCCGCCTTCGAGGACGCGTGGAAGCGACCCGAGCGCCTGATCATCAAGCCGCTCGAGCGCTCGCCGAGCGAGCGGCCGATCGTCGTCGAGGAGCTCTCGGAAGCGGAGCGCGCGACCCTGAAGGCGCAGATCGAGGCGCGGCCGCAGCACTACGTCGCACAGGAATGGGTGCACGTCTCGCAGGCGCCGGTGCTCGAAGGCAAGGCGGGCGAATCGTTCGCCGCACGCACCGTCGGTCTGCGCGTCTTCGCGGTGGCGACGCCGAGTGGCTGGCGCGTCATGCCGGGCGGCCTGACGCGGGTCGCCGGCGACGAGGACTCGCGCATCATCGCAATGCAGCGCGGCGGCCGCTCGAAGGACACCTGGGTGCTGTCCGACGGGCCGGTGAACGCCTCGTTCTCGCTGCTGTCGCAGACCGTCACCGCCGACCAGCTGGTCGACTCGAACGCCACGCTCGCCTCGCGCGCTGCCGAGAACCTGTTCTGGTTCGGCCGCTACAGCGAGCGCTGCGACGCCTCGGTGCGGCTCCTGCGCGTCGCCCTCGGTCACGTGCTCGACGATCCGAGCGCCCGGGCCGGGTCGATCCAGCCGGCCTGGGTGCTGGCCGAACGGCTCGGCCTGATCGAGACGACCAAGAAGTACGCGTCGCGCCAGCTGCGCCGCGCCGCGACTCACCCGGAAGCGATGCTCAACCAGCGGCTGCGCCAGCTGGCGCGGGTGGCGTTCAGCCTGCGCGACCGGATGTCGACCGATCACTGGCGGACCCTGAACCGGCTGATCGCCGACCCGGTGTTCCAGCGCGAGCCGTCGCTGCCGAACACGCTGGTCTGGCTCGACCGCGCCATCACCGCGATGATGACGCTCTCCGGCTTCGTCCTCGACGGCATGACGCGCGGCATCGGCTGGCGCTTCCTGTCGATGGGCCGGCGCGTCGAGCGGCTGGCGACGATGTGCGGCGCGCTTGGCGTCGCCCTCGAGGAAGGCCGCGACCACGACCTCGACTGGCTGCTCGATTTCGCCGATTCGGGCGTCACCTACCGGGCGCGCTACCTGGCCGCGCCGGAATGGCTGCCGGTACTCGACATGCTGGTCCGCGACGACGCCAATCCGCGCTCGCTCGCCTTCCAGGCCAAGGGCCTCTCGGAATACATTGCCCGGATCGAGTCGACCCACGGCCGCTTCGCCGGCGAGACGCTGGCGCCGGGCCATGCCGCGCTCCGTGCCCTGACGCCGGCCGACCTGCATCCCGACAGCGAGCTCTTGGCGAAGACGATCGACCAGTTGCTGGCCGCCGCCTATGCCGTCTCGGACGCCATCTCGATGAAGTTCTTTTCGCACGCGGTGCCGCGCAGCGTCCTGTCGCTCGCCGCCTGAAACCGGCATGGGTGCGGATCGGTACACGGTCGAGCACGAGACGCGCTATGCGTACCGCGTGCCGGTCTCGCAGTCCT
>JBDTUG010000474.1:0-2616 GCA_040007855.1 Caldimonas sp.
TCTGCATCTCGCTGGCGACGATCTCGGTCGTGTACTTCTCGACGCCGTCCTTGTCCTGCCACTTGCGCGTCTGCAGGCGCCCCTCGACGTAGACCGAGCGGCCCTTCTTCAGGTATTCGCCGGCGATCTCCGCGAGCTTGTCGAAGAACACGACGCGATGCCACTCGGTGTCTTCGGTCTTGTCGCCCGACTCCTTGTTCTTGCGCACCCGCGAGGTGGCGATCGTGACGTTGCAGACGGCACTGCCGTTAGGCGTATAGCGGATCTCGGGATCGCGCCCGAGATTGCCGACCAGGATGACTTTGTTGACCGATGCCATGACAGGCTCCCGTTGCTTGGCGTTGAACTGCAAAGATTATGCGGCGCAGGCCCCGCGGAACAGGCCCTCCGACGATGTCCCTCTCCGGCTGGTGGCACGCCCCCCCGCCGGCCGGACTACGATCGCCCTCCCATGCAAGCCGCCGCGCCCTCCCTCGCTCCGCCCTCGGTCGGCGACCCGGCGCGACGCGTTCTCGCCGAGGTCTTCGGCTACCCCGAGTTCCGCGGCCTGCAGCAGGCGATCGTCGAGCACACCGTCGGCGGCGGCGATTCGCTGGTCCTCATGCCGACCGGCGGCGGCAAGAGCCTGTGCTACCAGATCCCGGCGATCGTCCGCCACCGCGCCGGGCAGGGCGTCGCGGTCGTGGTCAGCCCGCTGATCGCCCTGATGCACGACCAGGTCGGCGCGCTCGAGGAAGCCGGCGTCCACGCCGCTTTCCTCAACTCCACCCTCGAGCTGGCCGACGCGGTACGCATCGAGCGCGAGATGATGGGCGGCCGCCTCGTCCTGCTCTACGCCGCGCCGGAGCGCATCGCCACGCCGCGCATGCTCGAGCAGCTCGATTCGCTGCATGAGCGCGGCTTGCTGTCGATGTTCGCGATCGACGAGGCGCACTGCGTCAGCCAGTGGGGGCACGACTTCCGCGAGGACTACCTGAAGCTCTCGGTGCTCGCCGAGCGCTACCCCGGCGTGCCGCGGATCGCCCTGACCGCAACCGCCGACGCCCTGACCCGCGCCGACATCGTGCTGCGCCTGGCGCTCGAGGATGCGCGCATCTTCGTCAGCAGCTTCGACCGGCCGAACATCCGCTACGCCGTGGTCGGCAAGGACAAGGCGCGCGAGCAGCTGCTCGGCTTCATCCGCGAAGAGCACGCGGGCGAGGCCGGCATCGTCTATTGCCAGTCGCGCAAGAAGGTCGACGAGACGGCGGCCTGGCTGAACGAGCAGGGCCTCTCGGCCCTGCCGTACCACGCGGGCCTGGACGCCGGCGTGCGGCAGCGCCACCAGGACCGCTTCCTGCGCGAGGACGGCATCGTCATGGTCGCGACGATCGCCTTCGGCATGGGCATCGACAAGCCCGACGTGCGCTTCGTCGCCCACCTCGACCTGCCCAAGAACATCGAGGGCTACTACCAGGAGACCGGCCGCGGCGGCCGCGACGGCCTGCCCGCCGACGCCTGGATGGCCTACGGCCTGGCCGACGTCGTGAACCAGCGGCGCATGATCGACGAGAGCCCGGCCGGCGACGAGTTCAAGCGCAACCAGCGCGGCAAGCTCGATGCACTGCTCGCGCTCGCCGAGGCACACGATTGCCGGCGGGTCCGCCTGCTCGCCTACTTCGGCGAGGCCAGCCAGCCCTGCGGGCCTGGACAGAACGCCTGCGACAACTGCCGCGCGCCGCCCGCCACCTGGAACGCGACCGAGGCGTCGCGGATGGCGCTCAGCTGCGTCTACCGGATCGAACAGCAGTCGGGGCATCACTTCGGCGCCGTCCACCTGATCGACGTGCTGCGCGGCAAACCCACCGACAAGGTCGCGCAGCACGGTCACGCGCGGCTCAGCACCTTCGGCATCGGCGCGGCCATCGACGAGGCGCAATGGCGCACCGTGTTCCGCCAGCTGGTGGCACTCGGCCATCTGGCGAGCGAAGGCGAATACGGCACGCTCGCCCTGACCGCCTCGTCACGCGAGGTGCTGCGCGGCGAGGTCGCGCTGCTCCTGCGCGAGGCCACGCCGACGCCGGCGCGAACCCGCACGGCGCGCCGCCGTGGCGGTGCGGCCGGGACCGGCGGCGAGGGGACGGGCGGCACCGGCAAGCCGCCGCCGCGTCCGCTCGACGCCGCCGGCCTCGCGCGTTTCGCCGCGCTGAAGGCCTGGCGCGCCGAGGTGGCCCGCGCCCACAACCTGCCCGCCTACGTCGTCTTCCACGACGCGACCCTGGCCGAGATGGCCGAGGTCCGGCCGGCCACGCTCGACGAGCTGGCCGGCATCAGCGGCGTCGGTGCCAAGAAGCTCGATGCCTACGGCGAAGACATCCTTCGCGTGCTCTCGAAGACCTGATCTCTCGGTGCCAGAATCCGCTGCATGCCAGTTCTACGCGCGCAGCCGGACACCACCAAGTTCAATGGCGAGGCGACGCTACCCTTTGGTTTGCGCCAGGACGATTTCCGCCTCGCGATGCAGGATGTCTATGACTTCCTGTTCGACGTGAACACGTTCTTGCTGGCCCGGGGCTTGGAGAGGCTCGACGACATGCTTCGGGCGGCCAACCTGTCCGGAATGCTCTCCGACATGCT
>JBDTUG010000475.1:0-2609 GCA_040007855.1 Caldimonas sp.
CGGTCGACGACGACCTCGAGGAATCGGCCCGCTTCTACGAGGAAGACAACGGCGAACTGCACATCCGATCCGACTTCCTGATCGACGACGGCGAGACGCCGAGGAACGTACGCGTCGCCTTCATCCTGCACCGCAACATCCTCTTTTCGGTTCACGCCGAGGATCTGCCGGTGTTTCGCCTGCTGCGCCTGCGCGCGCGCCGCATCCCGGCGCTGATCGACGACGCCAAGGACGTCCTGCTCAAGCTCTACGACGCCGACGCCGAGTATTCGGCCGACGCGCTCGAGGGCATCTACGACCACCTCGAGGCGGTCAGCGCGCGCGTGCTGCGCCAGGAAGTCAACGACCAGGCGGCGGGCGAGGCGCTCTCGGCGATCGCCCGCGAGGAAGACCTGAACGGTCGGGTCCGCCGCAACGTCATGGACACCCGCCGCGCGGTCAGCTTCATGATGCGCAGCCGGATGCTCAACGCCGACCAGTTCGAGGAAGCGCGGCAGATTCTGCGCGACATCGATTCGCTCGACAGCCACTCGACCTTCCTGTTCGACAAGATCAACTTCCTGATGAACGCCACGGTCGGCTTCATCAACATCAACCAGAACAAGATCATCAAGATCTTCTCGGTGGCGAGCGTGGCGTTGCTGCCGCCGACGCTGATCGCCAGCATCTACGGCATGAACTTCAAGGTCATGCCCGAGCTCGACTGGCGCTATGGCTACGCGTTCGCGATCGCCATCATGATCGCCTCGGTGGCGGCGCCGTTCATCTACTTCCGGCGCAAGGGCTGGCTGCGCTGACTAACTAACGAAGCGCCTGACCCTCGGGACGGCGCAGCGTGAACTGGGCGACCCCGGTGTTGCCGGCGGCGAAGGCCGCTTCGCAGTAGGCGAGGTAGAACTCCCAGATGCGCACGAAGCGGGTGTCGAAGCCGAGCTCGCGCACCGCCGGCTCCTCGCGCAGGAAGCGCTCACGCCAGCGGCGCAGCGTCTCCGCGTAGTCGGCCCCGAAGTCGAGCTCGGCGACGACTTCGAGGCCGGCCGCCTTGGCCGCCTTGCGGAACTCGGAGCTGCTCGGCAGCAGGCCGCCGGGAAAGACGTATTGCTGGATGAAGTCGGTCGAGCGGACGTAGCGCTCGAACAGGTCGTCGCGGATGGTGATCGTCTGGATGCAGGCCCGGCCGCCCGGCTTGAGGCGGGCTCGCACCGCCTTGAAGAAGGCCGGCCAGTAGCGCCGGCCGACCGCCTCGAACATCTCGATCGAGACGATCGCGTCGAACGGCGGATCGTCGATATCGCGGTAGTCCTGCAGGCGCAGGTCGTAGACGAGGCCGGCGGCGTCGAGGCGCTTGCGCGCCCAGTGGAGCTGTTCTGTCGACAGGGTGACGCCGGTCACCGCGGCGCCCGATTCGCGCACCGCCAGCTCGGCCAGGGCACCCCAGCCGAAGCCGATCTCGAGCACCCGGTCGCCCGGCCGGACTGCGCATTCGGCCAGCGCCCGGCGCGCTTTGGCCTGCTGCGCGGTGGACAGGTCGCCCGACCGGTCGCCCGCGAACCAGGCGCTGCTGTAGTTCATCGTCGGGTCGAGCCAGAGACGATAGAAGTCGTTGCCGAGGTCGTAGTGGGCGTGGATGTTCTTCTTCGAGCCGCGCCGCGAGTTGCGGTTGAAGAGGTGCCGGGCGCGGTACAGGAGCGAGCCCCACCAGCTGCCGTAGATGACCTTCTCGACCGCGTCGCGGTTGGCAGTGAAGACCTCGAGCAGGGCGGCGAGGTCGGGCGTCGTCCAGTCGCCGGCGATGTAGGTCTCGGCGAAGCCGATGTCGCCCGAGCGGAGCGCCGCGGCGCAGGGATTCCAGTTGCGCAGGGAAATCGCCGCGCGCGGCCCGCCCGACCCATCCAGGCCGAAATGCGCCATCGTCCCGTCGGGGAGGCGCACGTCGAGCGAGCCGTAGCGCAGTTGCGCGAGCAGGCCGAAGACGGCCCGTGCCGCCGCCGGGGCGGTGGGCGTCAGGGTGGGCTCGGGGAAGCGGGTCAGCGTGGTCATGGCGGGGCGCGGCGAAGAAGGGTGGAGCGGGTGACGAACGATCCCGGTGGGTCGGGCTTGCGGAACGCGGGCACGCGCTTGAGCCAAAGCCTGAGCGCCTGCCAGTGGATCCGGGCGACGACGCCGAGCGTGAGCAGCGGCACCGAGACGAAGGCCGCCCGGATCCGCCGCGCCGTCAGCGGCTCGAGCTGACCCGAGAGGCTGGTCCGCAGGAGCACGCCGGACGCGTCGTGATGATCGATCCGCGCCACCGTCCTTGCCGGGTCGCGGCGCGGGGCCGCGCCGGGCGGATGCAGGTCGGTGCGCAGGAAGCGGAACCGGTAGTCGCCCGCCACCGCACAGAACGGCGAGACGTGGAAGTCCTTGCTGGCGCGGACTTCGCGCCCGAAGCCGAGCGCCGGGCCGCAGAGCAGGTAGCAATGGCGCTCGCCGAAGGTGTTGTTGACCTCGACCACGACTGCCGCCAGCGTGCCATCGGCGCGGTGGCAGTACCAGAAGCTGACCGGCTTGAAGGTGAAGCCGAGCACGCGCGGGTAGCACTGCAGCCAGACCTCGCCGTCCGCGTCGGC
>JBDTUG010000476.1:0-2609 GCA_040007855.1 Caldimonas sp.
TGCCGCTCTGCCCGGAGAACAGCCAGTGGTAGAGCGTCACGTCCTCGGGCGCGCACAGGGGAGTGGCGACGTGCGGCTGCAGGATGGCGTAGCCGCGCTCCACGCGCCGGCCATCTCGGCTCAGGCGGGGCCGGTTGTGCGGGTGGGCGGCGATGCCGACCAGATCGCGCAGCCGTCCGGGCGGCAGCCGGGTGTCGCTGTCGAGCGTGAGGACGTAGCGAACGCCCGGCGTGACCCGGGCGGCGTTGCCGAGGTCGATGAACGGGCTGGTCGAGTCTTCGGCCAGCATCCTCAGCAGCTGCTCGAGCTTGCCGCGCTTCCTCTCCCAGCCCAGCCAGCAGCGCTCCGATTCGCTGTAGCGGCGCTCGCGGTGCAGGACGATGAAGCGCGGCGCTTTCCCGTCCTCGCCCGGGTACAGCGCGTTCAGCCGGTCGATCGCCCGGACCGCCTCGTCGAGCAGTTCATGGTCGCCCGGTGCGTGCTCGGTCGCCGCATCGGCCCAGTCGCTGAGCAGGGCGAACTGGACGTTCTTCTCGGGGTTGGCCAGGTAGTGCAGCTGCAGCTGGTGGGCGAGCCCGGTCGCCGATTCCGGCGTCGTCAGCATCGCCGGCACGACCACCATGGCCCGATGCTCGGGTGCAATGCCGCTGGCCAGCGCCAGCCGCGGCAGGCGGCTCGGCCGCGACGACTCGCTGATCAGGCGGTTGATCAACGCGACCGCGGTTTCCGAGGCCGGAAAGATCATCAGCGCCGCGGCGATCCAGCCGAGCCATGACAGCGTCGTCCCATCGCCGCTGTGGCGCAGCAGCAGCCAGGCAACGATGCTCAGGCTGAGCACGGCGATCGCGCCGAGGTAGATCGGCAGGGCGGCGCGACGCAGGCGCCGCTGGTGTCGCCGCGCCTTCGAGCCCGGCATGCCGAGTGCGAGCATCAGGGCCGTCTGCCCGGCGCCCAGCAGCCAGTAGCCGGCCACGCCCTTCGGCTCGTCGCCCGGCGTCGTCTCGTCGGCGGCGCCGTGCATCAGGGCGAGCAGCGTCTCGGCGACGTTGCGCTCGCTCTTGCCGCTTTTCCTGGCCAGCCGCTCGATCGCGTGCAGGGTCAGGTCGCGGGTGTCGTCGCGCTCGGCGGCGAACGCGGGCGAGCCGAGCATGAGACGGGTCAGGACGCTGGTCTGGCTGACGATCTCCGGCCAGTCGGCATCGCCGATCGAGCGCAGCGAGGTGATCGCGTTGCCGACGCTGAGGTTGTCTGCGGCCTGTGCGGCGGGCAGGCGGGTCTGGAGCTCGGCCAGGTGCGGGGCGACCCGGCGCAGCCAGTCGAGCGCCGCCTGCTCGGCCGCACTGCGCGGGTCCTGCAGGCGTTGCGCCATCTGGGCGAGAAAGGATTCGCCGACGCCGCGCCGGTTGAGCAGGGCGAGCAGGACGTCGAGGCTTTCCGGCGCCCGGCCGTCGAGGCTGTCGCAGCAGAGGTTGGCGACCTCGCGTGCCGCCTTGTTGGCCGCCACCCGCTCGGCGAGGCGGCGCAGGTTCTCGATCAGGACGACCCGCAAAGTCGTCGGCAGGGCCCACAGCTCGCCAAGCGTCAACTCGCGGCTCTCCTGGTAGGCGCTCAGGAAGTGGACCAGCAGGTCCTCGTCGAAGGCGCTGTCGGTGTGGGCGACGAACGCCCAGGCCACGCCGTAGACGCGCGGCAAGCCGACCAGGGGCTCGTCCTGCAGGACCGGCAGGTTGCGGAAATAGCGGCGCGGCAAGCCTTCGTTGATCTCGCGCATCTGCGCTTCGATCAGGTGGAAGTTGTCGAGCAGCCATTCGGCCGCCGGACTGACGTCGTAGCCGGTCGTCGCCTGCCAGCCGATGTAGTGGTGCGCCTCGCGCAGGGTCCGGATGTTGTCGCGCAGGCGCGGAAAGAACGCGGTCGAGCCGGAACTGGCGAAGCGTGCGGCGTGCGTCTCGCCGAGGCTGCGGCCGTGCTGGGCGAAGCGCTCCGGCCCGAAGATCTCGGATCGGTTGGGCCGTTCCAGCGGGCCGCGCGAAGGATCGAGGGTGGCGCCGACCGCCGCCGATGCGTCGGGCACCAGCCGCAGCAATTCGGGCACCGCCATGCCCGGGCTCAGATGATGAGCGAGCCCACCCCGAAGGCGATAGCGACCAGCACCAGGGTGGTCACGAAGCGCGGCGCGAGAAAGCCGCTCAGCGACTCGGCGGCACAGCGCAGGCCGAACATCCGTCCGCGCGAGCCGTTGCAACGATCGACGTGGGCACCCAGCGCCGACAGGTCCATCGGCGTGGTTTCAGCAGCGCCGTCGATCGCCGAGGTGGCCCAGAACGGCCGGCCCTGCAGGCTGGCAGACGCATGACCGGCGGCTTGGGAACTCATTTCCAGGAATCTAGACATTCGAAGATCTTAGGTGTGCTGCCGGAGCGGGTCTGTCGGTTTGGCGCACGGGGCTCTGTAGGAGAATACCGATCAAGCAAGATTCGCGCCGAAAACTATCGTAGTAACCCTGTTTTGCGACGCGTTTGGCCAAAAAAGAAACGCGCCGAAGCGCGTTTTCAAGACCCCACGGAGGGAGACCGGCCGAGATCCGCGCGGGCGGGTCGGCAAGGGGC
>JBDTUG010000477.1:0-2587 GCA_040007855.1 Caldimonas sp.
AGCTGTGCGCAGAGATCTGCAAGGCATGCGGCGAAGAATGTGCCAAGCACCCCATGGATCACTGTCAAGCTTGCGCCCGCGCTTGCCATGTCTGAGCGCACGAGCTCGAGAAGACAACGGACTGACGAGGCACTTTGCTCACCCGCCCACCACAGGGTCGCGGGTCTGTGGTCTGTGGACGGCGCATTCGTTTGAGCAAGATCACGTGCTCGTTTGATCAGGCCGCCTACATTTGCGACGTGGACCTGCCGCTTAGTTCGGCAACGCACAGACGGCGGCGCAACACCTCGCGGATGATCGAAGCAAGACTCCGCACGGACGCGTCATGACAATCCGAAAAGACACTGCCTCGATGAGAGGGTGTATCGCCAGCATCTGGTCTGAAGCTGGACGCTTGAGCGCGCGCCTGCTCATCGACGACCCCGCCGTTCGGGGCTGATCGCCCGCTCCAAATGCGGAACGTGCCGACACTCCCGAACACCCGCACCAGGCGCAACACCGCCTACGTGATGTTGTTCGTGTGGCTGTTCGCGATGGCGTCGGGAGTCGCCAACGCCTGTCTGCTGGAGTCACCCGGTAACCACGATCACGGGTCGCCGCTGTCGCATCCGTCCGCCGCGGTCGCAACGCTGGGGATCGCGGACGATCACGCCGAAGGTCTCACCCACGACCATGATGGCACCGACACTGGACCCACCAAGGAGTCTTGCCTGAAGGCCTGCGATGAGGGTTCTCAGTCCTTGCTGAAGCACTCATCGGGCTTTGACTTCCCCGACCCTGCGCTGGCGCCCTTTGTGGTGGTCGCCTGGACCGATGGTATGGACGTGGCGCCAGCGTCCAGTCGAGCGCACGACTTCCGGCTTCCGGAACGCGGGCCGCCCCTCAGAGTTCTTTTTTCGCGACTGGCGCTCTAGCCACTGCCGGGGACCGCACCGGAGCGCTGCACTCCGCGTTTCGCGCTTCCCATTCCGACCGCCTTGACTCCGTACCCGGGTACGGGCTTTACCGTCAGGCAGCACGTCGGCATCGCAAAGAAACATCCGATTGTCCAGATGGAGTGCTCACTCCGATGAGCACAACAGGTGATCAAAAGGACTTGAATGAACCACGATCATTCCCAGCGCGACGTCCACCCGCAGGCCTTCTGGGGCTCACGTTATTCCGGCGGCCTGATCGTCCTGGGCGCTGTCGCCCTGTACTTTCTGCTCACCGAGCATCGGGCCCATTTCTTCTTCGCGTTACCGTTCCTGTTGCTGCTGGCGTGCCCGCTCATGCACATCTTCATGCACCACGGCCACGGCGGCCATGGCGGCGGCGAAGACCGCCCCGTTGACGGCGCGCGCACAGCCGAGGCGGCGCCACCATTCAAGTCACCGGACGGGGGTGTGCCGTGAGCCACGACGCACCGGCCTACGGGCTGTGGACGCTCGTTGTCCTCAATTCGGCCATCTTCGTCATCTTTGCGTTCAGCTTCTTCAAGCCGCAGACCCCGCGCGATTGGCGGACGTTCGGGGCTTTCGCCGCGTTCATCGTCGCGCTGTTCGTGGAGATGTACGGCTTCCCACTCACCATCTACCTGATGTCGGGCTGGCTCCAGACCAAATTCCCGAAACTCGATCTGCTGTCCCATGACGCTGGCCACCTGTGGTCGACGCTGCTCGGCGAGACAGGCAACCCGCACTTCGGTGTGCTGCACATCGCCAGCTATATCTTTCTGGGCTTTGGCTTCTATCTGCTGTCGAGCGCCTGGAACGTCCTGTACCAGGCTCAGCGCCGCAAGGCGCTGGCCGTGGCGGGCCCGTACGCGCGAATCCGCCATCCGCAGTACGTCGCCTTCGTGCTCATCCTGCTGGGCTTCCTGCTGCAGTGGCCGACGCTGCTGACCTTGCTGATGTTCCCGATCCTGCTGGTGATGTATTGGCGGCTGGCCATCGCCGAAGAGTCGGAGATGCGCAAGCAATTCGGAACGGCGTACGACGCCTACGCTGCACGCACCCCACGGTTCGTGCCGTCGCTGGGCAGGCATCCATCGCGTGAACTGAAAGACAAAACACCAGATTCCATCATTTCCCAAGGAGAACTCACATGCAAACCCTCAAATTCGATGTCCAAGGCATGACCTGCGGCGGCTGCACCGGCAGCGTACAGCGCGCGCTGAGCAAGATCGATGGTGTCAGTCACGTCGACGTAGCACTGAGCCCCGGCTCCGCCACCCTCGAGGCCGACACGACGCGCGTGACGCCCGGCCAGATCGAGGCGGCGATCGGCAGCCTCGGCTATCAAGCCAAGCTGCAGCCGGCAGGGCTCAGGCCCGCGTTGTGAGCAAGAAAGACCGCAAGGACAAGCACCGCGGTGCGTCGGGTAACACCGGCCGGGTGTCCGTCGCACCCTATGGCGACGCAGCGGACGAAAAGACGGCGATCTCGGCAGAGGACTATCAGGCGCAACTTCACCTGCTGCAGATCGAACTGGTGAAGCTGCAACGGCACTTCATCGGATGCGGCGACAAGATTCTGGTGCTGGTGGAGGGCCGCGACGCAGCCGGCAAGGACGGCAGCATCAAGCGCATCGTCGAATACCTGAGCCC
>JBDTUG010000478.1:0-2583 GCA_040007855.1 Caldimonas sp.
AGCCGCCGGCAAGTCGAGCCTGCCGCGTTGGTCGGTTGGGCAGAGACTCGATGGGTGGCGCCTGCGTGGAGCAGCGTCGCTTTCTCGCGATAGCTGATCACAAGCCGGATGATCTTCAGCGGCGCCGAACGGAGTAAGGCCGCACTGGTGGCTCCCCGCGTGCCCACAATGGGTAGGGTCCCATCGGGTGGCCTCCCTGCACCAAGCCCACGATGCACATCGCCCTCGGGTCGTTTCTCACCATGGTCTGGATCGGCTGCGCGGCCGCACCGTTGCCAGCCGACGCCTGGCAGGCGCGGCTTCGCGGCGACACCGTGCTGCTCCTTGGCGAGGTGCATGACAACGCCGAGCAGCACCGCCTGCGCCTCGAGGTGCTGCACCGCGCCTTCGCAGCGGGCTGGCGGCCGGCGATCGCGATGGAGCAGTTCGACCGCGACCGCCAGGACGAGATCGAGCAGGCGCGTGGCGAGCGACCTGGAGATGCTCAGCACATCATCGATCGTGCCGCGACGCCGGTGAAGGTTGCCCGCACAGGTTGGAACTGGGACTTTTATCGGCCCTTCATTGAGTTGGCGCTGCGCTACGACGTTCCACTCGTTGCCGCCAACTTGTCCAACGCCGACACGAGCCGGATCGTCAAGGACGGCTACGCCGCCGTCTTCGACGCGCCAACCCTCGCTGCGCTGGGGCTCGACCGGCCGATCGCCGCCGCATGGCAGGCCGCGCAGGAGCAGGAGATCGACGCCGGCCATTGCCGGGCTTTGCCCGCCAGCGTGTGGCCGCGCATGGCGCGCGCCCAGTTCGCGCGCGACGCGGTGATGGCGCGGCTGCTCCTCGAGCATGCCGACCGCGGCGTCGTCCTGCTCGCCGGCAACGGCCACGCCCGGCGTGACCTGGGCGTCCCGCGCTGGCTAGCGCTTGCGCCGCGCCGCCTCGTATCGATCGGGTTCCTTGAAGACGGCGACGAAGAGCCTGATGCCTTCGATGCGGTGGTGCGCACCGCCCGGGCCGCGCGCGACGATCCCTGCGCCGCGTTCCGCCGCCGCTGAGCGCACCGAGCCGAATCGCAGCCGAGAGCAGACGCTCGCAAAGGTCCGCTCCTGGCCGCGTGCTGCTGGACAAGTGACGCCGGCACGGGCTGCTTAGGGGTCCGAAGTGGCGTTGCTCGGCGGCCAGGCACATAGGGGCGAGGACTACGAGCGCACCACACCAGCGGCCGCGATCGAGCGCCAGAGACAGAAGACTCTAGGGAGCCACGAGGCGCAGTTCATTGGCGGGGATCCGCAGGCGCACCACCGTGCCGTCGGGCCAGCGCACGCCGCCGCGCCGATGCGGCTGCTCGGCGATGACCCGCGCACTGCCGACCTGCACTTCATAGCGGACCGAATCGCCGAGGAACTCGGCGCCGGCGATGGCGCCGTCGAGCTCGATGCCGATGGCGCCGCCGGGATCGGTCGGCGCTGCCGTCGATTCCGCCAGGTGCACTGCATGCGGGCGGAAGGCCATGCAGGCCGGCCCGGACGCTCGGCCCGTGTCGCTGCCGGGCCAGCGGCACTCGCCGAGGCTCGGCGACACGAATCGGCCGCCTTCGCGGAGCTCGCCCTCAAACAGGTTGACCGAGCCGACGAAGCCGGCGACGAAGCGGTTCGCCGGCTCGTCGAACAGCTCGATCGGCGTGCCCACCTGCTGGATCACGCCATGGTTCATGACGGCGATCCGGTCGCAGATCGTCATCGCCTCTTCCTGGTCGTGGGTGACGAAGATCGTCGTGATTCCAAGACGCCGATGCAGGGCGAGCAATTCGTGGCGCATCTGCACCCGAAGCTGGGCGTCGAGGTTGGACAGCGGCTCGTCGAGCAGCAGCACCCGCGGCTCGATCGCGAGGGTGCGCGCCAACGCCACGCGCTGCTGCTGCCCGCCCGAGAGCTGGCTCGGCCGGCGCTCGCCGTCGCCGGCGAGGCCGACCAGCTCCAGCGCAGCCGTGGTCCGGCGCCGCACCTCGTCGCGCGGCAGCCGGCGCTCCTCGAGGCCGAAGGCGACGTTGCGCGCCACGCTCAGGTGCGGCCAGAGCGCGTAGTTCTGGAACACCATGCCGACGTTTCGCTTCCACGGCGGGGTGCCGGTCACGTCCTGGTCGTCGACCAGCAGTTGGCCGGCCTGGTGCTGGTTGAAGCCGGCGATCAGGCGCAGCAGCGTCGACTTGCCCGATCCCGACGGGCCGAGGATGGCGAAGAACTCGCCCGGCTCGACCGTCAGCGTGATGTCGCGCAACACCGGCGTCGCGCCGTACGAGAGCTGGATGTGGCGGGCTTCGACGCGGACGGCTTGCATGCGGACCTCAGGCGATCGGGCGGGTCACGAAGGCGCCCGCGGAGCGGCGTTCGAGCAGCCAGTGCGAAGCATAGGTGCCGACGCCGACCAGCACGACCGCGATCACGCCGAGCGCCGCGCCCGGGCCGCGCCCGGCGATGCTCTGCATGTAGAGATAGATGCCGTACGACATCGGCGCCTGGCTCGCCGACGACGACAGCACGATCGTCGCCGAGAGCTCGACCGCGGCGGTGATGAAGCTGGTGACGAAGC
>JBDTUG010000479.1:0-2581 GCA_040007855.1 Caldimonas sp.
GGCGAGGAAGGGCAGCAGGGCGAGGATCGGGATCGCCGCGATGTCCTGCAGCAGCGCCACGCTGAGGATGCTCTCGCCGGCGGTCGTCGCCATCATGTTGCGCTCGGCCAGCACGCCCAGGCCGATCGCCGTCGACGACATCGCCAGGCCGATCGACGCGACCAGTGCCAGCCGCCAGTCGAGGCTGCCGGCCCAGCCGGCCGCGGCGCAGGCGAGCGCCCCGCCGGCAAGCAGCGCCGCCGAGCCGAACAGCTGCGTGCTGCCCCAGCCGAAGATGGGCTTCCTCAGCGACCAGAGCCGCTGCGGCTCGAGCTCGAGGCCGACCAGGAACAGCATCAGCACGACGCCGAACTCGGCGAACTGCAGGATCTCCTTCGGGTCGTTGACGAGCTTCAGGCCCCAGGGCCCGATCAGAATGCCGGCGGCGAGGTAGCCGATGATCGAGCCGAGGCCGAGGAAGCGGGCGACCGGCACCGCGATCACCGCGGCGGCCAGGTAGACCAGCAGACTGGAGAGCCAGGCGGCGTGTTCCATCAGGCCGCTTCCTCCATGACGTTTTCCATCGGCCGCGCCGTCAGCGGCACCTGGCAGTCGACGCATTCCTCGAGCGTCTCGAGCTCGGGCCACCGCGGGTAGGCCGCGAGCTGCTGTGCGTAGGTCCGGGCGTGGGTCACGATCTCCGCCTCGCTCGCCTTGTGCGCGCCATGCAGCAGCAGCGGCGGCAGGAAGCGCATGCCGCACAGGGCGGCGGTCTGCTCGTAGGGCGGCATGAAGGCGTCGAAGAAGTAACGGTTGTAGCTGTCGGGCCGGTACGACTCCTCCGGGCCGCCGGTCGTCGCGACCAGCCAGAGGTCCTTGCCGCGCAGCGCCGCACCGCCCGGACCGTAGGCCCAGCCGAACGACAGCACGTCGTCGACCCAGAGCTTGAGCAGCGGCGGCATGCCGTACCAGTGGATCGGCTGCTGCCAGACGACCAGGCGCGCCGCCGCCAGCGCGGCCTGCTCGGCGGCGACGTCGATCAGGTAGTCGGGATAGAGCGCGTAGAGATCGCGCACCGCGATCCGGCCCGGCGCCAGGACGGTCTGCAGCGACCGCGCCTCGAGCAGCATGCGGCGGTTGGCGCGCGACTGCTCGAGTTCGGGATGGGCGACGAGAACGAGGATCTCGGCGCCGCTGCTGGCGGTGGGCGCCGGCGCGGGCGCGGTGATGTCGGCCATGGGCGGGCTCTCGCTGGTGTTGGCGCTGGTAAACGGGGATGGCGGCTGGACGCCGGGCGCCGCTAACATAACCGCAAAACCGAAAAACCGACGGAGGGCCGGATGCCGGTGATCGTGGTCGCCAACCCCAAGGGTGGCGTGGGCAAGACGACGCTGTCGACCAACCTCGCGGGCTATCTCGCTGCGCGCGGCCATGCCGTGATGCTGGGCGACGTCGATCGGCAGCAGTCGTCGCGCACCTGGCTCGACCACCGGCCCGCCGGCCTGCCGAAGATCATGGCGTGGGAAACGACCCACGGCGACGTCGTCCGCCCGCCCAGGGGCACGACCCACGTCGTCCTCGATACGCCGGCCGGCCTGCACGGCAAGCGCCTCGACGAAGTGATGAAACTGGCCGACAAGGTGCTGATCCCGCTCCAGCCGAGCATCTTCGACATCAACGCCACCCACGAATTCATCGGCCAGCTGCTCTCGCACCGGCGCGGCGCGAGTGTGCAGATCGCGGTCGTCGGCACGCGCACGCGCGAAGGCACGATCTCCACCGACCAGCTGCGCAGCTTTCTCGAGACCGTTCGGGTGTCGCTGCTCGGCTTCCTGCGCGACACGCAGAATTACGTCCACCTCGCGGCGCACGGGCTGACCCTGTGGGACGTCTCCTCGGTCCGCTTCGACCGCGACCGCGAGCAGTGGGAACCGATCATCGTGTGGGTCAACTGAGATGAAGAGCTTTGCCACCCTTGCCGAGCTCGAGCCCCTGGTCGGCCAGGAGATCGCGGTCAGCGACTGGATCGAGGTCACGCAGGAGCGGATCCAGCTGTTCGCCGAGGCGACCCACGATCACCAGTGGATCCACCTCGACGGCGAACGGGCCGCGGCCGGCCCGTTCGGCACGACGATTGCCCACGGCTTTCTGACGCTGTCGCTGCTGCCGGAAATGGGCGCGTCGGCGATGGAGGTTCGCGACACGCGCATGGGCGTCAACTACGGCCTGAACCGGGTCCGCTTCCCGGCCCCGGTGCCGAGCGGCAGCCGGCTGCGCGGCCATTTCAAACTGATGAAGTACGAGCCGCTCGAAGGCGGCGCGCAGCTCACCTTCGAGGTCCGGATGGAACGCGAGGGCGGCGACAAGCCGGTCTGCATCGCCGAGTCGATCGCCCGCCGCTACCTGTGAAGCGTCGTTGTTTACTGTGGTCGCTGCCCGCCGGCATGCGCCGCCAGGCCCGGAGCGGACCGCCGCCCGGGCGAGCTTGACAAGAGAAAAGGCCCGATGAAAGTCCTGCTGATCGACGACCACCCGCTGATCCTGACCGCGCTGCAGAACGTGATCCAGGGCATCGGCAGCCACGTCTCGGTGGTCGGCGTGG
>JBDTUG010000480.1:0-2581 GCA_040007855.1 Caldimonas sp.
TCACCGCCAGGCACCAGGTGGCGACGCCGGTGAACTGGAAGCACGGCGACGACGTCATCATCGTCAACAGCGTCACCGACGAGCAGGCGAAGCAGAAGTACCCCGAGGGGTTCAAGACCGTGAAGCCCTACCTGCGCACGGTCAAGCAGCCCGGCTGACGCGGTTACAAAAAAGGGCGGTGCCGGTGTCGAAACCGGCGCCGCCTGCACGTCGTGGTGATGAGAGGCCCGGGACCCCGGGCCTGTTCACTGTCCGGGAGCGACGACGATGCGATTCATGATGCTGATGATCCCGAAGGGCTACGAGAGCGCCCCACCGGGAACCCTGCCCGACGCCGAAGCGGTCGCGGCGATGATGAAATACAACGAGGCGCTGCAGAAGGCGGGCGTGCTGCTCGCCCTCGACGGCCTGCACCCGCCGTCGATGGGCGCGCGGGTCAGCTTCGCAGGCGGCAAGCCGAAGGTCACCGACGGCCCGTTCGCCGAGGCCAGGGAAGTGCTGGGCGGCTACTGGATGATCCAGGTCCGCTCGCGCGAGGAAGCGATCGAGTGGGCCAAGCGCTGCCCTGGCGGTCCCGACGAGGTCATCGAGATCCGCCAGGTCCAGGAGATGGCCGACTTCCCTGCCGACGTGCAGAAGGCGGCCGCGGGCTTCGAGCGGATGCAGGGCGCGCCGGCGCACAAGCGGACGGCGTGAGCCCGCCGCGCCGCTCCACCGGCGTACCCACCGAACTTTTTCCAGCCAACAAGGAGATCCCATGAGCCAGCTCGACACCTACCTGTTCTTCGACGGCAACTGCGCCGAGGCGATGCGCTTCTACGAGAAGACGCTCGGCGGCAAGCTCGAGATGATGATGACGCAGGCCGAGGCGCCGCCGTCCGCGGGCATGCCCGCGGGCTCGCCCGACCGGATCATGCATGCCAGCCTCGCGTTCGGCGACCGCCGTCTGATGGCGTCGGACACGATGGCCGGCCAGCCGTACGAAGGCATGCACGGCTATTCGCTGTCGCTCTCGTACCCGTCGGTGGACGAAGCGAACCAGGTGTTCGCGGCGCTGTCCGCGGGCGGGAAGGTGACGATGCCGATGGGCCCCACCTTCTGGGTCGAG
Source organism: Caldimonas sp. (assembly GCA_040007855.1). Classification (GTDB taxonomy): domain Bacteria; phylum Pseudomonadota; class Gammaproteobacteria; order Burkholderiales; family Burkholderiaceae_C; genus Schlegelella_A. The sequence goes on from JBDTUG010000480.1 coordinate 1,109, forward strand.
GCCTTCGGCATGCTCGTCGACCGCTTCGGCACCTCGTGGATGTTCAACGCCGGCAAGCCGGCGCAGATGGGCTGAAGCGCCGCCGCGCCGCCGCGCCGGCTCAGGCCGCGGCGTCGGCTCAGGCCGCGGCGGCCCGGCTTTTCGCGTAGCGGTCGCGGCCGGCGCGCTTGGCCGCGTAGAGCGCTTCGTCGGCACGCTGGAGCAGGCTCGCCGGTTCGGCATCGCCGTCTTCGAGTATCGCCAGGCCGACGCTGGTAGTCACCTGGACCAGCGAGCCGGCCAGGTGCATCGGCGGGCGCAGCGCCTGCACCACCTTCAGCGCCACCGCCTCGGCGTCGCCCGGCTCGGCCAGGCCTTCGAGGATGACCGTGAACTCGTCGCCGGCCAGGCGCGCCACGGTGTCGACGCTGCGCACCGCGGCGAGCAGCCGCTCGGCGACGATCCTCAGCAGCTCGTCGCCGGCGCCGTGGCCGCGCGAGTCGTTGATGCTCTTGAAGTGGTCGATGTCGAGGAACAGCAGGGCCATCGGCTTGCCGCTGCGCCGGGCCCGCTCGATCGCGCCGGCCAGCCGGTCATTGAAGAGGGCGCGGTTCGGCAGGCCGGTCAGCGCGTCGAACTCGGCGCGCTGGCGCAGCTGGTCTTCGGCGGCCTTGTGCCGGGTGATGTCGGTATCGGTGCCGACCAGGCGCAGGGCGCGGCCGGCGGCGTCGCGCTCGACGACCCGGCCGCGGCTGCGCAGCCAGATCCAGCGGCCGTCGTTGTGCTTGACCCGGAATTCGGCCTCGTAGAGAGGCGCGGTGCCGGCGAGCGCGCCTTTCATGCGCGCCAGCACGTCGGGCAGGTCGTCGGGGTGGACGAACGCGCGCATCTCTTCGGGCGTCACTTGCGACGCCAGTTCGGGACCGCCGCGCAGGGTCGAGGCGCGCGCGCTGTAGTAGACGCGGCCTTTGGCGATGTCCCAGTCGAATAGCGACTGGTCCGATCCTTCGAGGGCAAGGGTGAGTCGCTCCTCGCTGCGCCGGGCCGCCGAAATCCGTTCCTGGAGCGCCGCCGCCATCCGGTTGAGGGTGTCCGCCAGCAGGCCGATCTCGCTGCCGGTGCGCACCTTGCTGCGGTGCTCGAATCGGCCTTGGCCGAGCAGCCGCGCGTCGGCGCTGAGCTGGCGCAGCGGCTGGGCAATCCGGCGCGCGACCCAGGCCGCGAGACCGAGGCCGATCGCCAGCATCATCACCCCGAGGATCAGGCTTTCGCGCGCGTGGAGGTGGGCCGCGCCGAGCGCCGTATCGACCGGAATGCCGACGTAGACCAGCCACGGGATCGAGCGCGAGCGGGCGAAGCCGGCGATCCGGCGCACCCCGTCGAGGCCGGTGTTCTCGGTGCTGCCGTGGCCCTGGGCCAGGCGGCGCAGGAGCAGGGTCCGATCCATCGGCGCAGGCTGGCCGATCCAGCGCTCGGGCTCGATCGACCGGCCGA
>JBDTUG010000481.1:0-2577 GCA_040007855.1 Caldimonas sp.
GCATGGTCAAGTCGGGCCGGCTGGCGCGCCTGCGCGTCGACGTGCGCGACGTGCCCGGCGCGCTCGCCGACGTCGCCGCGCTGCTCGCCAGCCTCGGCGCCAACATCGACGAGGTGCAGCACCAGCGCGCCTTCACCTCGCTCTCGGTCGAGCGGGTGCAGATCGAAGTGGTGGTGCAGACGCGCGGCGCCGCGCACATCGAGCGCATCCTCGACGCGATGCGCGCCGAGGGCTACGACGCCGAGCGGATCGGCTGAGGCCGGCACCCTCGGCGGGTCGCCGCGCACGTGCCCGGGCGGCGCCGGCGAGGCGCCGTGCCGCAAGCCGGCTCAGGGCGCCGGGGTGGCCAGCGGCTTGCCCTTCTCGACGACGTAGACGCCGACCAGGCGGATCGGCTGGCTGCCGGTGTTGTGCGCGTCGTGGACGACGCCGGCCGGGATGACGAACGATTCGCCCGCCTTGACCGTGCGCGCCGGCTGGCCGTCGATCAGCAGCTGGGCTTCGCCCTCGATGATGTAGCTGATCTCGTCGCCGGGATGGGTGTGCCGGCCGGCCTTCGCGCCGGGCGCGACCTCGACCCGGGCGACCACCGCTTCGCGGCCTGGCACCGAGACGTCGGCGCGGCCGACCAGCGTGCGCGTCAGGCCGCTGGCCTGGCCGAACAGGGTGCCGGCAGCGAGCGCAAGGCCAACGCCGACCAGGGCGAATCGTGGGCGCAACTTCATCGTCGTGTCTCCGGTGGTGTTGACGCGAGTATCTGCCGAGTCGAAATCGGCACGCGCCCCGGGGCAACCCTGGCGGCGACGAATCGCGCTTCCCCGGAGCGCCGTCAGGCCGGGCCTACCTGCAGCGGATAGCCGATCTCGCGCCAGGCCTTCATGCCGCCGTCGAGCGCCACCGCGCGCTGGAAGCCCATCCCGCGCAAGGTCGCGGTCGCCAGCGTCGAGATCTGGCCGAGCTCGCAGCAGGCCAGGATGCGCCGGGTCGGGTCGGGCAGCTCGACGTTGACGCGCAGCTCGAGCTGGCCGCGCGGCAGCGAGCGCGCGCCGGGCACGTGGCCCGCGAGGTAGGCCTCCTTCTCGCGCACGTCGAGGACGATCAGGCCGTCCTGCGGCGCCTCGATGCGCGTCTTCAGCTCGGCGAGCGACATGAAGGGGACGACCGCAGCTGCTTCGGCGAGCAGCTGCGCCACCGTCTTGCCGCCGCTCATGTTGGTGCGCAGGGCCTCGGTGATGTGGCGCGGCATGCCGAGGTCCAGGCTCTTCATCATCGCCACGAAGGCGGCGCGGTCGCGCTGGGCGAGGCGCGGGTTGCTCTGCGCCTCCTCGGCGAGGGTCGAGTGGCTTCGGCCCTTGTAGTCGTGCGCCGGATAGACCTTGAGTCCGGGCTCGAGCTTGAGCACGCGCTCGAACAGGCTGTCGTAGAGCGCGTCGGCGTCGCCCCCGGGCAGGTCGGTGCGGCCGGTGCCGCCGATCAGCAGGGTGTCGCCGCTGAACAGGGCGTCGCCGACCACCAGGCACATCGAATCGGCGGTGTGGCCGGGCGTGTGCAGCACGCGCAGGCGCAGCTTGCCGACCACGATGGTCTCGCCGTCGTCGACCCGCAGGTCGACGAACGGGGCGGGGCTGGCCCGGTGCATCACCGTCGGCACGCCGAGCTCGCGCGCCAGCTGGCGGGTGGCCGAGAAGTGGTCCGCGTGGGTGTGGGTGTCGATCACGAAGCGGATGCGCAGGCCGTTGCGCGCGGCGAGCGCGACGTAGCGGTCGATCTGGCTGATCTCGGGGTCGATCAGGGCCGCGGCGCAGGTGTCGCTGCAGCCCACCAGGTAGGACTGGCAACCGCCGGTCGCGATCTGCTCCAGGATCATGCAAACAACCTTTCGCGTTGCGGCCCCCGCCGGCCGGAAGGGATGCTTTCCGCCCACGCGAGGACACGGGATACGGATTCGCCTGCGACTCTACTTCGAGTTTCGCGGCCCGCTGCCCGTTCCGGCGGGCGAGCAAGCGGACCGGAAAAGCACCTTCCAGGCCAGTCGCCCGCTGGCGCGACGACGACAGCCCCGGCCGGCGGGGTTGGCACGTAAACTGACACGACGACGGCGCGCCACGCGGATGTCGGAGGACACCATGGCCGAGCGATCATTCGTCGAGGAAGTCAAGAAGCTCAGGCTCGGCGCCGGCGAGGTGTTCCGCGGCGAGGGCATCCTGGCGGTCACCAAGGCGCTGCTCGAGTCGGGCGTGGCGTATGTCGCCGGTTACCAGGGGGCGCCGATCTCGCACCTGATGGACGTGCTGGCCGACGCTCAGGACATCCTTTCCGAGCACGGCATCCGCTTCGAGAACTCGGCCAGCGAGGCGACCGCGGCGGCGACGCTGGCGGCTTCGGTCAACTACCCGCTGCGCGGCGCGGTCACCTTCAAGGGGCCGGTCGGCGTCAATGTCGCCTCCGACGCGCTCGCCAACCTGTCCTCGGGCGGCGTCACCGGCGGCGCGCTGGTGATCGTCGGCGAGGATTACGGCGAGGGCTCGTCGATCATGCAGGAGCGCAGCCACGCCTTCGCGATGAAGTCGCAGATCT
>JBDTUG010000482.1:0-2563 GCA_040007855.1 Caldimonas sp.
TCGGGGCTGTAGCCGACGAAGAAGCCTTCCTTCCATTGCATGCCCGAGGTGGCTTCGAGCGCCGGGATGCACACCTCCTCGGTCGCGCCGGGGTACACGGTCGATTCGTAGACGACGGTGGCGCCGCGCTTGAGGTGCGGGCCGAGGCTGCGGCTGGCGCCGAGCAGCGGGCCGAAGTCGGGAATGTGCGCGCCGTCGACCGGTGTGGGCACGGCGATCAGCACGATGTCGGCCGCGCCGAGCCGGGCGGCGTCGCTGGTGTACTCGGCGTGCACGGCCAGCGCCATGTCGGCGTCGGGGATCTCGCGCGAGGGGTCGGTGCCGGCGCGGCACTTCGCCACCTTGTCAGCCAGGATGTCGAAGCCGATCGTCCGCGCATGCTTGCCGAACTCGACGACCAGCGGCAGGCCGACGTAGCCGAGGCCGATCACGGCGATGGTCGGCTGCGCCGATCCGCCGGCGGAGGTCATCGCCACGTGAACCGCGCCGAGCAGCCGATGCTGGTGGCCTTGTAGCTGTAGGCGACGGCGCCGGAGACGTCGCGCTTGTCATGCGACAGGTCGCAGCCGAGCAGCCAGGGGCGGGCGATCGCGTAGGTCGCGCCGAGCGTGAATGTGTGGAACTCGTCGACGACGGCGGCCGTCCCGACCACGCCGCCGGCGGTCAGGGTCGAGGCGATCCGCGCCCGCGACCAGTTCAGGCCGGCACTGACGTTGATCTTCGCGGTCGCCTCGAACCGGGCGCCCAGGTCGAGCGAGTTGGTCAACCGGTTGTTCTCGTAGAGGCCGCTGGTCGCGGTGGCGGCCGGCGACGGGGTCGTGCCGGGCGGAGTGTCGCCTGCGAGGAACCCCGATCCGTACCGGCCGGAATCGAAGCCGGGCCGGCGCGAGGCGACCGCGTTGAGGGCGAGCCGGGCAGTCGGTCGATAGGCCAGCCGCAGGATGCCGGTGACGCCGGAGAAGTCGGCGTCGCTGCCGGCGCTTGAGTTGGTCTGGCGGGTGTAGCTGAGGCGGCCGCCGACTTCGAGGCGATCGTCCAACTCGTAGCTGGCCAGGAGGTCGAGGTGCCTGCCCTGCGTCTGGTTCGGCAGGTAGGTGCCGTCGGGCTGCAGGAAGGCCTGCGGCGTGCGCGTGCGGTCGAAACGGACGGCGACGCCCAGGCGCAGCGGCGCGCTCGGGTGGTAGTACAGCCCCAGGCCGCCGTTCTCCTGCCTCGACTCGGAGCTGACGTATTCGGGCGCGGAGTAGTCGAGCGCCGAGTAGCCTAGCGTTCCTTCGAGGGTGAACAGCGACACGCCGCCCCAGCGGGCGACGCCGTTGACCGACTTCCGCTCCGCCAGGTTGCGGGTAGCGGGCGGCAGGCCGACCGTGGCGGCGGGGGCGGAAAGATGCCGGTCGAGCGTCGCGTCGACGGTGCCGGAGAGGTTGTAGAGCGTCTCCCAGACCAGGCCGGCGGCGAGGTCGTAGCTCGTGTTGTCGAGCGTCTTCTCGTCCTGGTAGCGATTCAGGCTGACGCCGGCGGTCCCGAACACGCGCTGCCGGCTGATCCGCTGGTCGAAGCCGGCAAGCAGGCTGGTGCTCGAGTAGTTGTCGCCGGCGCCCGACGGGATACGGTAAACGTTCGAGTCGTGCGTGAATCCCTGGCTCGCGCCGAGGTAGTAGGGCGACGGCGCTGCGGCCGTGTCGGTCGGCCGGGTGCCGGTGTCGGCCGTCTGGGCATGCGCCGACGCGCCGGCCAAGGCGAGCAGGACTGCGGCGGCGCCCGGCGCCGCGCGCGCCGGCCGCGGGGTTGTCTGGTTCATGGTGTCCCTCCGTGATTGCGTGTTGTCATGCCGGCGCGCCTGCGCGAGGCGCCGCCGCTCAGTACGCATAGCGGTCGAAGAAGACCAGGCGGATCGTCCCCGCGATGATCCTCAGGTCGAGCGCGAGCGACCAGTTGCGCAGGTACTCCAGATCGTATTCGACGCGGATCCGCATCTTCTCGATCGTGTCGGTTTCGCCGCGCTGTCCGTTGACCTGCGCCCAGCCGGTAATGCCGGGCTTGACCTTGTGGCGGACCATGTAGGCCTTGATGATCTGCCGGTACTGCTCGTTGTGCGTCACCGCGTGCGGCCGCGGGCCGACGATGCTCATGCTGCCCTGCAGGACGTTGAAGAACTGCGGCAGCTCGTCGAACGACGTGCGCCGGAGAAAGGCGCCGAAGCGGGTGATGCGCGGATCGTTGCGGGTCGCCTGGGGGACGACCTCGCCGTCGTCCTGGGTGGTCATCGAGCGGAACTTGTAGACCACGATCTCGCCGCCGTCGAGTCCGTTGCGGCGCTGCCGGAAGATCACCGGCCCCGGCGAGCTGAGCTTGACGCCGATCGCGATGGCGATCAGCAGCGGTGAGATGAGGATCAGGATCAGCGACGCCAGCACCACGTCGCTCAGGCGCTTGGCGAGCTCGTTGGTGCCGGTGAACGGCGTCTCGCAGATGCCGACCACCGGCACGCCGTTCATGTCCTGCAGGCGGCCCTGGATGATGCTGATGCCGAACACGTCGGGCACGAAGAACAGCGAGGCGG
>JBDTUG010000483.1:0-2555 GCA_040007855.1 Caldimonas sp.
TCGAGGTCATCTATTCGCACGTCATCCTGGTGCTGAAGGGCGTGTCGCTGCAGGTACCCGAAGGCAAGGTCGTGGCGCTGCTCGGCGGCAACGGGGCGGGCAAGACGACGACGCTGCGGGCGGTGAGCAACCTGCTGAGGGCCGAGCGCGGCGAGGTGACCAAGGGCTCGATCGAGCTGCGCGGCGAGCGGATCGAGCGTCTCAGCACCTCCGACATGGTCGAGCGGGGCGTGATCCAGGTGATGGAAGGGCGGCACTGCTTCGCTCACCTGACGATCGAGGAGAACCTGCTGACCGGTGCCTACACGCGCAAGGATGGAAAGGCGTCGATCACGGCCACGCTCGAGAAGGTCTACCGCTACTTCCCGCGGCTCAAGGACCGGCGCGGCTCGCAGGCCGCCTACACCTCGGGCGGCGAGCAGCAGATGTGCGCGATCGGCCGGGCGCTGATGGCCAACCCGAAGATGGTGCTGCTCGACGAGCCGTCGATGGGGCTGGCGCCGCAGATCGTCGAAGAGGTGTTCGAGATCGTCAAGGACCTGAACCAGAAGGAAGGCGTCACATTCCTTCTCGCCGAGCAGAACACCAACATGGCGCTGCGCTACGCCGACTACGGCTACATCCTCGAGAGCGGCCGGGTCGTCATGGACGGCGCCGCGTCGATGCTGCGCGAGAACGAGGACGTGCGCGAGTTCTACCTCGGCACCGGCGCCGGATCGGGCGAACGCAAGAGCTACCGCGACGTGAAGAGCTACAAGCGCCGCAAGCGCTGGCTGTCCTGAAGAAGACGGCCCATGGCCCGCGCCGACGCCGAATCCCTGAAGCCGCTCGCGCCGCTGCTGCGCCAGCTGCGCGAGATCAAGGGCGTGAAGGAGAAGTCTCCGGGCATCTTCTACGGCCGCAACGACGCCTTCGTCCACTTCCATGTCGAGGACGGCGCCCTGTTCGCCGACCTGAAGAAGCCGGGCGGCGCCGGATTCGATCGCTATCCCCTGGCGGCGGCCGCCGAGCAGCGCAAGCTGGTCGAGGACGCGAAGCTGCGCGCGCGCCGCTTCGACGACGAGTGAGCCGGACCGATGCCGTGAGCGAGCATTTCGACGCGCTGGAAGCGCGCGATCCCGTGCAACGCGAGGCCGCCCTGCGGGCCGCGCTCGCGGCGCAGATCGCGAACGCGCAGGCGAACGCGCCGGCCGGCGCCGAGCGCTTCGCCGGCGTGGTGGCGGCGAAGGTCGACAGCCGCGCCGCGCTCGCCGCGCTGCCGGTGCTGCGCAAGCACGAACTGCACGAACGGCAACACGCCGCGCTGGCGAACGATCCCTTCGGCGGCTTCGCCGCGATCGGCTGGGGCGCCGCCCGGCCCCCGGCGCGACGCGCGGCGCGGGTCTTCGCCTCGCCCGGGCCGATCCACGAGCCCGAGAGCGCGCGGCCCGACTACTGGCGCATGGGGCGCGCCCTCTTCGCCGCCGGCTTTCGCGCCGGCGACCTGGTGCACAACACTTTCAGCTACCACTTCACCCCGGCCGGGGCGATGATGGACAGCGGCGCCGTGGCGATCGGCTGCACCGTGTTCCCCGCGGGCACCGGCCAGACCGAGCAGCAGCTGCAGGCGATGGCCGCGTTGCGACCCGACGCCTATGTCGGCACGCCCAGCTTCCTGCGCATCCTGCTCGAGAAGGCCGACGAGTCGGGCATTGCCCTGCCGTCGCTGAAGAAGGCCTCGCTCGGCGGCGAGGCGTTCCCGGCGGCGCTGCGCGACTGGCTGGAAGCGCGCGGCATCCGCGGCTACCAGAGCTACGGCACCGCGGACCTCGGCCTCGTAGCCTACGAAACCGAGGCACGCGAGGGGCTGGTCGTCGACGAAGGCGTGATCGTCGAGATCGTCCGGCCGGGCACCGGCGATCCGGTCGCCGAGGGCGAAGTCGGAGAGCTCGTCGTGACGACGCTCAATCCCGACTACCCCCTGATCCGATTCGGCACCGGCGATCTCTCGGCCGTGCTGCCCGGGCGCTGCCCGACCGGCCGCACCAACCAGCGCATCCGCGGCTGGCTCGGCCGTGCCGACCAGTCGGCCAAGGTGCGCGGCATGTTCGTCCATCCGCCGCAGGTCGCCGAGATCGCGCGCCGGCATCCCGAGGTGAAGAAGGCGCGCCTGGTGGTGAGCGGCGAGGCTGCCTCCGACCGGATGAGCCTCGAGGTCGAGGTCGAGGGCGCTACCCCCGAGGGCCTGGCCGAAAAGATCGCCGAGACGATCCGCGAGGTGACCAAGCTGCGCGGCGCCGTGGCGATCCGTCCCCGGGGCAGCCTGCCGAACGACGGCAAGGTGATCGAGGACACGCGCAAGTACGACTGAGCGCCGCGCTCAGCCGTAGAAGAAGCCGACCAGGGCCATCGGCACCGCCGGCACGTAGGTCACTAGCAGCAGCGTCGCCAGCAGCACGCCGATGAACGGCAGGTTGATGCGGGTCACCTTCCACATGTCGGCCTTGGCGATCGAGCACGCGGCCATCAGCACGCTCGCCACCGGCGGCGTCTGCTGGCCGATGCCCAGGTTGAGC
>JBDTUG010000484.1:0-2551 GCA_040007855.1 Caldimonas sp.
GCTGCAGAGCCTCGCCTACCTGATCGTCATCTTCGGCCTGCTGCCGCTGGTGGTGATCGCCGGCCTGGCGATGTCGCCGCGCCTCGACGCGGTGTTCACCGGCTGGGTCGATCTGCTCGGCGGCCGCCAGTCGGCGCGCTCGCTGCATTTCCTCGCCGCGATGGGCTTGGTGCTGTTCGTGCTGGTGCACGTGTTCGAGGTCATCGTCGCCGGTGTCTGGAACGAGATGCGCTCGATGTTCACCGGCTGGTACAAGGTGCCTGCCGATCACGCGAAAGAAGAGGCACGGCCATGAGCCCGCCGGGCCGCCCCAAGGGCGAATACCGGAGTGCGCAGCACGAAGGTGCTCCAGTGAGCGCGACCTTCACCCTGATGCGGGCCCGCCAGCGCGACCGCCGGCACCTGCTGCGCGGGGCAGTCGCTGCGGCCGGCGCCGCCATGCTGACCGGCTGCGACCGGCTGTCGAACAACCAGGCCTTCGTCGACACGCTGAAGAGCGCGCAGAACCTCAGCCACGCCGCCGGCAAGCTGGTCGCACCGCGCTCGGCGCTGGCTCAGGAGTTCAGCCCGGCCGATGTGGCACCGGTCTTTCGCGGCAACGGCACGCTCGACCCGCGCGACGCCGACTACCAGGCGCTGCGCCAGGCCGGCTTCGCCGACTACCGGCTGAAGGTCGGCGGTCTGGTTGCCCAGCCGGCCGACTACTCGCTCGCGCAGCTGCGCGCGATGCCGTCGCGGACCCAGATCACGCGCCACGACTGCGTCGAGGGCTGGAGTTGCATCGGCAAATGGAAGGGCGTCCCGCTCGGTTTGCTGCTCGACGCCGCCAGGCCGCTGCCGCAAGCGAAGTTCGTCGTCTTCCGCTGCTTCGACTCGATGGAAGGCGCGACCCTCGACGGGCGCGACTCGCGCTACTACGAAAGCATCGACCTCGACGAGGCGCACCACGCCCAGACGATCCTCGCCTACGACCTCAACGACAAGGCCCTGCCGGTGCTCAACGGCGCGCCGCTGCGCTGCCGGGTCGAGCGCCAGCTCGGCTACAAGCAGGCCAAGTACGTGCGCGCGATCGAGCTGGTCGAGAGCTTCGCCCAGATCCGGGGCGGCAAGGGCGGCTACTGGGAAGACGAAGGCTACGAGTGGTATGGAGGCATCTGAGATGAATACCCGTTTCACGTTTCGCACGATCGCTTCGCTGGGCGCCGGGCTCGCGTTCTGCCTCGGCGTCGGTGCCGCCGAGTTGCCGTACTCCAAGGCCGCCTTCGAAGCCGCCGTGGCGGCCGGCAAGCCGGTCGTGGTCGACTTCAAGGCATCCTGGTGCCCGACCTGCAAGGCGCAGAAGCCGATCGTCGACGCCCTGCTTGCCGAGCCGAAGCGCAAGGAGCTGACCCTCTTCGCCGCCGACTACGACACCGAGGCGGCGCTCAAGCAGCAGCTCCGCGTGACGCAGCAGAGCACCTTCGTCGTCTTCAAGGGGGGCAAGGAAGTGGGCCGTTCGACCGGACAGACGAACCGCGACGCCATCGCCGGCCTGTTCGACAAGGCACTCTGATCGGTTTCGGTCCCTCGACCTACGCGCTCGGCTACGCCGCTGGCGCGCTGTCGACGCTCTCGCCCTGCGTCGTTCCCATCCTGCCGATCCTCGTTGCCGCCGCGCTCGCCCGGCACCGCTTCGGGCTCTGGGCGCTGGCGGCAGGGCTGGCGCTCTCGTTCGCGGCGATCGGCATCTTCATCGCGACGCTGGGGGCGTCTCTCGGGGTCGACAGCGCCGTGCTGCGCGTCGGCGTCGGCATGCTCCTGGTGGCATTCGGTGCGGTGATGGCGGTGCCGGCATTGCAGCGTGCTTTCGCGGCGGCGACCGCGCGCTTCGCCAGCGGCGGCGATCGGGCGCTCGCCCGGGTCGAGGGCAGAGGCTGGACCGGCCAGTTCGCCGTCGGCCTGCTCCTCGGCGTGGTCTGGACGCCCTGCGTCGGCCCGACGCTCGGCGCCGCGAGCACGCTTGCTTCGCAAGGTACGCAGCTCGGCCAGGTGGCGGCGCTGATGCTCGTGTTCGGTCTCGGCGCGGCGACGCCGCTGGTGGCGATCGGCACGCTCACGCAGCGGTTCCGGCTCAGCTCGCGGCCCGGCTGGCTGGCCGCGGCAGAGACGATCCGGCGCGTGCTGGGCGTGCTGTTGGTCGGGGCCGGCCTGCTGGTTCTCACGGGGCTCGACAAGTCGCTCGAGGCCTGGCTGCTCGATCGCTCGCCCGACTGGCTGACCGAGTTGACGACGCGCTTCTGAGGCGGGCGCCCGACGCGCGGCTCAGCGTCGCTTCGAGCCGCCGCCGAGGATCGACCCCAGCACGCCACGGATGATCTCGCGGCCGACGCTCGAGCCGATCGAGCGCACCGCCGAGCGGGCTGCCGATTCGGCGAGCCCTTCGTGGCGGCCGCCGCGCGGCCCGGTCGAGCCGAACAGCACGTCCTTCAGCCCGCCGAACACGCCGCCACCGGCGCCGCCGGCCGGGGCGGGCGGCGCGCTGCCGGCCGCGGAAGGGCTGGCGCCGCCCGCG
>JBDTUG010000485.1:0-2526 GCA_040007855.1 Caldimonas sp.
TCGCCGACCTGCGCGACGAGGACATCGATCGCCTGCGCCGCGGCGGCCACGACGCCATCAAGATCCACGCGGCCTTCGCCGTCGCCGCCGCGCACGAGGGCCAGCCGACCGTCGTGCTCGCCAAGACGATGAAGGGCTACGCGATGGGTGGTGGCTCGCAGGGCCGCATGACCACCCATTCGTCGAAGAAGATGGACAGCCCCGACCTGCGCGCCTTTCGAGACCGCTTCGCGTTGCCGATGAGCGATGCCGACACCGACTCGCTCGCCTTCTACAAACCGGCCGACGACAGCGCCGAGCTGAAATATTTGATGAGCCGCCGCCAGGCGCTCGGCGGGTTCCTGCCGGCGCGGCGCAGCGACTGCGCGCCGCTGGCCGTGCCTTCTCTCGAAGCCACCGCCGCCTTCGCGATCAACGCCGATGGCAAGGAGATGAGCACGACGATGGCCTTCGTGCGCATCCTCGGCAACCTGATGAAGGACGAGACGCTCGGCCCGCGCGTGGTGCCCATCGTCGCCGACGAGGCGCGCACCTTCGGCATGGCGAGCCTGTTCCGCCAGGTCGGCATCTACGCGCCCTTCGGCCAGCTCTACCAGCCCGAGGACTCGGGCTCGATGCTCTACTACCGCGAAGACAGGAGCGGGCAGATCCTCGAGGAGGGCATCACCGAGGCAGGCGCGATCTCGTCGTGGACGGCGGCCGCCACGTCGTACTCGAACCACGGCCTGGCAATGCTGCCGTTCTACATCTACTACTCGATGTTCGGCTTCCAGCGGGTCGGCGACCTGATCTGGGCGGCTGCCGACCAGCGCGCGCGGGGCTTCCTGATCGGCGCGACCGCCGGCCGCACGACCCTCGGCGGCGAAGGCCTGCAGCACCAGGACGGCAGCAGCCACCTGGTGGCCGCCACCGTGCCGAACTGCAAGGCCTGGGACCCGGCCACCGCCGGCGAGCTCGCGGTCATCCTCGACCACGGCATGCGCGAAATGCTGGTCGAGCAGAAGGATGTCTTCTACTACGTGACGGCGATGAACGAGAACCTCGCCCAGCCGTCGCTGCCGGCCGAAGCGCGCGAGGGCGTGCTGCGCGGCATGTACCGGTTTCGCGCCTGCGCCTCGGCGAGTGGCCGGCGCGTCCAGCTGCTCGCCTCCGGCGCGATGCTCGGCGAAGCGATCAAGGCGGCGGCACTCCTCGAGGCCGAGCACGGCGTCGCTGCCGACCTGTGGAGCGTCACCAGCTTCAGCGAGCTGGCCCGCGCCGGCGTCGCCGCCGAGACCGCCTGGCGGCACGGCGCCACCAGCGTGCTGCGCAGCTACGTCGGCGAGCAGCTGGCGGCCACGCGTGGGCCGATCGTCATCGCCACCGACTACGTGCGCGCCGTCCCCGAGCAGATCCGCGCCTTCCTGCCGCCCGGCCGGCGCTGCGTCACGCTCGGCACCGACGGCTTCGGCCGGAGCGACACCCGCGCCGCGCTGCGCGCCCACTTCGAGGTCGACGCCGCCGCGATCGTCAACGCCGCGCTGAAGTCGCTCGGCTGACTCCGGAAGTCGCCACAGCCCGCCGCCGCTGGCCGCGCAGGAGCCCGCCCGGGATCAGCAAGGCCGGCGGCATCATGGGCAGGCAGGTCAAGCTGATCTTCACCGACGCCGGCGGCGCGCCCGCGGAGACGGCGAAGCCGGCGGTGCGCCTGATCCTCGAGGACAAGGTCGACCTGTTCATCGGCTCGCACGACAGCGCCACCCGAGAGGCGAACATCGCGACGAGCCCGTCCTCGTCGCCCAGGCGCTGAACGCGCTGTACGGGATCGCCTCGCTGGCGATCCCGACGCTCGGCCTCGCCGTCGTGATTGGCCTGCTGGGCGTGCTCGATCTCGCGCATGGCGAGCCGGTGATGATCGGCGCCTACTGCGCCTACGTCGTGCAGGCGCAGGGCTGGCCGTACCTGGTCGCGGTGCCACTCGCGCTCGTGGTGCTGCAGTACCTGCACGTCTGATCTGCGTCGCCAGGGCCCTAGCTTTGCTAGTAGCTAGCTGCTAGAGCTGGAATGCGAGCCAGAGCAACAGGCCCTCCGACAGGTCGCGGATCAGGCCGGGCTCCTTCGGCTCGAAGCGTTCGCCGAACTTGCGCTCGTGCTCGATCCAGACGGCGAATCGCCGCACGTCGGCGGGCTCGTAGAACGCGATCATCAGCTCGTAGTTCAGAAACAGGCTGCGCAGGTCGAGGTTGGCCGAGCCCACGAGGGCGAGCTGGTCGTCGATCACGACCGCCTTGGCATGCTGCATGAACGGCTCGAACCAGATGCGTGCACCCGCGGCCGCCAGGTCACGCAGCGGACGATGCCGGGCGACGTCGGCCAGGCGATGGTTGGAGCGGCGCGGCAGGCCGATGTCGATCAGCACGCCGCGGCGCGCCGCCAGCGTCAGCGCCATCAGCAGGGTGGCGTCGGGAATGAAATAGGGCGTGACGACGAGCACCCGGCGGCGCGCCATGAAGCAGCCCGAGAGCAGCAGCGACTGCACCGTGTCGT
>JBDTUG010000486.1:0-2510 GCA_040007855.1 Caldimonas sp.
TCGATGCCGGCCAGCGCTGCATCACGCTCTTCTGCCGGGTGTAGAAGCGCACGCCTTCTTCGCCGTAGATATTGATGTCCCCGAACAGGCTCGACTTCCAGCCGCCGAAGCCGTGCCAGGCCATCGGCACCGGGATCGGCACGTTGATGCCGACCATGCCGATCTCGACCCGCCGGGCGAACTCGCGGGCGACGTTGCCGTCGCTGGTGAAGCAGGCGACGCCGTTGCCGAACTCGTGGGTGTTGACGAGTTGCAGGGCCGCCTCGAAGTCGGGCACGCGGATGCACGACAGCACCGGGCCGAAGATCTCCTCGCGGTAGATCTTCATCGTCGGCGTGACGTGGTCGAACAGCGTGCCGCCGGTGAAGAAGCCCTGCTCGTGGCCGGCCACCGAATGGCCGCGGCCGTCGGCGGCCAGGGTGGCGCCGTCGGCGACGCCGGAGGCGATGTACGACTCGACCCGGTGCAGCGCTTCCCTGGTCACCAGCGGCCCCATCTCGGCGTCGCCCTCCATGCCGTTCTTGACGACCAGCCGGGTCGCCCGCTCGGCGAGCAGCGGCACCAGCCGGTCGGCGACGTCGCCGACCAGCACCGCCACCGAGATCGCCATGCAGCGCTCGCCGGCCGAGCCGTAGGCCGAGCCGACCAGCGCGTCGACGGTCTGCTCGAGGTTGGCGTCGGGCATCACGACCATGTGGTTCTTGGCACCGCCGAGCGCCTGCACCCGCTTGCCGTGCCGGGCCCCGGTCTCGTACAGGTAGCGGGCGATCGGCGTCGAGCCGACGAAGCTGATCGCCTTGACGTCGGGGTGGGCGAGCAGCGCGTCGACCGCGACCTTGTCGCCCTGAACGACGCTGAACACGCCGGCCGGCAGGCCCGCCTGCTCGAGCAGCTCGGCCATGAAGATCGAGGCGGAGGGGTCGCGCTCGCTCGGCTTGAGGATGAAGCTGTTGCCGCAGGCGATCGCCACCGGGAACATCCACATCGGCACCATGCACGGGAAGTTGAACGGCGTGATCCCGGCGACCACGCCGAGCGGCTGGCGCACCGTCCAGTTGTCGATGCCGGTCGATACCTGCTCGGTGTAGTCGCCCTTGAGCAGCTGCGGGATGCCGCAGGCGAACTCGACGATGTCGATGCCGCGCGTGACCTCGCCCTGCGCGTCGCTGAACACCTTGCCGTGCTCGGAAGTGATCATCGCCGCGAGCGTGTCGCGGTGCTGGTTCAGGAGGCCGAGAAAGGCGTTGAGGACGCGCGCCCGGCGCAGCGGCGGCGTGTCGGCCCAGGCCGGGAATGCCGCCTTTGCCGCGGCGACCGCGCCATCGACCTCGGCGGGAGACGCCAGCGTGACCTGGCGGGCGACCGCACCGGTGGCCGGATTGAAGACCGGCTGGCGCCGGCCGCTGGTGCCGGCGGCGCGCCGCCCGTTCACGAAGTGGCCGATCTCGGCGGTGCTGGCGAAAGCTTCGGTGGCGCCCATGACGGTTCCTCGCGTCCCGAGCCGGGACAGGGGCGCCAGTATCCGCCAATCGCGCGCCTGGACCGGGCCGCCGCACCTGCTGCGCGAGGGGCTGCCGACGCCGGGGAGGACAGAGGGCGCGCCGGCCCCGCGGCTGCTCTCCTTACCGCCGGGTCGCCAGAAACGCGCGGGCTGCGGCACGGCTGCGATCGGCCAGGGCCGAGCTGGCCAGGGCCTCGCGGTAGAGGCGGGCGGCGCGTTCGAGGTCGCGCGGCTTGCCCTCGCCCTTCTCGTACATCCAGCCAAGGTGGAACAGCGCGTTCGGCTCGCCCTGGTCGGCCGCCTTCTGCAGCCACTCGGCGGCTTTGGTCGTGTCCTTGAAGACGCCGCGGCCGCGCAGGTAGAGGCGGCCGAGGTTGGCCTGTCCGCCGGCCTGACCCTGGTCGGCCGCCTTGCGGAACCAGTCCGCCGCCAGCACCGGGTTCGCCGGCCCGGTGCTGCCCGCCTCGTAGGCCGCGCCGAGCCGGTTCTGGGCCGCGGCGTGACCCTGCTCGGCGGCCTTGCGGTACCAGGCGACGGCCTGCACCACGTCCCTCGGCACGCCGAGGCCGGCGTCGAACATCGTGCCCATTTCGTACTGCCCGGGGGCATGGCCCTGCTCGGCAGCCTTTCGGTACCAGCGCGAGGCTTCCGCCGGGTCGCGCGCCACGCCGTTGCCGCCGCTCCGATAGAGGTTGCCGAGCACGACCTGGCAGCGCGCGTTGCCGCGGCGCGCCTCGTCGGCGCAGTCGGGCCCGCTGCGTGCGGCATTGCGGACCGGGGGTGCAGGTTCGGGCAGGGGAGCGGCGCGGCGTGGCGGCTCGGCCGGCGCAGGCCGAAGCCCCGGCCGGGGCGCGAGCGCCGCCGCCGGCTTGCTCTCGTTGGCCCGGGCGGCGATGGCACTCGCCGGCGGCGGCACGACCGGGGCGGTGCCGGGCCCAGGGGACCGCGGCGCCGCCGCGTTGAGCGTGGGTGCGGGCGCGGGCCCGGGTCCGGGTGCCGGCGTCGGCGT